>JALZIF010000087.1 GCA_030860435.1 Gemmatimonadota bacterium | reverse complement strand
GACCTCACCGTGGCGTCGCAGGCCTCCCTTACGCCCGCTCTTGCCCGGCCGGAGGCAATCGCTCGCTGGACCCGGCTCGGCGGCGCCTGGCACCTCGCGATCGACACAGGGATGAGCCGCGCAGGCGTCCGGTGGGACGAGATCGCCATGCTCCGCGACCTCATCGCGGCGCACCCGCCTGAGGGCGCCTTCACGCACTTCCATTCCGCCGATCGAAACGACGGTTCGGCTGAACTGCAAGAGCGCCGCTTCTGCAATGCCGTCGCGACGCTACCGGTGCGGCCCAAGCTCCTTCACGCCGAGAATGGTCCTGCGATCACGCGCCGGCATGGGAGCTCATGGGACCTCGTCCGTCCCGGAGTCTTTCTGTACGGGGTCGGGAGCGGCGTCGGCGCTGAATTGCGGGCCGGCGTGGTCGTGCACGTTCGTGCTCGCGTCGTGGACCTGCGGACGGTGCGTGACGGCGAGACTGTAAGCTATTCGGCGACCTATCGCGCTGTCGGCGACCGGCGCATCGCGACGCTCCCCATCGGCTACGCGGACGGGTACCGGTATGCGCTCGGCAACCGCGGGACGGCGCTACTGCATGGAACTCGCGTTCCGATCGCGGGGTTGGTGACGATGGACATGACGATGCTCGACGTCACCGGCGTGCCGTGCGAGGTCGGCGACGTCGTCACTCTGATCGGGCGTGACGGTGACGACTTGCTCGAGGTGGAGACCGTCGCCCGTGAGGCCGAGCTTTCCCCGTACGAGCTTCTCACCGGGCTGCGCGGCCGGCTCGAGCGTATTTACCATGAGCTCCCCCCCCTCACCGAAGCGGCTAGGGCTTGAAGCGTCGCGCGATCATTGTCGTCCTCGACGGGGTCGGCATCGGCGAGGCGCCTGACGCGGCGGCGTATGGTGACGCGGGGGCCGACACGCTCGGCAACATCGCGTTGGCGGTCGGAGGGCTCGACCTCCCGAACCTCGAGCGGGCGGGACTCGGGCGCATCAAGCCGCTACGCGGGGTAGCGCCGGTCCCGGAGCCGGACGGTGCGTGGGGTTGCATGCGGCCGCGGAGCCCGGGGAAGGACAGCACTACCGGTCACTGGGAGATGGCCGGCTTGCACCTCGAGCGCCCCTTTCCCACATACCCTTTCGGATTCCCCGACGAGCTGGTGGCGGAGTTCGCCCGGCGAACCGGGCGAGGCGTGATCGGTAACGTCGTCGCGAGTGGCACCGAGGTGATCGCGCGGTTCGGGGCAGAGCATGAGCGCACTGGGGCGTGGATTCTCCATACCTCGGCGGACTCGGTCTTTCAGGTCGCGGCGCATGAGGCGTTCGTTCCGCTGGCCGAGCTCTACCGAGCCTGCGGGATTGCGCGCGAGATGCTCGTCGCGCCGCACGACGTGGCGCGCGTGATCGCCCGGCCGTTCGCCGGCCCGCCTGGGGGCTACACCCGCACGGAACGCCGGAAGGACTTCTCGGTCGCCCCTCCCGGTGAAACGCTGTTGGACGCGCTCGCCGCCGCCGGCGTCCCACGGCGCGGAGTGGGTAAGGTGGGTGACCTGTTCGCGGGCCGCGGGATCGAATCGGAGCATACCGCTAACAATGCAGCGGGGATCGCAGCCATCCGGAGGACATTGGCCGGCATGGACGGTGGGTTGCTCTTCGCCAACCTAGTAGATTTCGATCAAGCCTGGGGGCACCGGAACGATGTTGCGGGGTTCTATGAGGGGCTTCGCGAATTCGATCGCGCGCTTCCCACGCTGCTCTCCGACCTTCACGAGGACGATCTGTTCCTTTTGACCGCCGATCACGGTAACGATCCGACTACGCCGTCCACGGACCACTCGCGCGAGCGCGTGCCGCTACTCGCGCTCGGCGCGTGCGCTCGGCCCGTGGCGCTCGGCGACCGCGAGACGTTCGCCGACCTCGGCGCGACGGTTGCCGAATGGCTAGGGTCTGGCTACCGTGGGCGCGGCACATCGTTCCTGCCGCGGCTCGTCGGCGCGTGACGGTGACGGGACCGGCTGAGCTGGAGTCGCTGTGGCGGGAGGCGGTCGCGGTGATGGAGCGGGCGTACGCCCCCTACTCGGGCTTCCGAGTCGGCGCCGTGCTCGCCGGGGCGGATGGCTCGATGCACTTGGGATGCAACGTCGAGAGCTCGGCCTACCCCGCGGGGATGTGCGCCGAGCGAGGCGCGCTGGCGGTGGCGGTGGCACGCGGCGTCCGCTCGTTTCATCTGCTGATGATTGCAACCGAGGCCCATGATCCTACACCGCCGTGTGGAATGTGTCGTCAGGCGCTGGTCGAGTTCGCGCCGGGCCTGCGCGTCGTGAGCCGAACGCGCGGTGGCTCGGCGGCGGAGTGGACGCTCGCCGAGCTCCTGCCGCACCCTTTCACCCCGCGGTCCCTGGAGCATCGCGCGTGAAACTCGGGCGTATTGTCGGCACCGTCGTGTCGACGCGTAAGGACCCCTCGCTGGAGTCACTCAAGCTGCTCGTAGTCGAGAACCTGACGACGACTCTCGAGCTGGAGGGAGGGTACGTGGTGGCGGTGGACAGTGTCGGTGCGGGGCTGGGTGAGGTGATTCTGTACGCGACGGGTAGCTCGGCGCGGCAGACTGCGGTGACGAAAGACCGGCCGGTGGATGCGGTCATCATGGCGATCGTTGACAGCTTCGACGTGGATGGGCGTTGTGTTCGACTTGCCTGAATGCGTCCCGCGCATCAGCGCGGGACTGTACAAGCTTCTCGGTGTTCTTGCGCTCGGCCTCGCTGCCGCCGCGCTGCTTGGCGGCTGCCAGGAGGATCTCGGCGGCGGGGCTGCGTGTCCGGCGCTCTGTCCCGAGCAGGTTCTCGAGGTGCGCGACACTATTATCTCGCCGGTGTCGCTGGACACTACGCTGTTCGCGTATCCTCCGTTCGGCGGGGAGCCCTTGATCCTGCTCGCGCGGCGCGGCGACACGCTGGTGACCGCGGCGGCGCTCCGTTTCGATTCGCTCCATCAGCACATCACCGCGGGCGCCGGCGACATCGACAGCAAGCGCATCGTGGAGATCGATACGGCGAGCGTGGCATTCTCGATCGCCGACACGACGCTGGTCAAGGACTCCGTGACGTTCGAGGTGTACGACATCGACGCGCCGGCGACCGATCCGGACACGGCGGTGGTCCGCACCCTGTTCACCCCGGAGCGGCTCCTGTCCACGCGCACGCTCCCGAGGGATTCGGTGGCTGACAGCGTGCGGATCTCCGTGCCGGCGAGCTTCGTTCTCGCCCGCGTCCTCGCGGCGGAGCGGGTGCGGCTAGGCATCGCCATCCGCAGCGACTCGAGCGTCGCGATACGCATCGTGTCCAGCGACGGTGGGCTCCCGCCGCGCCTGAGCTACCTCGCGCGGGCTGTATCAACCGACACACAGACAGTGACTGTGTCGGTGAACACGCCGGAGCCGCCAAACGTCACCGACGTCCAGTACAATGACTACCAGGTGGTGATCGCGCAGCCGTCCGTCGGAAGCCCGGCGCTGCTCGCCATTGGTGGCCTCCCGGGGCGCCGGACGTATCTCCGCTTTGACATTCCCTCGCGGATTCTCGACTCCACGACGGTCGTTCGCGCGACGCTCTTGCTGACGCAGGCTCCAAACCGGGGCTTCGCCCCCGCCGATTCGCTGCGCATCGTTACGCGGATCGTGCTGGCGGGCCGTCTGCTCGACCCTGAGCCTGGCAAGGCGGCGCTCCTCCTCGCCGAGCAATCGTTTGGCCCACCGACGATCACCGTCGCGCTGGCCGACAGCGGCACCACGCGCATCGAGCTCGCGGGGGTCTTGCGGGCGTGGCGCGCCCAGGGTGACGATGGGCCGACGCGGGCCCTCCTCCTCCAAGCCGCCGATGAGGGAAGTGGGGCGGGAATCGTGTTCTTCTTCTCCACCGAGGCGGCCGATCCCACACTGCGGCCACGCCTTCAACTGAGCTACGTCCCACGCGCGGGCTTCGGGCTGCCATAATGAAGAGACTCTATCTGGCGCTCGCTGTGATCGCCGTTTTGCCACTCGCCCCTTGGATAGCACGCGCGCAGGGGACGCTCAGCACGCAGGGGTTCGGGTATCCTCCCGGTCAGTTGAGCGCCCGCGCGCAGGGAACCGGCGGCGCGCTCGGCGAATTCGACCCGCACTCGCCGCTCAACCCCGCGTCGATCCTCGCCTTCGGCCGGCCGAGCGTCTATTTCCAGTACTCGCCGGAGATTCGCCGCGTCACGTCAGGCGAGACGGCCGAGCGAGCGCTCGTGACGCGCTTCCCCGTCGTCGGCGCATCGGTCATCGTGCGCGACCGTCTCATGATCGGGCTGTCGATCTCCACGCTCGCCGACCGCAGTTGGCAGACGACGTCGGACAGTGTCGTCGGGGTGGGGCTCGACACAACGACGGCGACGGCCGCTTTCCGCGCCACCGGAGCGCTCAACGACATCCGCTTCGCCGCCGCGTACATGGTTCGTCCGGCGCTGCGACTGGGAGTCGCCTTCCATGCGCTGTCGGGGGAGAGCCGGTCGCGGCGCGATCTGGTCTTCGCCGACACCGCGCGATTCGTTCCCGTCCGGGAGGAGCAGCAGTTCAGCTTCTCCGGCAAGGGGGCGAGCATCGGCGTTGATTGGCGCCCCGCGCCTGCGCTTGGCGTCGCGGCGTCCGCCCGCTTCGGCGGCACGGTGACATCGTGGCGAGGCGACACCGCGGTCACGCGCGGAAAGTATCCGGCGCGCGCGGGTGGCGCGGTGCTGTTCAGCGGGATCGCCGGGGCGACGCTGGCTGCGCGCGCCGACTGGGAGGGGTGGAGCCGCGTAAGCGACCTGTCGGTGACCGGAGTTCCGACGTTCGACGTGTGGAACCTGTCTGTGGGCGCCGAGGTCAAGGGACCGCGCCTCTTCGGGAGCGACATTCCTCTGCGCGCTGGTATTCGTCGACGCACTCTTCCCTTCGGACTGCCCGACGGTTCGAAGGTCGATGAGACGGGAATCGCTGGCGGGCTTGGCATCCCGCTCGCGCGCGGCCGCGCTGGCGCCGACATCGGCGTCGAGCGCGATCTTCGCTCGGCCGGCGGCAGCGTCCGCGAGCGCGCCTGGACAGTGAGCGTCGGGTTCAACGTTCGGCTGTGAGGTCGTGAGCCCACTCGAGGCACCCGCGCCACTCATCCTCGTCGCCGACGACGTCGAGGCCAACGTCGAGCTCCTGTTCGACCAGCTCACGACTCTCGGCTATCGCGTGGTGACCGCGCTGGACGGGCCGTCAGCGCTCGACGGTTGCTTCATTCACCGCCCCGATCTCTGCATCCTCGACGTGTCGATGCCGGCGGGCCCGCTCGGGGTCGACGACCGCACCACCGGCTTCGAAGTCTGCCGTCGGATCAAGCGCGATCCGCGTACGGCGCGCATCCCGGTCATCTTTGTCACCGCCCTCAACGACACCACAGACAGGGTGCGCGCGATCGAGGCGGGGGGCGATGATTTCCTCACGAAACCGCACAACCGGCAGATCCTGAGTGCCCGCGTCCGCAGCCTCCTGCGCTTGAAGTTCGCGACGGACGCGCTCGAGGACAGCTACCGCAAGCTGCGCGAGCTCGAGAAGGTGCGCGACGATCTGATGAAGATGATCGTCCACGATCTCAAGACGCCGCTCACGACAGTGCTCGGCACGCTCGAGATGGTGATCGACGGCGATTTCGGCGCTGTGACGTCTTCGCAGCACCGCGCCCTCGCCGACGCCGACGTCAAGGGGCACGAGCTGCTCACCCTGATCGAAGACCTGCTCGAGGTGGCGCGGATCGAGGAGACGACTATCGCCCTCGACCTCGTTCCCATGGTCCCCTCTACCTTCATCGCCGAGCTGGTGCACGAGTGGGCGGTGCGCTTCGAGCAAGATGAGGCTGGCGTCGCGCTCGACGTCGCGGACGACGCGCCCATGTTTCAGGCGGACCGTGGCATGCTCCGCCGCGTTTTCGGCAATCTCATTCAGAACGCGCTCATGCACTCGTCGGAGCCGGTCCAGTTGACATTGGCGGCCCGGCGCGATGCGCACGACCGCGTCCTATTCACCGTCGCTGACGACGGGCCGGGGATCCCGCCCGAGTACCATGACGTGATCTTCAGGAAGTTCGAACGCGCCAAGCACGCCACCGCGCCACGCGTGCGCAGCTCAGGGCTGGGGCTCGCCTTCTGCAAGCTGGCGGTGGAGGCGCACGGTGGACGCATCTGGGTACAGAGCGCGGAGGGCAAGGGTAGTCAGTTCCATATCAGTCTTCCAATCGAGCCGCCTCCACCGGCGAGCGACGGCGGCGGAGCCGGGGGGTGACCATCGCCGTGTTGAGCGCGCTGTGTGTCCGGGTGTACGTTTAGGTATGCAGAAGACTTCGCGCGGCACCGTGTATATCGAGACGTACGGATGCCAGATGAACGTCAGCGACTCGGAGCTGATGTATGGGCGGCTGGCCGAGTTCGGCTACACCGCGGTGGACGGGCCCGACGGCGCTGACGTGATCCTGGTCAACACATGCGCCATCCGGGAACACGCCGAGCAGCGTGTGATCGGCCGGTTGGGCGAGCTGAAGCGCTTCATGAAGCCGGACACCGTTCTCGGCGTTACCGGCTGCATGGCCCAGCGCTTGGGTCCCAAGCTGCTGGAGCGCGCGAACCACGTGCAGCTCGTCGTCGGCCCGGACGGATATCGCGCGCTTCCCTCGCTCGTGGAGGGGGCGCGGCTCGGTATTCGGGCCGCGCACGTCGAATTCGACCTGGAGGAGCACTACGAGGACTTCCGGGCCCGCCGCTTTGACGGCGTCAAAGCGTGGATTCCGGTGCAGCGCGGCTGCGACTACAAGTGCACTTACTGCATTGTTCCGATGACACGCGGTCCCGAGCGGAGCCGTAAGCTTGGCGACGTAGTGAGGGAGGCGGAACAGATCGTCGCCGCCGGCATCGGCGAGATCACGCTACTGGGGCAGACTGTCAACTCGTACCACGACGGCGAGCACGACTTCGCGGACTTGTTGCGCGCCGTCGGGAGTGTCCCCGGCGTTCGGCGGGTGCGCTTCACCAGCCCGCACCCGAACGATTTCAGCGAACGGGTCATCACCGCGATGGCTGAAGTGCCGAGCGTCTGCGAGCATGTACACCTGCCGATGCAGTCGGGATCGTCGGGAACGCTGAGACGGATGCTCCGCCGCTACACGCGCGAGGGGTATCTGGAATGCGTCGCGCAGTTGCGGGCCGCGATCCCGGGACTCGGCCTGACGACGGACATCATCGTCGGGTTCCCGGGGGAAACGGACGAGGACTTCGAGGAAACGCTGAGCGCGGTTCGGCAGGTCGGCTTCGACGACGCTTTCACCTTCAAATTCTCCCCGCGCGAGGGAACGGCGGCCACGCGGCTCCCGGCGAGCCTCGTGATCCCGGACAACGTGGCGAGCGATCGGCTCGGGCGTCTTATCGATGTGGTGCGCGAGGGTTCCCGGTCGCGAAACCTTGCGCTGCTCGGTCAACGCCGTGAGGTCCTGGTGGAGAAAGTGTCCAAGCGTGGAACGCTGCTGCAGGGTCGCAGCCGCGACTTCAAGACTGTGCTCGTACCGGGGGACGAAGGGATGATAGGGCGGTACTTGACGGTCGAGCTCACCGGCACGACCGGCTCGACGTTCACGGGGGCGATCGTCCATGAGCGCCGACCTCTGCCCCTTGCTGGATGAAGAACCTGCTCGAGAACACGCTTCGCGAGATCTATCGCGAGCTGCGTGAACGCCACCCGGACCTCTGCGGCTGCGCGCGCTGCCAGGCCGACGTGATGGCCATGGCATTGAACAAGGTGCGCCCGCGCTACTCCGGGGGAACCACGCAGGGTGTCGCCCTCGCGATGTTGGACTTGCAGGGTAGCTCGACGCGTGCATCGCTGGCCGTGACGCTCCTCGATGCCATGCAGCGCGTGGGCGCGAATCCGAACCACGAGGTGGGGCGAATCCTCAACGAGTGAGGGCGGGCCCCGGGAACCGGGCATGCCGCTTATCGCCGCCGCTTTCATTTCATTCGCCGCCGGACTGCTCGCTGGGTTCGGCGGCGCTGTCTTGCCCGCCATCGCGCTGGCGGCAGCCGCCGCCGGCGTAGCCAGGTTGCGCCGGGACACGCACCTGGCCGCGCTCGCGCTATTTGTCGCCTCGGGCGTCGCCACGGCTGCAGGCCGAAACGCGCACGATGAGCGCTGTCACGACCGGGCGCTTCGCGCGACAAGCTGGCGCGTCGTGCTGTCGGATGCCGCACGCGCCGGGGAGTATGTGCGAGGGCGCTGGGAAGACGGCAGTTGCGACCTTCGCGCCGGGCTCGCAGTCGAGCGCGGCGGGGCGCGGGCCGGCGCCGTGGTGGTGGCGCGGGGCGACATCGGCCCGGCGGGGGAAGGGATCATCGTCCGTGGCGCAAGCATCCTGGAAACGCCCGAACGCCGATCGCTGATCGCCCTCCGGGCCCGGTCCGGCAGCGCGATCGACAGGCTCTTCGGCGTCGACGCCCCGCTGGTTCGGGCGCTGCTCATCGCCGACACACGCTCTTTGGATCCCGCGCTGCGGGATCGTTTCGCCGCCGCGGGGCTCGTCCACATGCTGTCGATCTCCGGGCTGCACGTGGCCATCGTAGCGGCGGCGGTGGAGCTGCTGATGCAGGCTATGCGGCTGCGCCGAACGCACGCGCTCCTGGCCGCGACGTTCGTCACCGCGCTTTACGTCGCGGTCATCGGCGCCCCCGCGCCAGCCGTGCGCTCGGGCGCGATGCTCGCGGTCGTTACGGCGTGCCGCCTCCTCGGCCGCGCGACGTCTCCATGGGCCGCGCTCGCGGTCGGTGCGTGGCTCCCTCTGCTGCTGGATTCGCGAACGGTCGGCAACATCGGGTGGCAGCTCAGCGTGATCGGTATCGCGGCGCTCATCGCGAGCGGAGCGTTGGCCCGGCGGTGGATCGCCCCGCGCCTTGAGGGGTGGCGGGCCGACGTCGCACGGACGCTGCTCGCCTCCGCCGTCGCGACGGGGGCGACGGCACCGATTGTCGCCTGGCACTTCGGACAGCTCTCGCTGGTCGCGCCGATCACGAACGTGCTCGCGACTCCGGTCATCGCCGTGCTGCAGCCGGCGCTCTTCCTCGCCCTCGTTGCCGCGCCCATTCCGGCGGCAGGCTCGTTCGTGGCCGACGGGTCGAAGCCGCTTCTCCACGCGTTCGACGCGATCGCGACGGCGGGTGCCGCTCTACCGCTGGCGTCAGTGGGGGTAACGCCAGACTTTGTCACTGTCGTGCTCGCGGGGGCCGCGGTCGCGGCATTGCTCGCCGCCTGCCTGACGCGCTACCCAGCGCGCCCGCTCGTCGCCGCACTTGCCGCGCTCGCTGGGGCGGTGTGGGCGCCCCTGATGCCGTACCGGACGCGCGCCGCGGAGCTACACCTCATCGACGTCGGGCAGGGCGACGCCATCGCGCTGCGCACGCCGCGAGGACGCTGGATCCTCTTCGACGCGGGGCGCGCCTGGCGCGGCGGCGACGACGGCCGGCGCATCGTCGTCCCATATCTGCGCCGTTTCGGTGGCGATGTGGCGGCGTTCGTGCTCTCGCACCCGGACAACGACCACGTCGGTGGCGCGGCGAGTGTGCTGCGAGCGCTCCGCCCCGGTGCCTTCTGGGACGGCGCGTACGTCGGTGGAAGCGACGCGTACCATGCCGCGCTTCGAGAGGCCGAGCAGCGCGGCATCGCTTGGAGACGCGTTCGTCCGGGTGACTCGATCGCGGTCGACGGTCTCAGCGTGCGTTTCCTGGCGCCGGACTCGGCGTGGGCGGAATCACTCACCGACCCGAATGAGGCGAGCGTTGTCGCCATCGCGCGGTACGGCGCGGTGCGCTTTCTGCTTGTAGGCGACGCAGAGAGCGCCGCGGAGTCGTGGCTCGTCGCACGCGACCCCGATGCGCTCCGCGCGGACGTGCTCAAGGTGGGGCATCACGGGAGCGCGACGAGCACCAGCGCGCCGTTCCTCGACGCCGTCCGCCCGCGTCTCGCGCTGGTATCGGTGGGCGCTGGCAACACTTACGGGCATCCCAGCGCCGCCGTGCTGCGCGATCTAGTCGCCGCAGGCGCGACGGTGATGCGCACCGACCAGATGGGGAGCGTCGTCGTCCGAACCGACGGTAGGGCGCTCCGGCTCAGCGTGGAGGGTGACGAATGGGAGTTGGCGCGGCACTCCGCGACGCCGTAATCGGCCGAACCGAGAATGTCCCGGAAGCGCTGCTCGTTCGATGGCCCGAGCTACACGGGGCGCGATACCGGCGCGGCGGGTTGCCACCGTTGCTCGCCGGATGGTGTCTCGGCCAGCGAACGGTCGCGGCGATCACGCTGTGGCGGACGATCTGGCTCGCGCCGGCCGCACGCATGTCGGCCGAATTGCTCTTGCACGAACTGCGGCACGTCCACCACTTTCAAGCCAGCTCTACATTCCCTTTCCAGTACCTGTGGCAGACGCTCCGCCGCGGGTACCTCCGGAATCGCTTCGAGGCCGATGCCCGCGCTTTCGCCCGCGAGCGGTTATGCGCCAGCATCCCCGACTCCTGCCGAGGAGACGTCTGACCGTGGTTCAGAACACCCCAACCTCCGTTGTCACGATCGACCGTTACATCATCGAACAGGAGCGGCTGCACCCGGAGGCCACCGGCGAGCTGTCAGGAATCCTGTACGACATCGCGTTGGCGGCGAAGATCATCTCCAGCAAGGTCCGTCGCGCGGGACTCGTCGACATTCTCGGCTCCTTTGAGCACGAAAACGTTCAGGGCGAAATGCAGCAGAAGCTCGACGTGTTCGCCAACGAGACGATAATCAGAGCTATGGACCACGGGGGGCGTCTCTGCGCGATGGCCTCCGAGGAGGAGCCGGGGATCATTCCGATTCCCGAAGGTTTCAGGTGTGGCAAGTACGTTCTCCTCTTCGATCCCCTCGACGGCTCCTCGAACATCGACGTGAACGTCCCGGTCGGCACGATATTCTCCGTTCTCCGCAAGATTACACGCGGCACGCGCGGTGAGCTAAAGGATCTTTTACAGCCGGGTGATAACCAGGTCGCGGCCGGGTACATCATCTACGGCTCGAGCACGATGCTCGTGTACACGACGGGGCAAGGAGCGCATGGGTTCACCCTCGACCCGTCGATCGGCGAGTTCCTTCTCTCGCACCCCCGCATCCGCATCCCCACCGTCGGCCGATACCTGTCAGTGAACGACTCTTACGAGCAGTTCTGGGAGGAGCCGACGAAGGCGTTGATGCGCAAGTACCGTGGCCTCGACGGCGACCGTAAGCCGCTCAGCGTGCGCTACGTCGGCTCGCTGGTCGCAGACTTCCACCGCAATCTCCTCGGCGGCGGCGTCTTCTGTTACCCTGCGAATTCGAAGACGCCCAGAGGCAAACTGCGCCTCCTCTACGAGGCGAACCCGCTCGCGTTCATCGTCGAGGAGGCCGGCGGCGCCGCGACCGACGGCGCGCACCGCATCCTCGATGCCCAACCGACCGAGCTGCACCAGCGGACGCCGCTCTTCATCGGCAGCAAGGACGACGTAGACCTTGCCACCGCCATGCTCGGTGGCGCGGTTACGAGCGTGGGGGCGTAGGTAGGGAAGAGGGAGAGGGAAGAGGGAAGAGGGAAAAGGGGAAAAGGGAAGTGTTACGCATCACTTTCGACTTCCACTTCCTCTTCCCCCTTCCCACTTCCCCTTCCCCTGAACTAAACGACCCCCAACGACGCCAACCGCCGCCGCCGACCGCCGCCAGATGACGTCGCCAGTCCCGGACCTCGCAACCCCCGCCGGCATCCCCGTTCCGGTCGTCGCTCGTCCAGACGATGCGCCGGTCGACTACGCCCGCGACCTGGGTGATCCCGGCTGCTTTCCCTTCACGCGCGGCGTGCAGCCGACGATGTATCGCACGCGGCTCTGGACCATGCGCCAGTACGCCGGATTCGGGACCGCGGCCGAGACGAACGAGCGATTCAAGCTGCTGCTCGCGGCGGGGCAGACAGGGCTCTCCGTCGCCTTCGACTTGCCAACGCAGATGGGGATCGATTCCGATTCGCCGCGCGCGCTCGGGGAGGTGGGTCGGGTGGGCGTCGCGATCGACACGGTCGAAGACATGCACGCTCTCCTCGACGGGATCCCGCTGGACAGGGTCTCCACGTCCATGACAATCAACGCGACGGCGTCCACGCTGCTGGCGATGTACATCGTGGTGGCGGAGGAGCGTGGCATCCCGCGACAGGCGCTGAGTGGGACGATTCAGAATGATATTCTCAAGGAGTACATCGCGCGGGGCACGTATATCTATCCACCGGGGCCGAGCCTTGCCCTCGTTGCCGAAGTCTTTCGCTTTTGCGCGGCCGAAGTCCCCGACTGGAATCCGATATCCATCTCGGGCTACCACATTCGTGAGGCCGGGGCGACGGCGGTGCAGGAGCTCGCCTTCACCTTCGCGAATACGATCGAGTATGTACGACAGGCGAGCACGGCCGGGCTCGCGGTAGACCGGTTCGCGCCTCGCCTCTCCTTCTTCTTCGCGGCGCACAACGACCTGTTCGAGGAGGTCGCGAAGTTCCGAGCTGCCCGGCGGCTCTACGCGCGCCTGATGCGCGAGCGGTTCGGCGCGTCGGACGCGAGCTGCCGGATGCGCTTCCACGCGCAGACGGGGGGTGTGACGCTGCAGGCGCAGCAACCGCTCAATAACGTGGTCCGCGTCGCTGTCCAGGCACTGGCGGCGGTGTTGGGCGGCACACAGTCGCTCCATACGAACGGCTACGACGAGGCGCTCACCCTTCCGACGGCCGACGCGGCAACGCTCGCCCTCCGCACGCAGCAGGTCATCGGCTACGAGTCTGGTGTGACGGCGACGGCCGATCCGCTCGCGGGGAGCTATTATGTCGAGGCGCTGACGAACGAGCTGGAGCAGCGCGCGTTGGAGCTTATCGCCAAGGTGGACGAGCTCGGGGGTTCGGAGCGCGCGATCGCCACTGGATTCTTCCAGGAGGCGATCGGGCGTAGCGCCTACGCGCAACAGCTCCGTATCGAATCCGGCGAAACGGTGATCATCGGCGTCAACCGGTTCGCGGACACCCAGGAAATGCCAATGGTCCCCGCGCCCGACTATTCGGCGCTCGAACGCGGACAAGTCACGCGTCTCGAGCGAGTGCGGGGCGGCCGCGACGAGTCGGCAGCCGACAGCGCCCTCGAGGCACTTCGCGCAGGCTCGGCGACTTTCGCGAGCCGGCTCGGCGGTATTGCGATAAGAGGGCGCGCCGAGCTCATGCCGCTGATAATAGATGCCGTCCGCGCGCGCACCACCGTCGGCGAGATCTCAGACACTCTCGAGTCGGAGTGGGGCCGGTATCGCGTCCCTTGAATCGATCACGCGCGCCGCATACCTTACACGAGTTCCAACCCACCGAGCCTAAGTCTCTCCACAATGCCGACTTACGACTATCGCTGCCCGGCCGGACACGATTTCACAAACTTTGTTCGCAAGATCAGCGATTCGGTCAGCGTGCTGCCATGCCCGGAGTGCGGACTCCAAGCGGACCGCCGGGTTTCCGGCGGCGCGGGGCTCGTGTTCAAGGGGTCTGGCTTTTATCTCACCGACTACGGCAAGAACGCGCATCGCAAGGCAGGGGTGGCGGACAGCGGCAAGGCGGAGGGCAGCGACGCAAAGGGTGAGAAGGGGAAGGAGGGCGTCGCGAGCGAGTCGAAGGATGGCGCCTCGACCGAGTCGAAGGGTGGCGCCTCCGTCGAGTCGAAGGGCGGCCCCAGCGAGTCCAGGGGCGAATCGAAGGGGGAGAGCAAAGTCGGGGGCTCGAAGCCGGGCGAGGCCAAGCCCGGATCGTCGGGCCCGGACTCCGCCAAGCCCGAATGAACGAACGCGACACCATCCGCGCCGCGCTGGTCGCCGCGGCGCGGAGCCTCG
>JALZIF010000143.1 GCA_030860435.1 Gemmatimonadota bacterium | reverse complement strand
GCCGGTAGGAGGTGGTGGCGCGGCGTCCAGGCGTCTGCGCTCAACAGGACGATGTCCGCGTCGCGCCGTACGCGCCGGTGTTGGAATCCGTCGTCTAGGATGGCGATGTCTGCTCCCTGCCTCGCCGCGCGCGCGATTCCCGCGACACGATCGGGCGCCGCGACAACTGGCACGTTCGGGTTCAGCCTCCTGTGCACGAGCGGCTCATCATCCCCGTAGCCGCGCATCACGATCGCCGGGTGCGCGCCTCGTCCGGCCAGCTCGCCCGCGATCCACGCCGCGACCGGAGTCTTTCCTGTTCCGCCGACGCTCAGGTTTCCAATACTTATCGTCGGGAGCTCGGGAGCGAACGATCGGAAGATCCCGAGGTCGTAGAGTGCGCCATGGGCGCGCACCAGCGCACGATACACCAGCTCGGCTGGGAGGAGCGCGACCCGCGCCGACCGGGAGATCAGGTCATCACCGTGCCAGATTCGCTCGGCGAGCGCCTGCTCACGCATCGCGTTCGCGGGGCCGACGATCGAGCCGTGGCTGCCGGATCATCGATCGGCCGCCGCAGTGAGGGCACGCATCGAATCCTGGAGCCGCGTAGCTTGCCCGGCCGCATCCCGCGCGGTCATCTCACCGGCGAACCACGGCTCGCCGTAGGTGATGGTCACCCTCGCGAACGGCTGGGGAATGAGAAACCGGTCCCAACTCCTCAGGCGCCAGGCGTGCACCGCGGACGCCACGAGCGGGACGATCGGCGCGCCCGAACGGTGGGCGATTATCGCCGCTCCCGGGGCGAACGACTCGGCCGGTCCTCGCGGCCCGTCTGGTGTGATAGCGACGTCGGTCCCCTCCTTCACCGTTCGGATCATCCCGAGTAGCGCGCGCTCGGCGCCGCGACTCGATGAGCCGCGCACGGTCAGGTAGCCGAGCGCCTCCGCGACGCGTGCGATGATCTCGCCGTCACCGTGCTCGCTGATGAGGATCGCGACCCGTTGACCGCGGTGATGCCACAATAATGGCAGCATGCGACCGTGCCAGAACGCGAGGATCACGGGCTGCTTGCGCGCCCTGAGCGCACGGAGGACTCCACCATTCACCTCGCGCAGGCGCCATGTCACGGCAAGCGCCCGAAGCAGCACGAGGCCAAGCCGCACACCCCAGCGGATACGACGTGCCCGGCGGCGGGCTCGCGTCCCGACCATGTCTGGTGACGCGCTCACTGCACCAGCTCGATCGCCAGCCCGGCAACCCGGTCCGCCGCGCCCGCGGTGCCAAGCTTTGCACGCACGTCCGCGAGCGCCTGAACCAACTCGCGCCGCTCTGGCGAGCCGTGCTCGAGCAGGGGGGCAAGCGCATCCGCCATCCGCGCCGGAACCACTGCGCTTTGGACAAACTCCCGTGCGACCTCGCGCTCGGCGACGACATTGACGAGGCCGATGTGACGGACCTTCACCACGCGCCGCGCGACGGCATATGTCAGCGCGCTCGTGCGGTAGGCGATGACGAGCGGGCAGCCAGCCACGGCCGCCTCGAGCGTCGTCGTCCCACTCTTGCACAGGGCGGCATCCGCCGCGCGCAGCACCGCGAACGACGCCCCGCGGGCCATCGGATAAGGGCAGCGTGCCGGATCGAGCTCGAGCCCCGGCGCTACACTCACCACGATGCGCAACCCCGGACTCCGCCGCTCCGCTTCACGGGCCGTCGCGACGAACGGGTCGAGGTGGCGCGCGATCTCTTCCGGGCGGCTGCCCGGGAAGAGCGCAAGCACGCGGTCGCCGGCCGCGATCCCGAGTTGTTGGCGCGCCGCAGCGCGACTAGGCAGCGAGTCGAGACGGTCGAGCAAGGGATGTCCAACGAACGTCGCGTCCACGCCGGCGGCACGAAGAACACGCTCCTCGAAGGGAAGAATGACCGCGGCGCGCGTCACCAGGCGCGCGAGCGTCGCGACGCGCCCGGCACCCCACGCCCACACCTGCGGCGTGATGTAATAGAGGACGGGAACATCGGCTCGTCGTGCCGCGGCGGCGACCTTTAGGTTGAACCCCGGGTAATCCACAAGCACCACCAGCCCTACCGTTCCGCGCCGCAGTCGCTGACTGATCCGATCGAGAAGGGCGTAATGACGCGGGACATGCCGGATCAGCTCCACGAGGCCCATTGCTGCCAGCCGGTCCGTGTGCTCGAGAAGGCTAACGCCGGCCGCCTCCATGCTGGCACCGCCGACGCCCGCAAGCGGGATCGCGGGGGCGCGGCGGCGGAGCGCGGCAGCGACTCCGGCGGCGTGCAAGTCGCCGGAGGTCTCGCCAGCGACAAACAACACCTCACGCGCCATGCGCCCCCGATAAAATCACGGCGGCGGCGCACCCGCGAGCGCCGGCAGCGATCGCTCGATCTCCCGCACGATCCGTAGCGCGACCGCGAGTGCCTCACGCCCGTCGTCCCCCGAGACGACGACCGGTCCTCGCCCCTGAACCGCGGCGATGAAACTCTCGAACTCGAGCCGCAGCGGCTCGCCGTCCGGGGCGTCAAGAGGAATGTGCTCCAGGAATGCGCTCAGCTCCTGCGGCGCCTTCGCTAACTGGGCGACGTCGATGCCGGTTCGGAGCCGGTAGAAGTCGCCTCCGCCACGCGCGAGGTCGAGCGAGAGATACCCGCTACGCTGGAAGATCCGCAGCTTTCGCATCCGCTCTCGCGATACGCGGCTGGCAGTGATGTTCGCGACGGCGCCCGACTCGAAGACGAGACGCGCGTTCGCGATGTCGGGCGTTGCGGTGAGCACGCTCACTCCAACCGCCTGAACATCGGTCACGCGCGAGCCGACCAGGGCATGGACGAGGTCGATGTCGTGGATCATCAGATCGAGCACGACTGCGACGTCGCTCCCGCGGGGGTTGAACGGCGCGAGGCGGTCGCTCTCGATGAAGCGCGGCTCGTCAATGTGCGGCAGCGCGGCGCGGATCGCGCGGTTGAATCGCTCTATGTGCCCCGTCTGCACGATTACGCCGTTCTGCCGCGCGATGTCCAGCAGGTCGTCGGCTTCCTCCAACGTCGCTGCGAGCGGCTTCTCGATCAGCACGTGCCTTCCGCGCTCGAGCGCTGGGCGGGCCATCGCGTGATGCGCAGGCGTCGAGACGACGATGGTAAGCGCGTCGACCTCGTCCAGTAGCGCATCGAGCGACTCGAGCGCGCGCACGCCGAGCTCCCGGGCGACCTGCGCGGCGCGCTGCGGGTTGCGCTCGTAGAAGCCCGCGTAAGCGACGCCCGGCACGTCCCGGAGAATGCGGATATGGTGGTAGCCCAGGCTCCCCGCGCCGACGGTGCCGACGCGCAGCGGCGCGCTCAAGTCGCGACCCCGCGATGGCTACTCTCGACGAAGCGCAGGAAGTACTCGATCTCGGGCATCATCTCCAGCTCCGCGCGGGCACGCTCGACCGCCTGCGACAGGTTCAACTCCGAGCGGAAGATGAGCCGGTACGCTCGCTTCAGCTCCCGCATTACCCGCTCGTCGAAGTTGTTGCGCCGCAGGCCCACACTGTTCAAGCCATAGAGCTTCATCGGGCTTCCCACCGCCTTGAGATACGGCGGTACGTCTTGCGATACGCGCGTCATTCCCCCAACGAACGAGTACGTCCCAATACGCACGAACTGGTGGACAGCAAGCACACCGGAGAGGATCGCGCGGTCCTCGATCGTCACGTGACCGGCGAGCTGCGCCCCGTTCGCGATAATTACGCCATCGCCGACGTGGCAGTCGTGCGCGAGATGCACGTACGACATCAGAAAGCAGTTGCGGCCGACAGTGGTTCTCCAGGACTGCGAGGTGGCACGGTTGATCGTGCAGTACTCGCGGATGATCGTCCCCTCTCCGATCTCGACGTGCGTCACTTCCCCCTGGAACTTGAGATCCTGAGGGTCGCTCCCGAGCACGGCGCCCACCCCGATCCGCACCCCGGGCGCGAGGCGCACGTGTCGCTCGAGCGTCGCGCGTGCGCCGATCGTACATCCGTCGGCGATGACGCAATCCTCGCCGATGATCGCGAACGCTCCAACCTCGACGTCGTCGCCGATCCGCGCATCGGGGGCGACCAGCGCCGTCGGGTGGATGCGAGCGCTCATCGGTCGCGGACCATCGCCGCCATGTCCGCTTCGGCGACCACCTCCCCGTCGACGTACCCGACGCCGCGCATCTTGCAGATGCGACCTCGAATCTGATTGATCTCCAGCTCGAATCGAAGCTGGTCCCCCGGGCGCACGGGCTTCCGGAACTTCACGTTGTCCAGCGACATGAAATAGACGACCTTGCTCTCCGGGTTGTCGAAGGCGCCCATTAGAAGCATGCCGCCGACCTGCGCCATCGCCTCGATTATCAGCACCCCTGGCATGATCGGATGCCCCGGAAAGTGCCCCTGGAAGAACGGCTCGTTGATCGTGACGTTCTTCAGCCCCACGACCCGCTTCCCGGGCTCCAGCTCGAGGACCCGGTCCACGAGCAGGAACGGATAACGGTGCGGTAGCACCTCCATGATCTTCTCGATGCCGATCATCCGCGGCTCCTTCGCAGCGTGTTTTATCATCTCCCGGACAAGCGTAACCGTTCCGCGGTGGCTCGGTTTGGTGGCGACGATGCGCGCCCGTACGCGCCGGCCGGCCAGGGCGAGGTCGCCCACACAATCCATCGCCTTGTGCCTGACGAACTCGTCAGGCCATCGCAGCGTCGTACCGACAAGACCGGCGTCATCCAGTACGACGGCGTTCTCGGTGGACGCCCCCTGAATCAGCCCCTGGCGGCGGAGCTCTTCGACCTCACGCAGGAACCCGAAGGTCCGCGCCGGCGCGAGCTCGCGGGCGAAAGTGTTCCGTGTGATGGCGTACGCGCACGACTGAGCGCCGATGAGCGGGTGCGGAAAGTCGATCGCCACCTCGAGCCGGAGCGCGAGCGCCGGATGCGCCTCGTAGGTCGAGCCTACACCAACGTCAGTGACACACACCGGACCCGCGAGATCGAGGTACTGGACTGGCCCGGGCCGCTCAGCGATACCTGCCCGCTCCAGTGCCTCGCCGAAGGGGGCCGCGCTGCCATCCAGAATTGGGGGCTCGGGCGCGTCCATCTCGATGATCAAATCGTCGATCTCTTGGCCAGCCACCGCGGCCAGGACGTGCTCGACCGTGTGCAGCGCGCCGTCGCCCTCGCCGAGCTGAGTCCGCCGCTCACTCGACACAGCATGGTCCACGTGCGCTGGCGTCTCCGGCGCCCCCGCGAGATCGACGCGACGGAAAACTCTGCCGCGCCCTCCCTCCGCCGGCCGGAAGGTCAAGCGGCACGTGCGTCCGAGGTGTAGGCCTATCCCCTCCAGGGTGACCACGTCGCGAATTGAATGGCGACGCGCTGTCACTCCCGCTCCCGCCCGAGTATCGTCTCGAGCCGCCTGATCATAGGTGCGAGCTTGAACAGCGCGGCCTGCGAGCGGAGCGACTCCCGGTGCGGGCGCGCCGGATACCCTGACCAGCTCTCACCCGCCGGTACATCGCCGAAGACGCCAGCCTGCCCCGCAATACGCGTCCCCGCACCGATCGTGACGTGACCGCCGACTCCAGCCTGCCCAGCGATCACGGCCCCGTCGCCGATGTGCACCGACCCCGCAATCCCGACCTGCGCCATGATCAGGCATAAGCGACCGATGCGCACGTTGTGCCCGATGTGCACCAGGTTATCGATCTTCGTCCCGGCGCCGATCACCGTGTCGTCGATGCTCCCGCGGTCGATCGTCGAGTTCGCGCCGATCTCCACGTCATCCTCGATCGCGCATCGGCCGACGTGCGGCATCTTACGATGCTCGCCGTCGCCGGACACGTAGCCGAACCCGTCCGAGCCTACGCGAACTCCAGCGTGTAACCGAACGCGGCGTCCGATGCTGCTGCCCTCGTAGAGTGTCACACCGTGGAAGAGCCTAGAGTCATCGCCGACGCGGACACCGCGCCCAACAGCGCAATGACCGTCGAGGCGAACCCGGTCCCCGATCGAAGCGCCCTCGCCGATCTCAACGTAAGGCCCGATGGACACGTCCAGTCCGAGCACGGCACCCCGCCCAACGACTGCGGTCGGATGGATCCCGGTGGGAGCCTCGGCCGCGGGGTAAAGCTTCGGCAGCACACGCAGCATCGCGTCCTGCGGGCTGCGGACGATGATGCGACAGGCGGCCCCGCCCGGCGCCTCCGCTAGCTCGGGGGTCACGAGCACCACCCCGGCGCGCGACCGCTCGAACAGCGCCGTGTACTTACCGTTCGAAAAGAAGCTGA
This sequence comes from Gemmatimonadota bacterium, assembly GCA_030860435.1. Taxonomy (GTDB): domain Bacteria; phylum Gemmatimonadota; class Gemmatimonadetes; order Gemmatimonadales; family Gemmatimonadaceae. The sequence goes on along the minus strand of JALZIF010000143.1, from coordinate 160 downwards.
CTTCGTCCGCCTCCGCGCGGTCGAGCGGGGCTGCGGCGCGAACGGACCGCGTCCCGTCTCCCACGAGAGTGCCGCCAACTATGGCGGCAACGGCGTCGGCGGTGAGGGGAACTGTCCCCCCACCGCCGATTTCGCCCGATCGTTCGAACAGGGTCAACGG
>JALZIF010000100.1 GCA_030860435.1 Gemmatimonadota bacterium | reverse complement strand
GCTTATCACATCCTGGGGCTGGAGAAGGTCCCAAGGGTCCGGCTGTTCGCCGGTTAAAGTGGTACATGAGCTGGGTTCAGAACGTCGTGAGACAGTTCGGTCTGTATCCGTCGTGGGCGTTGGAGGGGTGAGGGGCGCGGACCCTAGTACGAGAGGACCGGGTCGGACGGCCCGCTCGTGTCCCGGTTGTCACGCCAGTGGCAACGCCGGGTAGCGATGGCCGGTCGGGATAACCGCTGAATGCATCTAAGTGGGAAGCCCTGCCCAAGATGACCCCTCCCGAGGCCTCGAGCCTCCTGAAGGGCCGGAGAAGACCACTCCGTCGATAGGCCGCCCGTGGAAACGTCGTAAGACGCTCCGAGCGCAGCGGTCCTAATCGCCCGTGCGGCTTGACTACTCCATTTCACCAAACCGCAAACAGAACCGCTCGATCGAAAGCGACGCATTCGCGTCCGCAATCACTACCACTTCTCCGTGTTGTCGCACTCACACCGAGCGCGACATCCGTACAGCGAACATCCTATCGACGGACATCGCTGGCGACTAGAGCGCAGGGGCCACACCCGTTCCCATCCCGAACACGGCCGTTAAGCCCTGCAGCGCCGATGGTACTCCGCCCGAGAGGGCGCGGGAGAGTAGGCCGTCGCCGGCACCCATTCCAGAGCCCCTGGCACTCAACGCCAGGGGCTTTGTCCGTTCAGCCCATTCATTCACCCCACTCGCGTGCGTCTCGAACGCTGGACGTCGGTCCCGCCCGCACTCGACCCCGGCCACGGCGTCGCCTAACTTCGCTCCATGACACGCGCAGGGAACGTTACCGTCGTCGGCCGGCCTAACGTCGGCAAGTCCACGCTCCTGAACCGGATCATCGGGCAGAAGCTCAGCATCACGAGCGCGAAGCCACAGTCCACACGGAACCGTATCGTCGGGATCCTGACGGCTGACGGTGTCCAGATGATCATCACCGATACACCGGGGCTGCTCCACCCGCGCTACGCCCTCCAACGGGCGATGCGCGCCGCCGCGCTGGCGGCCCTGCAGGATGCGGACGTCATCGTGTACTTGAGTGACGCGGCCGCCGGTCCCCCGGTCTCTCTCGCTGAGGCGGCCCAGCTCGAGCTCGCGCCGCGGGCGCCAGTCCTCACCGTGATCAACAAGGTGGACACCATCGGCGACGCCCAGCGTGAACGCCTCCGCGTCGAATCGCCCGCGGCGCTCCAGATATCGGCGCTCACCGGTGCGGGGGTCGATGCCCTGCTCGCGGCGGTCGCGGAGCGGCTCCCCGAGAGCCCGTACCTGTACCCCGAGGACGAGATCGGGACGCAACCACTACGCTTCTTTGCAAGCGAGCTCGTTCGCGAGACAGCGCTCGACCAGCTCGAGGAAGAGGTGCCCTACAGTGTCGCCTGCGAGATCGAGGAGTTCCGCGAGGACCGCTCGCCGGTATACATTCGAGCGGTGATCTACGTCGAGCGCGAGAGTCAGAAACGGATTCTTATCGGACACAAAGGGGCGCGCATTCGCGAGATAGGCCGCGTGGGCCGCGCCAAGATCGAGGCGCTGGTGGGCGCTCCGGTCTATCTCGACACGTGGGTCAAGGTCCTGCCGAACTGGCGACGCAATGTGCGCGCTCTCCGACGTTTCGGCTTCACGGTACCCGAGGAGCATGACGCATGAGCCTGTCCCAGGAGCTGCTGGAGATTCTGGTCTGCCCGAAATGCAAGGGCGACCTCGAATACCGTGAGGCGGAGCACAGCCTCATCTGCCACGCCTGCCGCCTGCGCTACCCAGTGCGGGACGATATCCCGATCATGCTGATCGATGAGGCGGCACCGCTCTAGTGCGGTGCGGGCGGCGTTCCGCCGCGCCGCGCTGAGTAGCGCACTCCTCCTCGGGGGCGCGCCCGTAGTTTCCGGCGCACAGGCGGGCCTCGCGACCGAGGGCGCGCCGTTCCTGCTCATCCCCATAGGGGCTCGCGCGCTGGCACTCGGCCAGGCTGTCGTCGCGGAACAGGGAGGAACTGAGGCGGTCTGGTGGAACCCCGCCGGGCTCGCGCGGCTCGAGAAGCGCGAGGTGGCTATCCACCATTACCAGAGCATCGTCGGCACGGGCGACGCGGTATCGCTCGCCATCCCGTCGTCGCTCCTCGGCGTCATTACCGGCTCGTTCTACATTCTGAACCTCGGCGAGGAGCCGGTCGTCACCGAGGACCAGATCCAAACCGGGACGGTACTCCTCCGCGACCTCGTCTATGCCGCGACGTACGCCACTACTATCGGTTCGCGCATCAACGCCGGGCTGACCTTCAAGATCGTCCAGCTCCGGTTCGACTGCAGCGGAGTGTGCACCGGGCTCCCAGTCGGGGCCGCGTCGACGAGCGCGGTGGACGCTGGTGTGCAATACTCTATCCCCGGAACGGCTCCGATCTGGATAGGGGTCGCCGTGCGAAACATGGGGCCTCGGTTGCAGGTGAAGGACAACGCGCAGGCGGATCCGCTCCCTGCGCGGATTCAGTTCGGTGCGACGTACCGCGTGACCCCGCTAGAGCGCTACACCAGGGACGTGGACATCCGGGTGACAGCGGACTTGATCGACGAGCTCGATCTCGAATCGCCGAGCGCCCGCTTCGGCGCCGACGTCGCGTGGCGACGGCGGGCGTTTCTGCGCGCCGGGTACGTTTTCAAGGAGTACGAGAACTCCGAGCAGTTCGGCCCATCGATCGGAGTCGGCGTGGCAACCGGCAACCTCCATGTCGATGTCGCGAGGCTCTTCGACGGATTCTCGAGCGACGTGGCTCAGCCCCCGACCTACCTTTCGCTCCGCTATCTCTTTTGATCCTGCGCCCTCATCCCCCCCCCCGGCGCCTGGTGAAGCTCGCGGTGCTGGCGCTTTGCTTGCGCCCCGGTGCCGCGGGCGCCCAGCACGCCCAGGGCGTGACTGTGGTTGCGCGCTCGCCGATTGCGGTCGACTCGCTGCAAGTGTGGGAGATTGGAACGCCATCACAGTTCAGAATCGGGATTGCCGTGCCCGCGCCTCTCCCCCCGCCCGCGGTCCGCGAGAAGCCGTGGTGGACGCCGATCTCGTCGGCGATCCTCCCGGGAAGTGGCCAAGTAGTTCAGGGGCAGCGGCGTGGCGTTCCTTACCTGGCGGCCGAAGCGTTTCTGGCGGCCCAATACGTCCAAGCGCGGAACGACGGGCGCGCGAAGCGTCGCGACTACCAGGATCTCGCGCAGATCGCCCGGGCGATCTTCACCAGCACCTTCCCGGCCGGCGACTTCGAGTACTACGAGCGCATGGAGCAGTTCGTGGAGAGCGGCGCCTACGACGTGGAGCCCGGAGGGGCGCTCGAGCCGGAGACGGACCCGACAACCTTCAACGGGTTTACTTGGGAGCTTGCGCGGCGTACGTTCTGGGAAGAGCCGGATGTGGCGCCTCCACCCGATTCGCATGCATACCGCGAGGCGATCGAGTTTTACGCGCGCCGTGCGGTAACGTCGGAGTTCCAATGGTCGTGGCGCAACGCGCAGCTCGAGCAGGACCTTTTTCGCCGCACCATTCAGAGCAGCAACAGCGCGTTCCGTCGGTCGTCCGACTACCTGGCGATGATCATAGCCAACCACGTACTGAGCGCGGTGGATGCCTTCATCATAGTGCGGCTGAGTCGTCGCGGGGACGTGACGAGCCCGTATCGCCTCGACGCGACGATTCCGTGGGCGCCGTTCGGCCGTCCCCGAGACACCCCGCCGGGCAGGCCGTGACCGGCGGCGGAGGTTGCCTTTCGAGTCGGCCGGTCGTCTCAACAAAGACGCAAACCCCTGCGCTGCCGCAATTTGACTTGACCCCGTCCCGGCGGTAAGTTGGCGTTCGACGACGCGAGGACCGCCTAGCGTGGCCCACCCGCCCGCCCTTTTTTTCTCTCCAGACGCCCTGCCGCCTCCGCCGACGTTGAAGCGGTGGCTCGAGGAGAGTGCGTCCGGCGTGGTTATCACGGCATGCGCAAGCGAGCTTATGGGGCATGCGCTCCGCGGGCGAACGCGAGTCGTCGCGTTCGATGCGCGCACCCAAGCGGCCGAAGCTCTCCGAGCCTGCGAGCGGCTCAAGCGCGACCCCTTCACGGGCATCATCCCCGCGGTGGTGTTGACGAGCGACGAGGACGCCGCGCTCGCGGCCGCCTACGAGTCGGGCGCGGACGAGGTGATCCGGTCGCGCACCGCCCCCGCTGAAGTCCTCGCGCGGCTCGACGCGATGCTCCGCCGCGCCGAAAGGGACCTGCACGTCCAGCCTACCACTCGCCTCCCGGGGCCGCCGGTGATTGAGCGGGAAATCCGCCGCCGGATCGACGGGGACGATCTGTTCGCGGTGTGTTACGCCGATCTCGATCACTTCAAGGAGTACAACGACCGGTATAGCTACGCGGAGGGCGACCGCGTCATCCGTATGGTGGCGCGAATTCTTCACGATGTCGTCGCCGGCTTGTGCCCGGAGCACGGATTCGTCGGGCACATCGGCGGCGACGACTTCATCTTCATCGTGCCGCTAGACGGGATCGCGCCGACGTGCCGCGAGATTCTAGACGTATTCGAGCTGCTCGTGCCGTATCAATACTCGGAGCAGGACCGACGGGCCGGTTATTATTTCGGGAAGGACCGGCGTGGCCAGTTGCACAGGGTACCGCTTATGACCCTGTCGATCGGGATCGTGACGAGCGAGCGACGCCGCTTTACGCACCCGGCGCAGGTGAGCGAGCTGGCGACGGAGATGAAAAGCTACGCGAAAACGTTGACCGGCTCCGTCTTCGTCGTGGACCGTAGGCATGATGGAGTGACAGCGGAGGACGACTCGGCGCCGGAGCCGAATTTTCTTGGCGCGGTGGAGAGGAAATGAACGTCTCGTGTCCGGAGTGCTCGTCGATATTTCGCATTGATCCGGCTAAGATCCCCGACGCCGGCGTACGGGCCCGCTGCTCGGTATGCGGGGCGGTGATAGCAATGGGGAAGGGAGGGCCGATCGGCGACGATTTCGCGGCGCCGCCGCACGCTCGTCCCACGCCGCGCTCGATGCCCGCGGTCGCGGCGGCCATCGCGGGCGCTTCCCGGCCACCCGCCCCGTCCTACCCCGCGGCACCTCCCGCCGCGCAACGCCCGGGAACACCGCCGCGCCCGTTCGTCCCGATCGCTCCGCACACTACCACGCCCCCTCACGTGGCCCCGCGACCGGCGACGCCGCGCTCCGTCACGCCGCCGGCGACTCCGGCGGTTACGCAAAGTGGCTCGGCGCTCGCATTTCTCCGCCCGCCGGCGGCACCGCGCGGAGCCGCGACGCCCGCGGCGGGCGCCACCCCG
>JALZIF010000073.1 GCA_030860435.1 Gemmatimonadota bacterium | reverse complement strand
GACCCGGACCGGGGAACGGGTGCCGGCCTATCACCTCTTCGGGGAGCCCCAACTCCCGCCCGACGTTGCGGACCTCGTCCTTGAAGAGCTCTCGCAGCGGCTCGATGAGCTGGAACCGCATCTCCGGCTTGAGCCCTCCGACGTTGTGATGCGTCTTGATCGTCACGGAAGGGCCCCCCGCGGGTGACGACGACTCGATCACATCGGGGTAGAGCGTTCCTTGCACCAGGAACTCAACGTCGCCTCCCACATCTGTTGCCGCGTCCTCGAAGACATCGATGAAAGTGTGTCCGATGATCGTGCGTTTCCGCTCCGGGTCCTCGACGCCGGCGAGCGCGAGGAGAAAGCGATCCCTCGCATCGACGGTGACCAGATCGATCCCGAGGTGCGCGCGGAAGGTGCGCTCCACCTGCTCGCGCTCGTGGGCGCGAAGCAGCCCGGTGTCGACGAAGATGCAGGTGAGCTGCTCGCCGACGGCGCGATGTACGAGCGCCGCCGCCACCGATGAGTCCACGCCTCCGGAGAGGCCGCAGATCACGCGCGATGCTCCAACCCGCGCGGCGACTCTCTCGACCTCGTCGGTGATGAACGCGCCGGGCGTCCACGTCGGATGCGCCCCACACACCTCGAATAGGAAGTTGGCAATGATCTCCGCGCCGCGCGGCGTGTGCGCAACTTCGGGATGGAACTGTACGCCGTGGATCGGCCGCGACCCGTGGCGGAACGCAGCGATGGGCACCGACGCGCTGCGCGCCGTCACGATGTATCCTCGTGGCGCGACGTCCACGTGATCGCCGTGGCTCATCCAGACGTGCGGGCGCTCGCCCGGCGTGAAGCCGGCGAACAGGCCGCACGGCTCGGCTATCTCGATCTCGGCGCGGCCATACTCGCGGCGCCCGCCCCCGATCACCGAGCCGCCCTCGAGCTGGGCGATGAGCTGCATCCCATAGCAGAGGCCGAGGACGGGGGCGACCGCGAGGAGCTCGGCCGGCGCCGACGGAGCACCGGAATCGTACACCGAGTTTGGTCCGCCGCTCAGGATGATGCCCGTGGGATTCCACTCGCGTATCCACTCGAGCGCCCGCGTCGGCGGATGGATCTCAGAATACACTCGCGCCTCGCGGACGCGGCGCGCGATGAGCTGCGTATACTGTGACCCGTAATCGAGAATGAGGATGCGGCTCGTCATTCCTGGCGCCATTCCGGCCCGTCTAGCCTGAGCGGCTCGACCTGCTTCGTCTCGACGTCCAGGATTGCGGCTGTCGGAACGCCGAACAGCCATCCGCACGCCTCCCCAGGATTCACGAGCAGCGACTCGCCGCGCGCCTCGCAGGCGGCGATGTGCGTGCACCCGTACACGACGATCTCGTGCGCCTCGAGCGAGCGGTCCGCCACCTCCCCCAGGTCGTGGACTACGAGGATTCTGCGGCCCTCCAGCTCCACGCTGTGCGGCGACTGGTAGAGCTCTATTCCGACCCCTTTCGTCGCCTCCGCGAGCAGCCCTTCCTGATCGCCGTCGTTCCTCCCGAACACCCCCGCCACTGCGATGTGGGCGTCGAAGAACGGGGCGAGCGAGAACGGAGAGCAGTAGTCCCCGGCATGCAGCACGAAGCCGACGCCGGCCGCGGAGAAGCGTCGCGCCAGCTCGGCGATCGCCGGGACCCGATCGTGGGAATCGGCCAACAGTCCGACGCGCATCAGCCTTCCCCCGCTAACCATACCGGCGATGCCACCTCGCGCCTCACGAGATCCTCGTAACGCTCGCGCCCGGTGACGATCGCGTATCGCTCCCCTTCCACCGCCACCTCCGCCGGCCGCGGGCGCGAATTGTAGTTGGACGCCATGCTGAACCCGTAAGCACCGGCGGAGCGAATCGCGAGCAGGTCGCCCACCCCCACCGCCTCCATCCGCCGGTCGAGCGCCAGGAAGTCTCCCGACTCGCACACCGGGCCGACGACGTCGAACACGGCCTGCTCCGCCCGCGCGTGCACGGCCTCGATGTGGTGGTACGCGTCGTAATGCGACGGGCGGAGAAGGTCGGTCATGCCTGCGTCCGTGATCAGAAACTCGCGACCTCCACTCCGCTTGCGGTAGAGAACGCGCGTGAGCAGCACGCCGCCGTTGCCGACGAGGAAGCGTCCCGGCTCCACGATGAGCGTGAGACCCGCTCCCTGCACAAGCGGGACGACCGCCGCGGCAAAGCGCTCGACATCCGTGGGGAGCTCGTCGTCGTACGTCACGGCTAGCCCACCACCCACGTCGAAGTAACGGATCTCGCCCATGCCGGCCGCGCTGAGGCGCACCCGCAGGTCGAGCAGGCGCGCCGTCCCCTCCCGCCACGGCTCCACGCTCACGACCTGCGAGCCGACGTGCATGTCCAAGCCCAACAGGCGCACGTGCGGCAGCGACGTCGCGAGCCGTGCGACCTCCGCTGCTTCGTCGTAGGGAATGCCGAACTTCATACCGCGTTCGCCCGTTCGCGTGTATGGGTGCGGGGTCTCCACGGTGACTTCGGGGTTCACCCGCAACGCCACCGGCGCCACCTTGCCCACCAGTCCGGCGGCGCGGTCCAGGAGGCGGAGCTCACCCTCTGACTCGACATTGATGAGCAGCACGCCGGCCGCGATCGCCTCCCGCAACTCGGACTCCGTCTTCCCCACCCCGCTGAACACAACGTCGGCGCCCGCGAAGCCAGCGCGGAGCGCGCGATACAGCTCGCCACCCGACACGATGTCCACTCCGGCGCCGAGCTCGCGGAGCAGGGCGAGCACCGCGCCGTTCGAGTTCGCCTTCATGCTGTAGTGAACGCGGTGCGGCACGCCTCGAAGCGCCTGCGTGAGCCTTGCGAACTGCTCCCGAACCGCCCCGAGGCTGTAGACGTAGGCCGGCGTTCCGACGGAGGCGGCAATGGCGTCGAGCGGCACGCCCTCGCACCGGAGTGTGTGCCCGGCGCGCGAGAAGCCGGCGGTCAGTACGCCTTCGCCCACATCGCCTCGGCCGTGGCAGCGCCGTCGCAGAGCAGGCAGTGCGCGGGGGTATCCGCGGAGCGATACTCCTCGTCGGGTAGAACGCGGATCGTCGCCTTCGTCTCCTCCTTGATCTGAGCTTCGCAGGCCGCGCTCCCGCACCAGCCGGCGTAGACAAAGCCGCCCTCGCCATCCATGATCGCCTTGAACTCGTCGTACGTGATCTTCCCGCGATGGCTGTTTCGCTCGCGGCGCTCGCGCGCAGCACTGAGCATGTCATCCTGCATCGCCTCGAGCACGGACTCCAGATCCTCCCCGATTGCGTCGAGCGACACGGGGCGTTTCTCCCGCGTGTCGCGCCTGACGAGCACCGCCTGGTTACTGGCGAGGTCGCGCGGCCCCAGCTCCATGCGCACCGGTACGCCGCGCATCTCCCACTCGTAGTACTTTGCGCCGGGCTTCAGATTGTCGCGCCGGTCCACGTGCACACGGAGCGCGTTCGGGTCGCGCCGCTCCCAATCGGAGAGTTGCGCCGCGATGCGGTCCGCCGCCTCGAGCACCCGAGCCTTGTCGTCGTCGGTACGCCAGATCGGGACGATCACGCACTCGGTCGGCGCGAGAAGGGGCGGGATGCGAAGCCCGTTGTCGTCCCCGTGCGTCATCACTAGGCCGCCCACGAGCCGCGTCGAGACCCCCCAGCTCGTGTTCCACGCGAACTCCGTCTCGCCCGACTCCGCCTGGAAGGTGAGGTCGAATGCGCGGGCGAAATTCTGTCCCAGGTTGTGCGAGGTGCCAGCCTGCAGCGCCTTGTTGTCCTGCATCATCGCCTCGCACGAGTAAGTGCGGAGCGCGCCAGCGAACCGTTCACTATCGCTCTTCTGTCCGGTTACGACGGGCATCGCCATCCACGCTTCCATGAAGTCGCGATAGACACCGAGCATCTGCCGCGCCTCCGCCTCCGCCTCGTCATGCGTCGCATGCGCCGTGTGCCCCTCCTGCCAGAGGAACTCGAGGGTGCGCAGAAAGAGCCGCGTCCGCATCTCCCAGCGGACGACGTTCGCCCACTGGTTCATGAGGATCGGCAGGTCACGGTAGCTCTGAACCCACTTGGCGAACATCGCGTAGATGATCGTCTCGGAGGTGGGTCTGACGACGAGCGGTTCCTCGAGCTCCTTGCCCCCGCCGTGCGTCACGACCGCCGTCTCCGGGGCAAACCCTTTGACGTGCTGCGCTTCCTTCTGCAGGAAACTCTGCGGGATGAACAGCGGAAAGTACGCGTTGCGGTGCCCGGTGGCCTTGAACATGTCGTCCAGGGCGCGCTGCATTCGCTCCCAGATGCCGTATCCGTCGGGACGAATGACCATGCACCCGCGAACGGGCGAGTAGTCCGCCAGCTCCGCGCGCAGCACCACCTCATTGTACCACGCGCTGAAGTCCTGCGCGCGTGGTGTCAGCTTCCTGTCGTCGCTCATTCGGCAGTCAGTTCTCGGAGCCTGCGTCCTGCGGGAATGGGAACGGGTCCTCGAGCTCCGCACCCCCGTTGCGGTCCGGCGGCCTTACACCGTCCAGCAGGCGCAGATCGGCCGCGCGCTCGGCGCCGTCGCTGAGGCGCCGCACGGTGCCGGCGGCCGCGTCCCGGATGATGACTACTTTGCCAGCGCCAGCGCTCACCGCGGCCTTGAGCTGCTTACCGAGCTTCTGCGGGCGCAGCGCGTACTCCACGCGAAGCCCACGCCGGCGTAGCGCCGTCGCCACACGCATCACGGTCGTGAGCGACGCGTCATCGTCGCCCGCGACCCAGTAGTCGAGCGTCGCGGTCGCGGGTGGAATGAGTTCCCGGTCGCGCAGGAGCTCCGCGAGCACCACATCCCCCATGCCGAAGCCGAGCGCTGGCAGCTCCACCCCACCGAGCGCGCCGAGGAGGCTGTCGTAGCGACCGCCGCCCGCGATCGCCCGGAGCTCTCCCTTGACGTCGAACAGCTCGAAGACGATCCCGGTGTAGTACGCGAGCCCGCGCACTACTGACAGGTCGAAGTGCACCCACTCGGCGACGCCTAACGCGTCAAGATGCTCGAAGTACGACGCGAGACGTGCGAGATCGTCGCGCAGCTCCGGTGCGTCGCCAAACTCCGCCCGCAGCGGCTCGAGTTCGTCGTGGCTCACCACCTCGAAGACCCGCCTACATACGGTCTCGTCGAGGCCGCCGGCGCGCAGACGCTCTTCGAGCACTGAGCGCGGCTCTCGCCCGAACTTGTCCACCACACCGTAAACGAGCGGCAGCCGTGCGTCATCGACGCCGACGAGCCGCAGCAGGCCGTTCAGCAGAGGACGGTCAGAGACCCGCGCGTGGACATCGACTTGCGTCAGGCCAAACGCGCGCATCATCTCGATCCCAGCCGCGAGCAGCTCGGCGTCGGCGGTGACGTCGGCCTCCCCGATAATGTCGAGGTTGAGCTGGAAATGCTCGCGCAGGCGACCTCGCTGCTGGCGCTCGTAGCGGAAGAGCTGCGGCACGGCGAACCACCGGACCGGCTTTCGGAGCGCGCTCGCCCGCGCCGAAACCATGCGCGCGAGAGTGGGCGTCATCTCGGGACGGAGGGCCACGGCGCGGCCGCCCTTGTCATCGAAGGTGTAGAGCTGTCCGACGATCTCGTCGCCGCTCTTCAGCGTGTACAGCTCCAGCGGCTCGAGCGGGGGCCCATCATACTCGACGAACCCGAATCGCCGTGCCACGGTCCGCCACGTGTCGATGATGTACGCGCGCTCCGAGAGCTCGGCCGGGTAGAAGTCGCGGAAGCCGGGGAGGGCGCGGATTGCCATTCGAGGGAATCTACGCGACGAACGGAGAGAGCTGCAAGCAGCGCATCGCGTCGCCAACGGTGTGGAACGAGCCGGTTACGAGTGTCGTCGCTGCGCCGGCGCGCGCATGGTCGAGCGCGGCGCCGAAGTCCGTGGTGCCATCGACGGCGTAACCATGCCGCGCGGCATGGGCGACCGCGGTCTTCAGCTCCCATGTGCGGCTCACCGGCGCGCTCGGCGCCGTCGTCAGGACGAATCGCTCTACCAACGGCGCGAGCGTATCGAGCATCGCGCGCCAATCCTTGTCGTCCAGCACCGACACGAGCGCAACGAGCGGTCGCGGTGGCCGCACTGCTTCGAGCGTTTTCCCCAGGACTTCGACGCTAGCGGGGTTGTGGGCGACGTCGAGGATGAGCGAGCCCACGCGCTGAAACCGCCCTGGAAGGTGAACACCGTCGAGCGCGCTCTCGGCCAGCAGCGCCGCAGCAGCGAAGGGCGGGCCAGCGGCATCGAGCATCGTCAGGGCGAGGGCCGCGTTCGCGGCCTGATGGGCTCCGATCAGCGGCGTCCGCAGTCGCCTGCGCGCCCCCGCGCGCGAGATGGCGAACTGGGTGCCCCCAGTGGTGAGGCTCACGTCTTCGATGCGTTCCCGGTCGGCCATGACGATCACCGGGTCCGAACCGGCCTCGCGCGCGCATTGCGCCAGGCGCGCTCGCACGCGGGCGTCGGGCTCCCCAATCACGGCTGGACGACCCGCCTTGAAGATTCCAGCCTTCTCAGCGGCGATCTGCTCGACCGTGCCTCCGAGAAATTGCGTGTGATCGAGCCCGATCGACGTGACAGCGGCAACGAGGGGCATCACGACGTTGGTCGAGTCGAGGCGGCCGCCGAGCCCGACCTCGATCACCGCGACGTCGACCTCCTCGCGAGCGAAGAAATCAAACGCCATGCTCGTGGTCGCCTCGAAGAACGTCGCACCGAGACGTTCGACGTCGGGCGTCCACCGCTCCACCCACGCCGTCACCGCGTCCTCGGCGATCGGCTGCCCGTCCACCAGGATACGCTCGCGGAAATCGATTAGGTGCGGCGACGTGTAACGCCCCACCCGCCAGCCCGCGGCGCGCAGGAGCGCGTCCAAAGTCGCCACGACGCTTCCCTTCCCGTTCGTACCGCCGACGTGGAAAACCGGGTACGCGAGGTGCGGGCGTTCGAGGAGCGAGAGGAGCGACGTTGTCCGGTCGAGCCCGAGACGCCACCCCCCCGTGGTCCGTGCGAAGAGGTATTGAAGGGCGTCGCGGTAGGTCGTCAGGGCGAGCTCCACCCCGCCGCCGCCGGCTGACCGCTCATGTGGCGCACGAGCTGCTCCACCGCCCGTTTGAGCTCTCGCCGGTGCACCACGGTGTCCACCATACCGTGATCCACCAGGAACTCAGCGGTCTGAAACCCTTCGGGGAGATCCTGACCGATCGTCTGCTTGATCACCCGCGGGCCCGCGAACCCCACGACCGCACCCGGCTCGGCAAGAATCGCGTCGCCGAGCATCGCGAAGCTCGCGCTCACACCGCCCGTGGTAGGATTCGTGAGGATCGAGATGTACGGTAGCCGGCGCTCGGCGAGCTGCGCCAGCACTGCTGCCGTCTTCGCCATCTGCATGAGCGAGAGTACACCCTCTTGCATCCGCGCCCCCCCCGAGGCCGCGACGATCGCCAGCGGATACTTACGCTCCAGCGACCGCTGCCCCAACCGTGCGATCTTCTCACCCACCACCGACCCCATCGAGCCGCCCATGAACGCGAAGTCCATGACGGCGAGGTTCATCGGCATGCCGCCCAGGGTTCCAGTTACCGTCATCACGGCGTCGCCGTCGCCCGCGTTGTTGCTGGCACGCGCCAGACGCTGCGGGTAGTCTGGAAAGCCCAGCGGGTCCCCCGACTTGAGCGTCACGTCGAGCTCCTCCCACGAGCCATCGTCGAGGAGGAGGTTAACGTAGTCGGTAGCCCGGAGCCGCCGGTGGTAGTCGCACACCGGGCAGACGTTGAGGTTGCGTACGAAGTTCTGCCGGATGTCAGTGTGACCGCACGCCTCGCATTTCTCCCAGGCATCCGCGGGAATCTCCAGCCGCTCGCGCCGGGGCTGCCGAGGCTTCTTCTCTTTTCGGAACCAGGCCATTTACCAAACTTGACTCTCCGGTCAGTCTGCGGCAAGAAGTCGGGCGAGGATCGCCTGTTATACCACCGTGCCCACGTGGTACGCACCGCGCCCCTCGCTGGATATTCGAAGGAGTATCCCCACGGCGAGCCAGCTTGCGAGCAGAAACGAGCCGCCGTAGCTGAAGAACGGGAGCGGAATTCCTGTGATCGGCATCAGGTTCAGCGTCATGCCGATGTTGACAACGATGTGTACCAGCCAGCCGATAGCGAGGCCGAACGCAACGAGACTACTGAAGGAGTCGCTCGCGTGTTCGGCGATGCGCACCGCGCGCAGAAGGAGGAGAAGAAAGAGGGACAGCGCAAGCATGACGCCGATGAACCCGAGTTCCTCACCGACGACAGAAAAGATGAAGTCGGTGTGCTGCGCGGGCAGAAATGAGAGCCGCTTCTGCGTCCCATCGAGAAATCCTTTCCCGAACAGTCCGCCGGACCCGATCGCCACCTGGCTCTGGATCACGTGCCATCCCGACGCGCGTGGGTCGATCGACGGGTCGAGGAACACCAGCAGGCGGTTGCGCTGGTACGGGGCGAGAGCCTCCCAGAGCTTCGGCGCGACGACGCCGGTCGCGAGGTTGGCAAGCATCAGCGTCACGCCTTCCGTGAGGAAGGGTTTGTACCAGATGACCAGAGCAAGGAGAAGGAGAAACCACGCCCCCCACACCCGGCCGCTGAACGCGAGAATCAAACTCACCGCCGGCGACGCCAGCAACACGAGCACTGGGAGGGAGACCCCGGTCCAGAACAACATCCCGAACAAGATGCCGATGAAGGCGATCCCTGTGCCCAGGTCCGGTTGCGCCATGATCAGCAGCCATGGTACCGCGACGATGAGGCCCGGTTTCCACAGCTCGAGGAGCGAGCGCGGCGGGTTCTTTCGTTCGCTGAGCACGCGTGCGAGCGCCAGCACGACCGTGATCTTCGCCAGCTCAGCCGGCTGGCCCAGCCGGACACCCCCGATCGTCAGCCATCCCTTCATGCTCGCCGCTGTGCCCGCGCCGGTACCAAACAGGAGCGTGACGACGAGCAAGACGATGCTGAAGAGAAAGGCGGGCCACGTGAGCCATTCGATCAGACGGACCGACGACCGGGTGGCGAAGTAGGCGGCGGTCAGCGCGAGTACGAGCCAGACGATCTGGCTCCGCCAAGCGCTCTGCGCCAAGGTCGGAACGTCGGTCTGGCCGGCCGAGAACACCATCGCGATGCCGAAGATCGACAGGCTGAGCGCGACCGTGAGAAGGGGCAGGTCGGGCAGATAACGGCGGGCGGCACTCATCCGCTCACCCCTCGGTCGGCGGGAGCTGGGTCGTCGCCGTCTTGAGGTAGTGGGCGATGACTCTCGACGCAACCCGGGCCGCGGAATAGCCGTGCTCCCCGAATTCCAACATGACGGCGACCACTATTTTCGGGTCCTCCGCGGGAGCGAATCCCACGAACCACGCGTGGTCGCGATCGCGATCCTGCGAGTTCTGCGCGGTCCCGGTCTTGCCAGCGAGCACCACGCTCTCGATTCGCGCGCTTCCCGCCGTGCCGCGCGCCGAGATCACGCCGGCCATCGCGTTCCGAAGTCCTTGCATCTGCGCGGGAGTCAGGCTGATGACCTGTTCCCGCTCCGGGTTACGCCGCACGATCTCAGGTTTGGCGGCCCTTCCGTCGGTCGCGAGGGCCGAGTAAAAACGGGCCATGCTCGCTACGGTCTGATTGTTTTCCCCTTGACCGATGGAGAGATTCAGGACCACCGCGTTGCTCCACCTCCGGGGGCCATAGCGCTTGTTGTAATACTCGACGGCGTCCGGGTAGAGTGGGCGCTGCTCGTTCGGCAAATCGATGCCGCTCCGCTTGGCGAAGCCCAAGGAGACGCCGCCAGCGAGCAGGCGCGACAGCCCGACTTTGAGGCCTAGCTGATAGAAGTAGACGTTGCACGAGACCTCGATCGCCCGCGCGAGCGGTATGCTGCCGTGTCCGCGCCGGTCCCAGCACCGGAAGTAGCGCGTACCGTACATGTAGCCACCAGTACAGGCTTGGGGCATGTAGTCGTCGAGGTCGATCAGCCCCCGTTCCATCGCCAACACCGCAAGGGCAAGCTTGAACGTGGACGCTGGCGGGTAGCGCCCCTGGATCACCTTGTTGTAGAGGGGGCGGCGCGGGTCGGTATTCAGCTCGCGCCAGTAGTCCGTTGGAATCCCGCCGATGAAACGGTTGGGGTCGAAGCTCGGCGCGCTGTACAGCGCGAGCACCTCCCCCGTTCGCGGCTCCATCGCGATCAACCCGCCCTGGAGCGAGTCGCCGAAGACGGACGCGGTAAACCGCTGCAGATCGAGATCGATGTTGGTGTAGAGCGGCTCCGGCGATCGCGGACGCAGGTCGTCGCGCGCCCCCTTCTCGCTCACGACCCGCCCCCGGGCATCGACCTCAACGAAGCGCATCCCTTCCCGGCCGCGGAGCTCGCTCTCGTATTGTTTTTCGAGCCCTCCCTTCCCGATCTGCTGCCCTGCCTTGTAAGCCGCGTACTCCTTCGCCAGCTCGCCCTCGGTGACCTCGCCAACGTACCCCACGATCGACGCGACGACCGTGCTGTCCGGGTAGAACCGCTTCGGCGCCGACTGGATGACGAGGTCGGGAAACTCGATGCGGTGTTCCTCGAGCACCGAGACCACGTCGAACGACGCGTCCGCCAGGATCACGGTCGGGCGGTTGGGAGCGCGGCGGAACCGCCGCACGACGGATTCCACCTGTGAACTGTCGAGCGGAACCAGGCGTCCGAGGCGCACAAGCGAGGCGTGGAGCGAGTCGCTCGTCGGACTGAGGATCGAGACCGAGTACCCCGGGACGTTCTCGGCGATGATCCTGCCGTTTCGGTCGTAGATGATTCCGCGCGGCGCGGGGATCGGCACCTCCCGCAGCCGGTTGCTCTCCGACTGTAGCGCGTACTCCGAGTTGCGCAGCACCTGCGTCCGAAAGAACGCGCTGAGTAGCACGATGAAGATCACCGCCAGCCCGACCGACGCACCGCGGGCACGGCGGGCGATGTCGTTCGGGTGGAAGCTCACGGCGAAGAAGTCCTCAGTATCGGCCGGAGGATGAGCAAGGTCAGAAGTCCCACGAGCGCGGTTACCGCCGCCGACAGCGATGACCAGACCAGTATCTCCATGAATAGTTCACCGCCGGTGAAGCGGCGTTCCATCACCAGGTAGATCGCGTTGAACAACCACTTGCCAGCGAGAAAGAAAAAGGCGTTCAGCGCCATGTTGTCCGCGAAAAAGACCGCCTTGAGCCACGATGCCGAGAACGCGACCATGGCCATCGCGACCGCCGACGAACCGAACGCGTGCAGCGCGACCGAGTCCGCGAAGAAACCTACCAGCATCCCGATGATTGCCGCCGGGCCCGGACGAATGCGGATCGCCACCAGCAGGAGCGCGATGACGAGAAAGTCTGGCTGCGCACGCCACCCGAGCATCGGCCGCAGCGTGTAGTGCAGGACGACGAGGATCAGGAAAGCCACCGCCGTCCGCACCGCGCTCAGACCCGTCACGGCGGAGGCAGCGCGGTGCCGCGGCCAGCAGTGTCGCCTTGGATGCTATCGCTCCGGAGCGTATCGTGGCGCACCGCGGGTAGGGGGGGAGTGGGGATAGGCGCCGGGCGCGCACGCGCCGTTTCCGGCCGCACCACCGGTACCGGACGGGTGCGCGCCGTGTCGCGGCGAACCGGCGGCGCCGACCGAGTGGGCGCCGTGTCTGCCCGCGTTCCCTGGGCCATCGAGTCACCGGCGGCGACGATCCGGCGCAAGGCTAAGTCTACGCTGGCTCGGGATGCCCACACTCCCTCGACGCCGGTGGTCGTGCGCTCGGGCTGAAGGATCATGACCGCGTCCACATCCGCGTGATTCACCGCTGGCTGGAGCAGATACGTCCTTGCCCACGCTTCGGCGGGGCGCTTGTCCTCCCCGATCACCGTCCCGAGCGGAACGCCGCGCGGAAAGACGCCACCGAGCCCGGAGCTCCATACTTCCGTACCCGGCTTCAGCGTGCTGCGGATCGGCACCCCGCGTAGCTCGAGCAGGTGACGCTCCTGCGGCCGTCCGAGGTGCGCGGCGACGATGCCAAACGCGCTCCCGTCCGCCGCCATCGCGCTCACACGGAAATCGGGGTGAGACCAGAGGATCGCGATGCTCATCCGCGGATCGACCGTCTTGACCATCCCGACCAGCCCGTCGACGGCGACGACAGGGCTGAAGGCCCGGATCCCGGCTCGCTCCCCGGCGGAGAGAGTAACGGTGTTCTCTTCGTTTACGCCGTGCCCGCGCAGGATCTCCGCGGGAACGAAACCCCAACGCAAGCGGGCGCCGAGGCCGAGGGCGCTGCGGAGCTGCTCGTTCTCGCGCCGGACGGCCGGAAGCGACATCGCATCCAGTGCGGCGCTGTCACGGATCTGCGTCCGGTCGTCGCGCTCCAGCCACGCTCTGCGGGTCAGCTCCGCATCGCGTTGGAGCGAGATCAAGGGGGCAACCATACTCCGCCTCAGCGTGGCGGCGACGGGCTCCTTCATCGGCTCCGGCACCACGCGCACGACGAAGCCCAGCGACAGGCAACCGATCAGGACCGCGGTGTCGGCACGGCTAACGGAGCGTGCGGGCGGAGCCACCGGACCACCTCAGGTCGAAAGGACCGACCAGTATTTCTCCTCGTCGTCGAGGATCTTCCCCGTCCCCCGGACGACGCAGGTGAGCGGATCCTCGTCGACGTGGATCGGAAGGCCCGTCTCCTGGCTGAGGAGAAGGTCGAGCCCGCGGATGAGGGCGCCGCCGCCGGTCATGATGATGCCGCGGTCCACGATGTCGCTCGCGAGCTCGGGCGGGGTGATCTCGAGTGCGCGGCGCACTGCGTCGACGATCTGCTGAATCGGCTCCTGGATCGCCTCGCGAATCTCGCTAGAGTGTACGCGTACCGTCTTCGGGATACCGGAGACGAGGTCGCGACCCTTCACGGGCATCTCCCGCTCTTCGCCCACCGGTGCCGCCGATCCGATCTGGATCTTGATCTGCTCCGCGGTCGGCTCGCCGATGAGGAGGTTGTAGTTCTTGCGCATGAACTGGACGATCGCGATGTCCAGCTCGTCGCCACCCGTGCGGATCGACGTGTCGCTCACGATTCCCGACAGGGCGATGACGGCGATCTCCGTCGTGCCGCCGCCGATGTCGATGACCATGTTCCCGGTCGGCGTCTCCACCGGAAGCCCGACGCCGATCGCCGCCGCCATCGGCTCGGCGACCATGAACACCTCCTTCGCGCCCGCGCCGAGCGCGGAGTCACGGACGGCGCGCTTCTCTACCTCGGTAATGCCGGACGGGACGCACACGATGACCCGCGGCTTCACTTTGAAGATGTGGTTGTCGATGATCGTCATGAGAAAATACCGTAGCATCTTCTCGGTGACGTCGAAGTCGGCGATCACCCCATCTTTCATCGGGCGGACGGCGAGGACGTTGTCGGGAGTGCGGCCGAGCATACGCTTCGCCTCGAGTCCCACTCCTTTGATCTTGTTCGTCGTACGGTCGATCGCGACGACGGAGGGCTCGTTGAGCACGATTCCCTCGCCCTTCACGTAGATCAGCGTGTTCGCGGTGCCGAGATCCACGGCGATCGCGTTGGCGGGAAAGAATGACCCCGCCTTGAAGAAAGGCCAGCGCATCAATGTGGTGACTCGTTCGTTCCGGGCGGAACGCGGGGGGCGGCGACGGGGGGCCTCGCGGTCGCTCGGTAAGCTAAAGGGTGCTGTTTGCAACGGCAAGGCGTTGGCTTGACACGACCTAGCCGCGTCGACTATCTCTGCGCCCATGCCCACCGTTACCTCTGCGCACGTTGCGATCGTTGACCATCAACTCTGTGATGCCTGCGGCCTGTGTATGCCGCTCTGCCCGCCGGCCGCGATCCATATGCGACGTGAGGGCCTACTGATAGACGAGCGAGCGTGCACGGGGTGTCATAAGTGCATAGCGCCGTGTCCGGTGGGCGCCCTGACGATGGTGCCCCGTCTGCTTGACGCGTGACCGGTATCAGCTGTGACATCCTCGTCGTCGGGGGCGGACCCGCGGGACTGATCGCCGCCCGCGAAGCCCTGCGCGCTGATCGGGCGCTCGACGTCTTGCTGATCGAGCGCGACCGCGCGATCGGTGCCCCAGTTCGGTGCGGCGAAGGGGTTGGGAGCCGCGGACTGGAGGAGTTCCTTTCTCCGGCCGGACGCGACTTCATCTCGCGCCGCATCACCCGCGTCATCTTCTGGGCGCCGGACGGGACGGAGGTTCGCGTCGCCGAAGGGGACGTTGGCTACGTGCTCGACCGCACGCGGTTCGAGCCGGCTCTGGCCGCCGAGGCGGGCCGCGAAGGAGCCGAGATCGTGGTCGGGACGGAGGCGACCGGAATGGCACGCCACCCGGACGGGCGATGGCGCGTCTCGACGCGCGGCCAGCGTGGAGAAGGCTCGGTGATGGCTCGTCTTATCATCGGCGCCGATGGCGTGGAGGGAATGGTCGGGCGGTGGGCGGGACTCGACACGCGTGTCCCGGCGCGCGACATGGAGAGCTGTGCGCAGTACGTCGTCGCCGGCATCGAGTTCGACCCGGACGCCATCTACCTCCACTTCGGCGAACGGATCGCCCCCGGCGGCTACGCCTGGATCTTCCCGAAGGGCGTTGGCGTCGCGAACGTCGGGCTCGGCATCGTTGCGCTGAAGAGCGAGCGCCGCCCCGCGCGCAGTTGGCTCGACGATTACATGGCTACGTACTTCCCGCGCGGTGTACGGACGGGATACACCGTGGGCGGCGTCATCGTCCATCCGACTGTGAAGCGAACCGTCGCCGACGGGGTGATCCTGTGCGGCGACGCGGCGCACATGGTAAATCCCCTCTCCGGCGGCGGGATCGTGAACGCAATGAAGGCTGGACGTCTCGCCGCCCACACCGCCGCGGCGGCCCTGGCGGCGCGCGACACCAGCGCCGCCCGCCTCCAACGCTACCACGATGAGTGGATGGCCCTACTCGGCGACGATCATCTACGCTTCTACCGCGTCAAGGAGGCGCTGAACAAGCTCGACGACGGCTTCTTCAACGACCTCGCCCGCACAGTCGCCCGCATTCCTCTCGAGAAGCGCACCCTCGGCCGGATCTTCGCCCACGCCCTCGTCAGGCAGCCGATGCTGATGCCGGTGATCGCTAAGTACTTCGTGTGAGTGATGGGCGGCGTTGGCGGCCGTCGCCAGGCGCTGGTCCGCGGTTGCCGGTCGTCAGGGCCCGGCAACCCGCGGTTCGACGACGGATCACCTACGACCGACTGCTCGAATCACCGACGTCCCCACCGCGCACCGGTTCGCGCCGCGCGCGCCGAGCCACTCGAGCGGCCCCAGCGGTCCGACCCCGGGAACGGGGGGCGACCAAACATAGACCGGGAGCCGCGTGATGCGCATCGCGTCGCCTGCCCAGCGGCCCGCCAATCCGAACCCGGCACGGTAGCCTGCGGCGTGCGCCAATGTTCGCTCGCGCTCCCGAACGGCGCCGAAGGGGTAGCTCACGGCCGCGGGAGGATCGCCGAGCACGGTCGCGAGAGCGGCGCGCGACCGTTCGAGCTCCCGCATCACCGCGAGATCGTCAAGCCACGTCAGGCGCGGGTGCGTCGCAGTGTGCGATGCGAACTCGATCCCGCGTCCACACCAGGCAGCGATGTCGCGCCACGCCAGGTGCGCGAAGCGCCGGCCACCGTATGCGACGTCCCACCTGTTCAGTCGCCCCGCATAGTCCGTGATGACGAAACACGTCGCGCTGAAGCCGTGCGCGCGCAGTATCGGGAAGGCGTGGTCGCGCAGCCCGCGATAGGCATCGTCGAAGGTGATCGCGAGCTCGCGTGCGCCCCCGCGGCGCTCGCCCCGCGCGCACGCCACGAC
>JALZIF010000074.1 GCA_030860435.1 Gemmatimonadota bacterium | reverse complement strand
GTCATCGAAAACACTTACCAGCAGCATCGAATTGCCGCGCGCGACATCCTTCTGGACCCTGGCGCGCGCGGCGACCGCGCTGCGCGCCCGCACCGCGGTGAACCTTCCCACCGGCTCGGTGCCACTTCGAGGGGTCTCCACAGATACCCGCGCGATCCAACGGGGAGATCTCTTCGTCGCGCTGCGCGGCGAGCGCTTCGACGCACACGACTTTCTCGCCGACGCCGTGGCGCGCGGCGCGGGGGCCCTCGTCGTTTCGGCGCCGGATCGAGCGGCGGGACTCGGCGTGCCGGTATTCGGCGTGGACGACACGTTGCGCGCCCTGGGCGACCTCGCGCGCCACCGGCGCCGTGCGTGGGGCAAGCCGGTTGTCGCGATCGCTGGCTCGAACGGGAAGACGACGACCAAGGAGCTTACGCGGGCGGCACTCGGTTCCATCCTCGATGTCCACGCGACGACCGGGAATCTGAACAATCTTGTTGGCGTCCCTCTGACGCTGCTCGCCCTGCCTGACGAGGCGGACATTGCGATCGTCGAGCTCGGCACGAACGTGCCGGGGGAGATCGCGCGGCTCCGCGACCTCGCCGGCCCGCAACTCGCCGTCGTGACGTCCATCGGCGAGGAGCACCTCGAGGGTCTAGGCTCGCTCGACCAGATACTGACCGAGGAAACTTCGGTGTACGACGGCGTGGACATCGCCGTTGCCCCGGGCGCGCACCCCGAGGCGGTGGCACGCGCGCGCGCGACGGCGCGGCGCACGGTCGTGGCCGGGCTCGAGGGCGGCGACATTTCGACGACGGCGTGGGGCGTCCGCGAGGACGGGCTCGGTTGGCTGGAGGTTGCTGGAGTGACGGTTCGCCCGCCCCTGCGGGGGGCGCACAACGTTCGGAATGCGGTTCTTGCCCTGGCCGTCGCGCGGGAGTGCGGAGTGTCGATCGCCGACGCGGCTCGGGGAATCGCGGAAATGGCGGTCCCCGCGATGCGGATGGCATGGGAGACGCTCGGCCGGGCGACGCTCATCAACGATGCGTACAACGCCAATCCTCCCTCGATGCGCGCCGCGCTGGACCTGCTCGCAACGCTCGACCGCGGGCGGCAGCGAGTGGCGGTTCTCGGTACGATGCGGGAGATGGGGGCCCACGCTCCACGCCTACACGCGGAGCTGGCACGCTACGCTCTCGCCGCGGCGGTGGATGTGATCGCAGGCGTAGGCGAGATGGCCGACGCGCTGCGCGCCGAGGGCGTGGATGACGCGCGGGTCGTTACCGCCGCGGACGTCGATGAGCTTTGGACGCTGCTGGAGGCGCGCCTCGCCTCGGACGCCGTAATTCTGCTGAAGGCCTCGCGCGGTGTCCGGCTCGAGCGCATAGTCCCCAGACTCGAGCAGTGGGCGGGCGCGCGGTCGGCGGCGTCCGGGTCCGCCACGAATCATTAGCGCAGGTCCCGTTCACTTTCGCCCCACCTATTTGTGCTCTACCACCTGATGACGGCGCTCACCGATTACTGGAGCGTGCTGCGACTGTTCAACTTCATCACCTTTCGCTCCGCGGGGGCAGCGGTGACGGCGCTGCTGGTCGCTTTCGTCATCGGTCCCGGGATCGTCAGGCGGCTACGGACGATGCGCGTGCGGCAAGTGGTGCGCGAGGGCACGCCCGATTCGCACGTAGAGAAGAAGTACACGCCTACGATGGGCGGAATCATCATCCTCATCGCGACGATCGTCCCGACCTTGCTCTGGGCCCGCCTGACGAATCGCTACGTGTGGGTCGCGGTAATAGTCACGGCGTGGATGGGAGCGATCGGTTTTCTCGACGACTACCTTAAGCTCAAGCAGAGGCGGGAGGGAAAGGAGAACGTCGGGCTCGTCGAGCGATACAAGCTCGCCGGTCAGCTTTCGCTCGGCATCCTCCTCGGATTGTACCTCTGGCTCGACCCTCTGGCGACACTCCCGGGGGCCTCGACCACAATCCCGTTCTACAAGTACGTGCTCGTCGTGCCAGTGGTCGCGTGGCTGTACGTCCCCTGGGTGGCCGTCGTCCTCACCGGCGCGAGCAACGCGGTGAACCTCACCGACGGACTCGACGGGCTCGCTGCGGGTCTGTGCGCGATCGCGGCGGCAACCTTCGCCATCTTCGCGTACGTGTTCGGGCGCATCGACACGGCGCAGTATCTCCAGACCTTTTACCTGCGCGGAGCGGGCGAGATGACGATCTTCTGCGCCGCGCTGTTCGGCGCGGTAGTCGGGTTCCTCTGGTTCAATACTCACCCGGCTCAGGTTATCATGGGTGACACCGGCTCGCTCGCGCTCGGCGGCGCGCTCGGGTCGGTGGCGATTCTCCTCAAGTCGGAGTTTCTCCTGCTGCTCGTCGGAGGAGTGTTCGTGGCGGAGACAGTGTCGGTGATCCTGCAGCGCGCTGTCTTCAAATACCGTCGTCGCCGCTACGGGCTCGAGTACGCACAGCGGAACCGACTCTTCAAGCGAGCGCCGCTCCATCATCACTTCGAGCTGAAGGGGTGGCCGGAGATGCAGGTCGTCGTTCGGTTCTGGATTCTTGGTATCCTGTGCGCCTTTCTGGCGCTCACCACGCTCAAACTTCGATGAGCACCCTGCCCGCCGGATGGTCGCGCGGCGAGATCGCGGTCCTAGGGCTCGGGAAGAGCGGTTTCGCCGCGTCCACCCTGTTGGCAAGGGCCGGCGGGCGCGTCTACGTCTCGGACGCTGGCGCCTCGGAAGATCTCGACAGCGCGGCGGAGGCGCTCCGAGCCGAAGGTGTGGACTCGCAGGTGGGGGGGCACGACCTGGAGCGGATCAGGCGCGCAACCGTCGTCGTGGCCAGCCCCGGCATTCCGCCGAGCGCTCCGCCACTCGCCGCGGCTCGCGCAGCGGGAGTCCCGATCGTGAGTGAGGTCGAGGTTGCGCTCGGTTTCCTCACCACCGTTCGCACGATAGGGGTCACCGGGACAAACGGAAAGACGACGACGACCGCGCTCATCGGCCACTTGCTGCGGGCCCTGGGGCGACGTGCGGTGGACGCGGGAAACATAGGCACGCCGATCACTGAGGTCGCGCTTGGCGAGCACCCGGAGTGGATCGCGCTCGAGATGTCGTCGTTCCAGCTCCACGATACGCCAGGAATCGCCCCTACGGTCGGTGTCGTGACGAACCTGAGCCCGGACCACCTCGACCGGTACGCCGACGTGAACGACTACTACGCCGACAAGGCGCTGCTCTTCCGGAACGCCACGGACGACTCCCGCTGGGTGCTCAACGGCGACGACGCTGAAGTGCTTACGCTACCTGCGCGACTCGCAGGCGGAAGGAATTCGGCTGGAGTTGGCCTTCGGGGACAATCTCACCAGTTCTCGCTCCAACGCCACGACGTGGATGCGTTCTACGACCGCGCCCGCGACGCGCTCGTTGTAAACGAAGGCGTGCTGCTACAGCGGAGCGAGTTGGCGCTGTTCGGCGACCACAATGTCGCGAACGCGCTCGCGGCGGTGCTCGCGGTCACGGTCGCGGACGACGCGCACCGCACGCCCGTCGCGCGCGCGCAGATCACTGAGGCGCTGAGATCGTTTCGCGCCCTCGCGCACCGGCTCGAGGTTGTCGGCGAGCCCAACGGCGTGCTCTGGATCAACGACTCCAAGGCCACGAACGTCAGCTCCACGCTCGTGGCCGTGCAGGGGATGACGCGTCCGACGGTCGTCCTGCTCGGGGGGCGCCACAAGGGGGAGCCGTACACAGCGCTGATCGAGCCGCTCCGGCGCGTCGCGCGCGCCGTGATCGCCTATGGTGAGGCCGGACCGCTCATCGAGCAGGACCTGAAGGGGCACGTTCGGTTAGAGCGGGTGGCGTCGAGCTTCGACGCGGTGATCGATCGCGCCCGCGCTCTCGCGCGGGCCGGGGATGCGGTGCTCCTCTCACCGGCCTGTTCCAGCTACGACATGTTCCGCGACTATGAAGAGCGGGGCGCGGCGTTCAAGCGCGCCGCCGGGGACGTCAGCGACGAGGACGTGAGGGCCAAGGCATGAGGCGGAAGGCTTGAGGAAGGGCGCATGAGCGGGCGCGCGGCCGCAGTGCCAGCCGTTCGCGAGCGTTGGAAGATCGGCCTCGACGCGCGCGCGCTGGTGCTGGTCGTCGCGGCGCTGCAGGCATTCGGGCTCGCGGTGCTCTACAGTGCAAGCGCCTCGGAAGCGTCGCGCCAGTACGATGCGAGCGCGTACTATCTCACGCGGCAGCTCACCGGGGTGCTCGCCGGCATCGTCGTCTTCGCGATCGCTGCCAAGCTCGACGCCGAGAGGTGGCGGAAATGGGCCTGGCCGTTGATGCTGATCAGCATCGTTCTCATGCTCGTCACCATCCTACCCTTCACGACGTCCATCGCGCCGCGCATTAACGGCTCCCGGCGCTGGGTCCTCGGTTTCCAGCCTTCCGAGTTGGCGAAGGTCGCGGTGGTCGTGTGGACCGCGATGCTCATCGTGAAGAAGGCGGACAAGCTGCGGCGGCTCACCAAGGGAATTCTGCCTTTCGTCGTGATCGTCGGCTTCCTCGGGCTACTCGCTGTCCTCGAGCCTGACCTATCGGCGGCGATGATGTTCACGCTGATCACGGGGATCGTGCTTTTCGCCGGCGGTGTGCGCATCGGACACTTCGTCGCTCTCGGAGTCTGCGCCGTGCCCCTGTTGTGGCACGAGGTCCAGCGGCTCCAGTACACGCTCCTTCGCATCACGGCGTTTCTGGACCCCGGGGCGGCGCCGCTCGAAGCGGGGCACCAGCTTCGCCAATCGCTCATAGCCGTCGGCTCCGGCGAGTGGCTCGGCGTTGGCTTTGGCGAGGGGCGGCAACAGAACGGATTCGTGCCATACCCGTACAGCGACTTCATCGGAAGCAACGTCGGCGAGGAGTGGGGTTTTTTTGGAATGCTCGTGCTCATCATCGCGTTCGCGCTCTACACGTACCTCGGCTTCCGGATCGCCGCTGGCGCGCGTTCGCCATTCCTGCGTCTCGTGGCGATCGGCGTGACGACCACGACGGCGGTCACCGCGTTCCTCCATATCGGGGTCGTCGTCGGGCTCGTCCCGACTACCGGTCTAACACTCCCGTTCTTCAGCTATGGGCGATCGAACCTTCTCGTCTCGTTCCTGATGACCGGGATCCTGGTGAACATCGGCAGTGAGCGCGTGCGCGTTTTCGGCGAGCGGGCCACCAATCCGGTCGCGGTGCCCGCGTGACCGTCTCGTGAGGGTCCTTTTCGCCGGCGGTGGAACGGGAGGACACCTGTACCCGGGGCTCGCGATCGCGCGGGCCCTGGTCGCTTCAGAACGGGGCGTCCGGCCGATCTTCGTCGGAGCGCGGCGCGGAATCGAGCGCGACCTGCTTCCGGAGAGCGGCTTCGAGCACATCCTCCTCGACCTTCACCCGCTTTACCGCGCCAAACCCTGGCTCAACGCGAGGACGGCGCGCGGACTCGTGAGCGCATGGCGCACCCTCGGCGCGATCGTACGCGACGAGCGCCCGGCGCTTCTCGTCGCCACGGGCGGCTATGCCGCGGGCGCGGCACTCGCGTACGCGAAGGCGAGTGGCATCCCGGTCGTATTACAGGAACAAAACTCGGTTCCGGGGCTCACAACGCGACTCGCGAGTCGTTTCGCGCGCGAGATCTACCTCGGATACGGGGAGGCGGCCCGCTGGCTCAGGCCGCGGCGCGACGCGTGGGTTGGCGTTACCGGCAACCCGATCGAGCCGCCGCCCGAGCCGCGTCCCGACTCGGGTGCGACTCGACGCCGTTGGGGGTTTCCGGATTCGGGTGGCCGGGTCGCGCTCGTGTTCGGCGGGAGCCAGGGCGCACGGGCGATCAACGAGATCGTCGCGGCATGGGTCGCGCGCGGGATCCCGGAGCACCTGTTCGTGCTCTGGGCAACCGGGAAGGTTGGCTACGAGCAATACGCTGGGCTCGATTCGCCACGCGTCCGCGTTGTTGACTACCTCTCGCCTATCGCCGAAGCTTACGGCGCGGCGGATCTCGCGCTCACGCGCGCCGGCGCGCTCACAGCCGCCGAGCTATGCGCCTGGGGAATCCCGGCAGTGCTCGTCCCCCTGCCGACCGCGGCCGCGGACCACCAGACGGCAAACGCGCGAGCGCTCGCTGACGCTGGCGCCGCTGTGCTGCTCCCGCAACGCGAGCTGGGCGTGGAGCGACTCGACGCCGAGGTAACACGTCTCACCCGCGACGGCGGCGCGCTCGCCTTGATGGCGCGGGCCGCGCGCGATCGCGGCCGTCCCTACGCTGCCGAAGCTATCGCCAAGCGCATACTCGCAATCATCGAGTCGCAATCGCACCGCGCCTGAGGCAGTATTGAGGGGAGGCGGGACGGCAGGCTATATTCCGACGCCTCCCCATGCCTTTGTTTGATCCTTCCGACACTCGTCCAGTCCACTTCGTAGGAATCGCCGGGGCCGGAATGTCGGCCCTGGCAGAACTCGTCGTTCGGCGGGGGGTCGTTGTGACCGGTTGCGACGCCAACCCCACGGGAGTACGCGATCTCGAGCGGCTCGGCATCCGTGTGATCGCAGGCCATGATCCAGAGCACGTAGACGTCGCGCGGGCGCTTGTCGTGACGTCGGCGATGCCGCATGATCATCCCGAGCTCGCCCGCGCGCGTGAGCGGCGAATCCCGGTTGTACGCCGTGCCGAGGCGCTCGGAGAGGCGGTGTCGTGCGGCGATGTGGTGGGGATCGCGGGCACACACGGAAAGACCACGACGACGGTGATGACGACCGAGGCGCTGCGCGGGGCCGGGCTCGAGCCGACAGGTGTCGTTGGTGCCCGGGTGGAAGCGTGGGAGGGCAACCTGAGCCAGGGGAACGATGGTCTGTTCGTGGTCGAAGCGGACGAGTACGACCGATCTTTCCTCGCGCTCACTCCGACGGTCGCGGTCGTGACGAACGTCGAGGCCGACCACCTGGACATCTACACTGATCTGACGGACATCCGCGGCGCGTTCGCTCGATACTTGTCGCCGGCACGGGCCGTAGTGCTGTGCGCTGATGACGCCGGCGCCACCTCCCTCCCGACGCCTGGGGGTGCCGAGGTGATCCGCTACGGCCTCGAATCGCCGGACGCGCGCCTGGTCGCGCGCGACGTCGCACCCCGGGAGGACGGCTCCACCTTCGTCGCCGAGTTCGACGGCGAGCGAGTCGCGCAGATTCACCTGCACGGGCCGGGGCGACACAACGTGCTCAACGCGTTGGCGGCAATGGGGGCTGGGCTTGCCCTCGGGGCCGACGCGGCACGGCTTGCCGACGGGCTCGAGCGGTTCCGGGGGGTAGAGCGCCGGTTCCAGCGGCTCGGTGAGGTGAATGACGTCGTGGTCATCGATGATTACGCCCACCACCCCACCGAGATCGCCGCGACTCTTCGCGCCGCGCGGGCGGCGTTTCCGGGTCGACGATTGCTAGCCGCCTTTCAACCGCATCTCTACTCGAGGACGCGCGATTTCGCTCGCGAGTTCGGCGAGGCCCTGGCGTTGTCGGATATCGCATTCTTGACGGAGATCTATCCGGCCCGCGAGCGCCCGATTGCCGGCGTGACCGCGTCGCTTGTGGAGGGCGCCGCGTGCGCCGCCGGCACGACGGTCGCGTGGCGCGGGGAGCGCCGTGATCTCGCCGACGCGATCGCCGCGCGAACGCGCCCGGGTGACGTCGTGCTCACGTTAGGCGCTGGCGACATCACCCTGACCGGGCGCGAGCTGCTCGACCGCCTCGCGGGCCGGCCTTGAGCCTCGCGACCGGGCGCAGCGAGCGGCGCGTCTGGCGTGCCGTCGGCGCGCTCACGGCCTTCTCGCTCATGGCGGCGGCGCCCTGGTGGGCGCCGGCCGCGCTCTCCGAGCTCTCCTACTTCCGCGTACGGAAGATCGAGGTGGTCGGGGCGACGTTTCTTTCCCCGGCGGACGTCTACGCTCGCATGGCCGTCGACACGAGCACTTCGGTGTGGGTGGAGGTGTCCGAGCTCGAACGGCGCGTGGCCGCACATCCGCAGGTTAGGGAAGTGGATGTCGAGCGCCGTCTGCCTGGAACCCTCGTCGTACGCGTGACGGAGAATCTCCCAGTGGCGCTCGTTCCATCGCCGCAGGGTCTCCGCCCTTATGACGAAGGCGGGATCGAGCTCCCAATCGAGCCCAGTTGGATGGATGTGGACCTTCCGATCGTCCCGCGGGCCGACACGACGATCTTTCGCCTGCTGGGCGAAGTGCGCGAAACGCAGCCGGGCCTGTTCGCGCGAATCTCGGAGCTTAAGCGACGCGGGCGCGACGAGTTGCTCATCGCGATCCCCCCGTTCCTCGTGCGCGCCGCGGCGGACATCACCGCCGACCGGCTCGGTGACATTCTTCCGGTGGAGAGCGATCTCTCGCGCCGTCAGGCCCGTGTCGCCGAGATCGATCTGCGTTTCCGCGACCAGGTGGTCGCCAGACTGCAATGAACGCCGAGCGCCTCGTCGCTGGCCTGGACATCGGGTCGGCCAAGACAACCGCGATGATCGCCGAGGCCGTCGGCGAGCTCCCGAAGAACCCGAGTCTCAAGGTGCTCGGCGTCGGGCACGCGCGCACATCCGGAATCCGGCGAGGTGTCGTCTCCGACATCGAGGAGACGACCCGCTCCATTCGCAAGGCGTTGCAGGACGCGGAGCGGATGGCCGGAGCAAAAGTCGCTGCGCTGTACGTTGGGATCGCCGGGGAGCACGTGCAGGCGATGAACAGCACGGGTATCGTCGCCGTGAACGGTGATGAGATCTCGAAGGCGGACGTTGACCGCGCGAATGAGGTGGCGCGGGCGCAGCAGATCCCGCCGGACCGCGAGCTCCTCCACGCGATCCCTCAAGAGTATCGAGTCGACAAGACCAACGGCATCCGCGACCCGGTGGGGATGATCGGGATGCGGCTCGAGACCGAGGTTTACCTCGTCACGATCGGCGTCTCGCCGGCGATGAACCTTCGTAAGGCGGTGGAGAGGGCCGGTTATGGAGTGCGCGAGCTGGTGCTCGAGCCGCTCGCCAGTGCGCTCAGCGTTCTCACCGAGGACGAAAAGGAGCTCGGCGTGGCCCTCGTCGAGATGGGAGCAGGAACGACCGATCTCGCGATCTTTCACGAAGGGAAGATCCGCCACCTCGCGACGGTCGCGTTCGGCGGGAATAACGTGACCAGTGACCTCGTTCACGGTTTGGGCGTCACTCAAGCTGACGCTGAGAGGTTGAAGGAGCGCTTCGGATGCGCCTACGAGCCCCTCGTAAATCCCCAGGAAGTCATCCAGCTTCCGAGCACCGTGGGGCAGGGGGATCGCCATATTCCGCGCGAGCTGCTGGCGCACATCATCCACCAGCTGATGGACGAGATCTTCCACCTCGTTCAGGCACAGGGCGATCGGGCGGGCTATGGCGGACAGCTGAGTGCCGGCGTCGTCCTGACGGGCGGTGCATCGGCGATCGAAGGGGCCGCGGAGCTAGCCGGAGACGTCTTTGGATCCGGCGTCCGCGTCGGCACCCCGGCGTTCGGGGTGAGCGGGCTGAGTGATT
>JALZIF010000007.1 GCA_030860435.1 Gemmatimonadota bacterium | reverse complement strand
GCCATGGACCGCGCCCGCAGCCGAAGTTCCTGAGCAACCACGGTAGACTACCTGCGCGCAAAAACGACTCCACCGCATCCGCGCTCATACACTCGGCCTGAGCCCACGTCAACCCTAATTGAGCCGACCGGTCCAAACGATGGTATCTCGTTCGGCTCCACGGCTCGCGTCCCACTTTCGTGGCAGAGGACCGTGCCATCAGGTGACACCTGCTCCGCAGCGGTAAGTCGATCGATAGTACACTCACTATGGACGTCGCAACCGAGGCCGGGGATGACTTCGCAAGAGATCCACCCCGGCCCACTCCCGTTCGGCGCGCATTGCCATATACCGGGGCTCGGTTCCAGGCAGACGTAACATTGCGCACCGGCGCCAGAGGCGGATACACTCAGTGCCGCTGTAAAGATACCGATCATCGCCAAATAGTTACGCACGGGCCCTCCTTTGTCTTGGCGCTTGCGTCGGGGCGAACGGGAATCATATTCTCGAATCGGCTCCTCTGGCAGGCGGACTTGGCCAAGCATGCAGATAGTTCGATCCGACTCGCAGTCCCCACCCAGTCGTCAGGGGGCTGCGTCCTCCGCGGCCCCGCATCTTTCGGCCATGACTGAGCGCCCCGTCCT
Organism: Gemmatimonadota bacterium; assembly: GCA_030860435.1. Taxonomy (GTDB): domain Bacteria; phylum Gemmatimonadota; class Gemmatimonadetes; order Gemmatimonadales; family Gemmatimonadaceae. The sequence goes on along the minus strand of JALZIF010000007.1, from coordinate 5,471 downwards.
CACGGTGCGCCCGGCTGTTCCAGGCGATTGGGACGCGATTGCGGCTTTCTATAGCCGGCATCAGGCGGAGGCAGCCCGAACGATCGAGCTCCTTTGCTGGCGCGATAGGGATGTCCCTGCATCCGGCGGAAACCATCCGACACTGGCGTTCGACGGCGATGCTCTCTGCGGGATCGTGAATTCCGTTCCTCTCGAGCTCTCACTTCGCGGGGAGCGCGTGCCCGCTTGCTTGCAACAAGACTCCCTCGTGGATCCCGCGATGCGCGGACGCGGAGTCGGGAAGCAGCTTGTGCTTCGAGCCGCCGAGCGGGCGCCGGTTATCCTGGCAAAAGCGACCTCCAACGCGATGTATGGTCTCCGGAAGTCGGTGGGGTTCGAGGATCGCGAGAACGCGAACCATCTGGTCTGCGTTCTCCGGCCGTTTACAGCGGCCTCCATAAAGGTGCGCGGTGCTTTCGTGATGTTCTGGCTCTACGCGTTGCTGCGGCGGCCGCGGATTCCCGCCGGACTAACGGTCAGGCCGCTCGAACGATTCGATGAGGCCGTGGATTTGCTCACCAGGCGCATCGCGGCCGGAGACGAGGTCGTTCCGGTCAAGTCATCCCGCTACCTGAGCTGGCGCTATCAGGACGTGCCGGGTCGGGCCTATCTCCTTCTCCGCGCCGATGGTCCGGAAGGACTTCGTGGATGCGCGGTGGTGAGGCTTCCGTCCGGGCCGGGAGGCCCAGCCTGGCTGGTCGACGTCATTGTGCCGACCGACGACCTTCCGGCGCTTGCCGCGCTGGTCTCCGCGTCACGGGAGGCGGCCCGGACTGCCGGGTGCGGAGTCCTCAAGACTTTTGCGACCTCGCCCCGAGTGCGGTGGGTGCTTAGGCGAGGGGGATTTGTCGGGCTCCGCACGACCCCGCGCTTTACCTGCTTGGTCCGAGCTCCGTTGCCGGGCCGGAATCTCAACGCGGCCCGATGGAACTTCTGGCACGGGGACGGTGACGGCGAGCTCTATTGAGCCACGGCACGCCCGTGCCTGCGCGGGATATGGAGGGCCGTATTTCCGAACGGCCCTCTCCTCTGGCTCTGGAACTTCATCGGTGAGTCCCTCACCCCGCGAACTGCTCCGCCTCCGTCGACCCCTCCAGCGCCGCTGTCGCCGCCTGCCCGCCCGACACCGCCAGCAGCACCTGGTCGAAGTAGCCAGTTCCCGCCTCACGCTGGTGCTTGCTCGCGGTGTAACCGTCCGCTTCGCGGGCGAATTCCTCATTCTGTATCCGCACGTACGCTGGCATCCCCTCCTCCGCGTAGGCGTGCGCGAGCTCGAAGCTGTGGAGGTTGATCAGGTGCCAGCCGGCAAGAGTGATGAACTGGAACTTGAAGCCCATCGCCCCCAGCTCGCGCTGAAACCTCGCTGTGGTCGCGGCGTCGAGATTCTTCTGCCAGTTGAAGGACGGCGAGCAGTTGTAGGCCATGAGCTTACCGGGATATCGCGCGCGAATCGCGTCGGCAAACGCTCGCGCCTCGTCCAGGTCCGGTGTAGAGGTCTCGAACCAGAGCAGGTCCGCGTATGGCGCATACGAGAGGGCCCGCGCCACGGCGGGTTCCATTCCGCCGCGGACCACAAAGTATCCCTCCGCGGTGCGCTCCCCGGTGCAGAACTCCCGGTCGCGCTCGTCGATGTCGCTCGTGAGCAGCGTGGCCGAGTCGGCGTCTGTCCGGGCAATGACGAGCGTGGGGATATCGAGCACGTCGGACGCGAGACGAGCGGCGTTGAGCACTCGGACGAACCCCCCCGTCGGGACGAGCACCTTCCCACCCATGTGACCACACTTTTTCTCCGCCGCAAGCTGGTCCTCGAAGTGCACCCCGCCGGCCCCAGCTTCGATCATCGCCTTCATCAACTCGAAGGCGTGGATCGGCCCGCCAAACCCTGCCTCGGCGTCGGCGACGATCGGAACGAGCCAGCGCCGCCGGGCCTCGCCATTCCCTTCGCTCCACTCGATCTGATCGGCACGGAGGAGGGCGTTGTTGAGCCGCCTGACGAGTGCGGGGACCGAGTTGCTCGGGTAGAGGCTCTGGTCCGGGTAAGTCTGTGCGGCGAGGTTGCCATCCGCCGCTACCTGCCATCCGCTCAGGTAGATCGCCTGCAGCCCGCCCTTCACCATCTGAACGGCCTGCGCGCCGGTGAGCGCACCGAAGGTGTGGACGTAACCATCGGCCTGAATCAGATCCCACAATCGCTCCGCACCGAGGCGCGCAATCGTATGCTCGACGCGAACCGAGCCGCGTAGCCGCAACACGTCCTCGGCCATGTAAGTTCGCTCGACCCCGCGCCATCGCGCGTCGCCTGCCCACCGCCGGCGTAGCGCTTCTGCCTCACCGGCGAGACCCATCTGACTCATGCGACTCCCCCGCGCCTGCGGCGCTCAGTCGAGATACTCGTACCCCGGAATCGTCAGGAACTCGGTGAACTTCTCGTCCAGCACCAGCGCGTCCAGCAGCCGCGCCGCGTCGCGGTAGGCACCGCCCTCCATTCCCGGCATGCTCTCCACGTTCGCAAGCTCCCGCTCGCGCAGCTCCGCGTACAGCTCCCGCGTCATCCGCACACCGCTTCCCGGCGTGCTCCCACTCGCATCGACGAGCGAGACCTCGTGGCGTATCCACTGCCAGAGCTGGGCACGAGAGATCTCCGCGGTCGCGGCGTCTTCCATGAGGTTGTAGATGGCGACCGCGCCAGACCCGCGGAGCCACGCGCCGATGTACTGGAGCGAGACGCTGATGTTGTTGCGCACGCCTGCCAAGCTCACCGTCCCGCCAGGGACGCGCACGTCGAGGAGGTCGCTCGCGGTGGGGGTCACTTCGCTCGGTAGACGGTCCTTCTGATGCGGGCGATCACCCAACGTGCGGTCGAACTCCTCCATCGCCACCCCGACCAAGTCCGGGTGCGCCACCCACGTTCCGTCAAAGCCCTCGCGCGACTCTCGCTGCTTGTCCTCCCTCACTTTCGCGATCGCCTTCGCGTTCACTTCGGCGTCGCGCCGGCTCGGGATGAACGCCGCCATCCCGCCCATCGCATGCGCTCCGCGCCGGTGACACGTCTTTACGAGCAGCTCGGCGTAGGCGCGCATGAAGGGGACGGTCATCGTCACCTGCGAGCGGTCGGGCAGGACCATCTCGGGATGGTTCCGGAGCTTCTTGATGGCCGAAAAGATGTAATCCCACCGGCCGGCGTTGAGCCCCGCCGCGTGGTCGCGCAGCTCGTACAGTATCTCGTCCATCTCGAACGCGGCGAGGATAGTCTCGATCAGCACCGTCGCCCGGATGGTGCCGCGCGGGATGCTAAGCGCGTCCTGCGCGAAGCCGAACACGTCGTTCCAGAGTCGGGCCTCGAGGTGGCTCTCCAGCTTCGGGAGGTAGAAGTACGGCCCGCTTCCGCGTTCGCGCAGCGCGCGCGCGTTGTGGAAGAGGTAGAGCCCGAAGTCGAATAGACTGGCCGATACTGGTGCGCCGTCCACCTGCACGTGCTTTTCCGGAAGGTGCCACCCCCGCGGCCTGACGACCAGCGTCGCGGTACGCTCGTTCAGCCGGTACGCCTTCCCCTCCGGGCTCGTGAACTCCAGTGTCCGGCGGATGGCATCGATGAGGTTCGCTTGCCCGTCGACGACGTTGCTCCACGTCGGCGAAAGGGCGTCCTCGAAATCCGCCATGAAGATCTTCGCGCCCGAGTTGAGCGCGTTGATCATCATCTTCCGCTCCACGGGCCCCGTGATCTCGACGCGGCGGTCGTCGAGGTCGTGAGGGGCCGGCGCGACGCGCCACTCGGTCTCGCGCACGCGCGCCGTTTCGGCAAGGAAGTCGGGCAGTACGCCAGCGTCGATCGAACGCTGCCGCTCCACTCGCCGCGCGAGTAGCGCCATGCGCGCCGGATTGAACTCGCGGTGCAAGCGGGCGACGAACTCGAGCGCCTCCGCCGTAAGAACCCGATCCGCCGCGGCAGGTGCCTCGTGCATCAGCGCCAGTCGCACCGATCCGCTCACCGTCATGGCGGGCCTTGGTTGAGCGTGGAGCGTGGAGCGTGGAGCGTGGAGCGTGGAGCGTGGAGCGTGGAGCGTGGAGCGTGGAGCGCAAGATGTAGGCGCAGGAACCTTGGCACTAGGTAAAGAGGGAGCCGGGAGTGGGGCGTAGAAGATCGAGCTCGAGTCTCGGATCCCCTCGCCCCACTCCCGGCTCCCTCCGTCCCCGTCCCACCCGGCCACCTCAGCGGCCGGTTGCGGACGGCTCAGATATCGCTGTCCTTCCGATCGACCTTCTGCTGCGCGTCGCCGAACTTCTGTTGCGCCTTTCCCTTCAGCTCCTGACCCTTCCCCTTGAGCTGCTCGCTCTCGTCATCCGTCAGATCGCCGACGGCGCCGCGGACTTTCCCCTCCATCTCCTTCGCCCCACCCTTCACCTTATTCTCGGTGCCCCGGTCGGTGAGATCCTTGTCGTGTGCCATCGCTGCCTCCCCCGTTAGTGCGTCCTTGGCGAGCCCGGCCGCGGGTCGGCCAGGGACTCCCTACCAAGGGCAATCACCGTGCCGGACTAGCACGTCGCGCCGACCACGAACCAGCACCGGGTGTGCGGGGAAGTCTTGAAGAAATCGAGCAGCTTCGTTGCGACTTTCGCCTCGCCCGCCGCTGACGGGTGCAGACCGTCGGCCGCGAAGTCCGACCGTTGCCACACGAGGCCATCGCTCCTGGGATTGGTGCCATTCGCCCAGAGGTACGGCCCCCAGGCGATCCATGGGGCGACGGTCGAGTAGTTCAGGTTGCCGGCCCGTGGATCCACCGTGCCGGTCTGCATCTGCGAGATCTGCGCCCCGACGAGCCACTTCACCGAGAACCCCGTCTCATACGCGTACGGTTCGGGGTTGAGCGCGGTCGTCGCGTAGCCAGCGTAGATTCGGCTGGAGACGAAGACCTGGCGAATGTTGGGGTACCGCACCTTGATCGCGCGGACCACTCGTCCCAATGTGGCTTCAAGCGCGTAGGCGTCGGCGCTCGAGTTGAGGAGCGCGATTTTCGGACTGGCGTTGGTCAGCTTGACCCAGATGATCTGCACCTGCCGCTCCGATAGCCCTCGCGGGGCGAGTACGGAGTCGCGGACTCGGTCGAAGTTGGCGTCAGTCACGTTGTCCCAGTTGAGCGCGACCTGCAGGCTGCTGGCGCCGTTCACGACCGCCAGGGTCGTATGGTTCACCGCCGGGTCCGCGGCCGCGCGACCCATGAAGCTCCGCGCGTGACAGGGCATACCCGACTTACCGTTGCAGAACTCCTGGCTGGTGTTCGACATCCCGAGCGACATCAGTACGTACTTTCCGCTCGCCGAGGGCGTACCGTTCACGTTCAGGGGCCGCACAGACTGCGCGCGCGTCACACCGGCGGAATGATGCGCCGACGGCATCCAATTGCCCGAGGGGTACAAGTTGCCCGGCAATCCGA
>JALZIF010000274.1 GCA_030860435.1 Gemmatimonadota bacterium | reverse complement strand
GTGGCGCCCTCCGCCCGAGCCGTTCTACCCGTAGCTGGCCGCACGCCGCCGCGATGTCCTTCCCGCGGCTCCGCCTAGTCGCGACCTGCAGCCCTTGCGCGCGCAGCTCGTCAGCGAAGGCTCTGATGCGGTCACGCGGCGTCGGCTTGAACGCTGCAGACCCGCCCGGATGTAGCGGTATGAGATTGACGAAAGCGCGGCACTCATTCGCCAGCGCGCCGAGTTGGAGCGCGTGCTCGATGCGATCGTTGACGCCGCCGAGCATCACGTATTCGAACGTCACCCGTCGATTGAAGGTCTTCGCGGCGGCAATCACGTCTCTCAGCGGGTACTTGGTGTTGATCGGCATTAGTTCCTTGCGAAGGTCATCGCTCGGGGCGTGAATGGACAACGCCAGGCGAAACTGCTCCGGCCGCTCGCCCAACGCCACGATCCCGGGCAACACGCCGACGGTAGAAACCGTGATATGGCGGGCCCCAATCCCAAGCCCGTACGGGCTATTGAGGATCGTAAGCGCGGGGTCCACCGCCTTCCAGTTCATGAGCGGTTCGCCCATTCCCATGAATACGACGTTCGTCACGGCGACCGGGGTCTCGACTAGCCGCATCTCGCGCACCTGCCCGGCGACCTCGTGAACCGCGAGGTTCCGCTGGAAACCCATCAGCCCGGTGGCGCAGAAGGCGCACTGTAGCGCGCATCCCGCCTGCGATGAGATGCAGAGTGTCACGCGGTCCCCCTCTGGAATGGCGACGGTCTCGATCGCCTGCCCATCGTGGAGCCGGAAGAGGAACTTATGCGTACCGTCGCTCGAAAGTTGGTGCGCCATCAGCTCGAGGCGGGGGATCGCGAAGTGCGCGTCGAGCTCTTCGCGCAACACAGCGGGGAGCTCCGTCATCGCCGCGAAGGCGGGCGCGGGTTTCTGCCACAGCCGGCGCACGACCTGGCCGGCCCGGTACGCCGGGTGCTCGCGCGATCCCAACCAGTCGCGAAGTGCCTGCTCGGCAGCAGATGGTACGAGGTCGAGGAGGTTCAGCTTCGCCGTCACCGGATGGTTGCCTTCAACGTGAACTGGTAGTTCGCCGACAGTCCCGCGCCGTTCTCCTCGCGCGCGATACCCACGTCGTACGGGGCGTAGTGGAGCACGATCCCCATGCGAGCTCGCCAGGGCTGTGGACCGTACGCGTCGACGCGCACAAGGCCAGCGCGTCCTTCCCAGATACCGTATCGGGCTGTCGCGAAGCCGAAGTGCTCGCCGTACCGCCTCCCCGCCGATGAGAGTGAGTAGCCGGCCCGTACCTCGTGCAGCGTATCGGGGCCGAGTACTCGCAAGTCGGCTGCCACGTTCAGGGTGGTTCCCTCCACATCCGGATTCCCCGGCCGCCAGAGGAATGTGGCCGCGCCGACGCTTGCGTCCCGGAAGGGGAGGTGCTCGGCCAGGACGCCCGCGTCGACCCCTATCGCCCCCGCGCGCTCGGCGTCGAGCTCGCCACGCCGATATCGCAGCGCGAGCCCCACCGCTAGCCGCCGCGCGTTGAGCCTCGCGACCGTCGCCGAGATGACGGTCGTGCCGTACGGTATCTCTCCACCGATGGTCTGAGGATCCGTCTCGGTGCGGACGAGGCCGTCCACCGTCACGCGGGCGACTGAGATCCCCACGGTGAGCCCACGTGGAAGCGCCACCGCCGCCGTGAGTAGTGCTGCCATCACCCCCTGCTCGGTCGGGGTCCGGAGTGCCGCGACGCCTCCGCGCGCGACCTCGCCGGGCAGGAGCGCCACCGCCGCCGGATTCCCCATTCCGTCTCCTATCGCGCTCGCGAGCGCCGGCGCGCGGTCCATGGTTCCGAGCGGAAAACGAAGGAGGTCGCGTCCCGGGACCGGCCCTTGCGCCACCGCGCGGGGGACCGGCACGTACCCGACGAGCCCACACCCGGCGAGCGTCGTAGCGAGGAGACGCGAGATCCTTTGGCGGCGCATGGCGTGGGAGGTTAGGGCGGCCCCAGCCAGACGTCAACTGCTCGCTTCCCGCGCCCTCGGCCGGCAATTACATTTCAGATCACAACTTATGCGAATCTGGAGCCCGGGTGCTTCTGTCTAAGCTGCTCTCCGCGGACCGCGTTAGGGTCCCGCTCGGCAGCCGAACCAAGAGCGAGGTCCTTAGAGAACTGGTCGAGCTGGTCGCCACAGGGCGGGACGGCGCTTCGGTCGACGCCATCCTCTCTTCCGTGCACGAGCGCGAGCAGGTGCTGAGCACCGGGATCGGCGATGGCATCGCCATTCCGCATGGCCGCACTCCCTATGTGGACGATCTCGTCCTCGCCGCGGGGGTCGCCAGCGACGGCATTGACTTCGACGCCCTCGACGGCAAACCGGTCCGCCTCTTTTTCCTTCTCATCGGCCCCGAAGCGGCGTCTGGCGAGCATGTGAAGGCGCTGAGTCGGATCTCGCGCCTCATGAGGCGCGATCAGCTCCGCGTGGAGCTCATGCGGGCTCCGTCCGCCGACGAGTTTCTGCGGTTGATCAACGCGTCGGAGGCGGCGTGAGCTACCGGCGATGGACGCCGCCCGTTGCTTGGGCGGCGATCATTCTGACCATCACGTCCATTCCGGGCTCGAACCTAGGAGCCGTCGCCCCCTACGTGTTTCCGGGCGCGGACAAGCTCGCCCACGTGGGGATGTACGGCGTCCTTGGTTGGTTGGCGGCGCGCGCGAACGGCCTCGGTGCGGGGGCGGCGCCGGGCGCGCGCGGACTCGCGCCCGTCCTGATGATGGTCTTCGCCTTCGCGGCGCTCGACGAGTGGCATCAGGCGTTCATACCCGGACGCTCGGCCGACGCCCTCGATTGGCTCGCCGACGTTGTCGGCGCAACGACGGGTGCATTGGTGTTCGCATCGCGCCGAACGGAAGCCGCGAGTTGAGCGACGCCGCACTGTTTGCCACCAGTCAGCGATCCCACCTCTGCGGCTCGATTCGCCTGACGGACGTCGGTCTCCGCGTCCGGCTCGGCGGGTGGGTCCACCGGCGCCGCAACCTCGGCGGCCTAGTCTTCGTGGACCTTCGCGACCGAGCTGGCATCGTCCAGGTGTCGTTCAATCCCGAGCTCACTGACCGCGCGGCAGTCGATGCCGCCGCGGGGCTCGGGACCGAGAGCGTGGTCGTCGTCGAAGGTGAGGTCGTCGCGCGCCCCGAGCCGATGCGGAACCGCGAGCTGCCGACGGGCGACGTCGAGGTGCGGGCTACATCGATCAGCGTCGTGGGCCCCGCGGTGACACCGGTCATCCCGGTCGCGCGCGGCAAGGGGGAGCTGCTCCCCGCGGAAGAATTGCGGCTCCGGCACCGGTATCTCGACCTGCGACGCCCCGAGCTGCAGGAGAACCTGCTACTACGGCATCGCCTCCTGCAGGCGACTCGGGGCTACCTCAGCGACCGCGGCTTCCTCGAGATCGAGACGCCGAACCTGACGAAACCGACTCCCGAGGGCGCTCGCGACTACCTCGTCCCGAGCCGGGTGCATCCCGGGGAGTTCTACTCGCTCCCGCAGTCGCCGCAGCTATACAAGCAGCTCCTGATGGTCAGCGGCTTCGACCGCTACTTTCAGATCGCTCGCTGTTTCCGCGACGAGGACCTGCGTGCCGACCGGCAGCCCGAGTTCACGCAGATCGACATCGAGGCGTCGTTCGTCGGGCCTGAGGATATCTACCGCATCGCCGAGGGGCTACTCGCGTCCCTGTGGCGCGAGCGGGGGCACGTCGTGCCTACGCCATTCCGGCGCCTGACGTACGCCGCCGCGATGGATCGGTTCGGTACCGACCGTCCGGACCTCCGCTATGATCTGCCCATTTTCGAAGCGTCCGACGCATTCCGCGCCACCGATTTCGGCATTGCGCGTGCGGTATTGGAAGCAGGTGGGCGGGTCCGCGGGATCCGCATCCCGGGCGGAGCCACGCTCTCGCGTAAGCAGGCGGATGAGCTGGAGCTGCTCGCTAAAGGCGCCGGCGCGAGCGGGTTATTGCGGCTCAAGCGCGCGAATGATGCACTCGAGGGGCCAGCCGCCAAGTACCTTGACGAGCGGGGCAGAGAGCTCCTAGCGCTGAACGACGGTGACCTCTGCGTGCTAGTGGCCGGGGATGACCGTATCTCGTCCGTCGCGCTCGACCGGATCCGCCAGGACGTGGCGCGGCGAATGGGCCTTATCGCGGAGGGCGAGCTGCGGTTTCTCTGGGTGACCGACTTCCCGGCCTTCCAGCGAGACCCAACGACGCGCGGCCTTACCTTCGTGCACCATCCGTTTACGGCCCTGCATCCGGATGACGTCGAACTGCTCGGGACGGCTCCCGAGCGGGCGCGGGCGCAGGCTTATGACGTCGTACTGAATGGGACGGAGCTCGGCGGCGGGAGCATCCGCATCAGCGATCCGAAGCTCCAAGGAGACGTGTTTCGACTGTTAGGGATAGACGAGGCTACGGCCGAGACGCGGTTCGCCTTCCTACTCGAAGGGCTGCGGGCGGGAGCACCGCCGCACGGTGGGATTGCGTTCGGCTTCGACCGGATCGTGATGCTCCTCGCTGGGGCCGGCTCGCTCCGCGACGTGATCGCCTTCCCCAAGACGACGGCGGCGCGGGCGTTGTTCGAGGGCGCACCGGCGCCAGTGCCCGCGAGCGATCTCGCCGAGCTGCACATTCGAGTCGACGGACTATCATCGTGACCGAGCGCGTGAGCGAGCGCGTCAGCGATGAGGTAGTCGCGCATCGTATCAATGTCGAGGGCGCCGACCTGCTGACGTTGGCTGGTGTAAACGATGCCAATCTGATCGAGCTGTCGCGCGTTTCGGGCGCGAAGGTCGCCCTCCGCGGCGACTCGCTCACGATATCCGGACCGGTGGAGGTCGTGGAGCGTGCGGCGGCGACGGCGCAGCGGATGGTCGAAGCCGCGAAGCAGCGGCAGCCTCTGACACCTGACGACGTTCTCCGCTTCAACGAAGACGGCCCGTCGCCTGACGGAGATGGTGCGGTTCCGGGCTCCGTTCGCATCGTCTTCCCAGGCGTTCGGCGCGCGATTCAGCCCAAGACGATGGGGCAGGCGAAGTATCTCCAACTCATAACCGACAACGACATCGTCATCGGCATCGGTCCCGCTGGCACGGGGAAGACGTACCTGGCTGTCGCCGCGGCGGTAGACGCTCTGATGCGAAAGCGGGTGCGGCGCATCGTCCTCGCGCGGCCTGCGGTCGAGGCGGGTGAGAACCTGGGCTTCCTGCCCGGAGACATGCAAGCGAAAGTGGATCCGTACCTCCGCCCGCTCTACGACGCGCTCGATGACATGATGCCCCCCGAGCGGATGCAGAAGGCGCTCGAGACGCGCACGATCGAGATCGCGCCACTCGCGTACATGCGCGGGCGCACCCTATCCGACGCGTTCGTGATCCTCGACGAGGCTCAGAACGCGACGAACGCGCAGATGAAGATGTTTCTCACTCGCCTTGGGGTGAACTCCAAGGCGGTGGTGACGGGGGACAAGACGCAGATCGACCTGCCAACGCGGGACCAGTCGGGCCTGCTCGAGATCGAGCGCATCTTGGGCGACATCGATGGGATTGCATTTCACTACTTCCACGAGGCGGACGTGATCCGCCATCGCCTGGTCCGGGAGATAGTGAAGGCGTACGCCCAGGACAGCGGCGATTGAGCGACATGGACCTGCGAAGGCTCGGAGACCGGGGCGCGTTCCCGGCGCCTGTCCGAACAGGGCGGGAAGACCTCGTATATCATGGCAAGCGCGCGATGCTCGTAGCCAGCCTCGCCGTCGCGACATATCTGCTCTTTCCAGCGGCGCCGGCCGTGGACGTTCCGATCTACGAGGTGGGCGCCGTCGCCAGCGAGAATGTGATCGCGCCGTTCGCGTTCGCCGTTCGAAAGACCGACGCGGAGCTCGCGAAGGAGCGTGACGAGCTGGCTGGCTCGGCGAAGCCTATCTTCGTTTACGTCCCGGCGGCGCTCGACAGCTCGCGTGCCAGCCTCGATCGCTTCATGACCGCGGTCGCGCGGGCCGCTCGAGGGGCGCAGCCGGAGGATGTCGGGGAAGCCATGCGGCGCGCGGCCGACTCGCTAGGCACGTCCCTGACCACCGAAGAGGCCGCCTACCTGGCGGCCCCTGGGCGGCGGAACGGCATGCACGACGCGATCAGCCGCGCGTATAGCCGATGGCTCCCCGAAGGTGTCACGGCGAGCACGGCGTTGGATGAGGTCCGCGGCGAAGTGCTCCTGCGGCGCGGCACCGTCGAGCGAAACCTACTCGCCGACGACGTCCTCACTTTCGGCACGCTACTCACCCGCGCCCGGATGCTCCATCCGGCGCCGAACTCGTCGGACGCCGATGCGATCTACATCAAACTGCTGAGCGCGTTCTTCCATCCAACAGTCGTGTACGACCGGGCGGGCACGGAGCGACGCCGGCAGGAGCTTCGGAACTCCGTGAACGTCACCGCGTACGAGGTACGCGCGGGAGAAAAAATCGTCGGCGAGCACGAGGTCGTGGGACGCGAGGAGCACGAGAAGCTGCGCGCGCTCCACGACGCGATGCAGCGCCGCACTGGGGGCGAGCGGTCGATCGGTCGCATCGCGGGTGCGATTCTCTACGATGCGCTCGTCCTCGCGATCTTCGGCGTGACGATCGTGCTCTTCCGATCCCAGCTCTACCAGGCGTACCGATCGCTCGCGCTGTTCGCGGCGATCTTCCTCCTTGTGCTCGTCGGTGCGTCGGCGGTCGGGCACGCGCCCACCGTGCACCCCGAGTGGGTGCCGATAGCGCTCGCGGCCGTCGTGCTCAGCGTGATATTCGACCCGCGCATCAGCATGATCGCCTCCATGATCCTGGCCGTTCTCATTGGCGGCCAGGGGGTGTTCCGGGGGACGAACGCGCTGTTCATCAACCTCATAGTCGGCGCGGCGGCCGCCATCAGCGTTCGCGTCATCCGACGTCGCGACCAGTTCTATTTCCCCGTCATCTTCATTGCTCTCGCCTACCTGCTGGCCGCTCTCGCGATCGGGCTCACCCTGGATTGGCGAACGGAGGCGATCTTCGCTAGCGCTGGTTGGGGCGCGCTCAACGCCGTCGTGTCCGTGGCCGTCGCGATGATGTTGCTCCCGCTCGCGGAGCGGTTCACGAGAATCACGACGGACCTCACGTTGCTCGAGTACTCCGATCTCAACCGCGACCTGCTGAAGCGGCTGATGCGCGAGGCTCCCGGGACGTTCGCGCACACGATGCGCGTCGCGAACCTCGTCGAGGCGGCGTGCAACGCAATCGGTGCCAACGGGCTGCTCGGGCGGGTCGGCACTTACTACCACGATATAGGGAAACTCAAGAAGCCCCAGTACTTCGTCGAGAACCAGCCGCGCGGCCAGAACCCGCACGACAAGCTGAAGCCGGCGATGAGCGCGGCGATCATCCGAAACCACGTTCGTGAAGGGATCGAGCTGGCGCACGAGAACCGGCTCCCCGAAACGATTATCGCCTTCATTCCCGAGCATCACGGAACAGTCCCGATCAGTTACTTCATGGAAAGGGCGAAGGAGCGGGAGGGCGCACCTCCGAATCCCTCCGATTACCAGTACCCGGGACCGATACCGCAGTCGGCGGAGACGGCGATCCTGATGCTGGCCGACGGTTCGGAGGCCGCGTCACACGTCCTCTCGGAGCCGACACCGGATCGGCTCCGGGAGGTTATCGACCTGATCGTTAGGCAACGGATCGACCAGGGCCAGCTCCGCGACGCTCCCCTCACGCTCAAGCAGATCGATCAGATCAAGGAGCAGTTTGTGCGCGTGCTCATCGGGATGCACCACACGCGGGTGGACTACCCCATCTCGAGCGGCGGCATCACATCCGAGTTCGCGGCGGTATGACGGTCGCCGTGGATGTCATGGCGGAGGGCGTCCGGCTTCCGATCGCCCGCGCGCGGGTCGCGGCCATCGCGAGTCATGTGTTGCGCGCCGAAGGCGCGCGCAACGCGCTCATATCGGTCGCGTTCGTCAGCGACCGCGCCATCGCTGCCCTCAACCGGCGGCACCTCGGCCACCGCGGCGCGACCGACGTCATCGCCTTCGGCTTCGAGCGGCCAAACGGTCGCGCGCCGATCATCGGCGACATCTACATTGCGCCCGGTGTCGCGCGCGAGAATGCGCGCCGTCACGGCGCCCGCGTCCGCGACGAGATCGCCCGCCTGACGGTTCACGGCATCCTTCACGTCCTCGGCCACGACCATCCGGCCGGCGAGGAGCGCACCCGATCGCCGATGTGGCGCCGTCAGGAACGGCTGCTCGCGCGCGCTCTGGGTACGAGCGGCGGATGATCGGCGCTTCGTTCGTGCTCGCACTCGTCGCGGCCGCCGCCGGTGCGCTCTGCGCGGCCGCCGCCGGTGCGCTCGTCGCGGGAACCCACACACGACTCGAGCCGGGCACGTCACGGAGAGTTGCTGAGATGCTGGCCCACGCGGAGCGGGCTCATCGCGCGCTCCTCCTGGCCCGGCTCGTGTCCCACCTGGTTGCCGGTGCGTTCTTAGCTCGCGCCCTGCAGCTCGCGCAGCGCCCGCTCGGCGACGCGGTCCTCGTTGGCGCCCTCGTCGCGCTGGTCGTCGTGTTCGTTGCCGAGGCCGTTCCACGTGCCCTCGGCGACGCTGCGGGGCTCCGCCTTCTTCGAGCCCTGGCGCCTGTAGTGCGCACGGTGGAGCTCATTCTCGCGCCGGTCGCCGCGTTCGGCGAAGGGATTGAGCGCGCCTTGCAGCGGATCTTTCCCCGTTCCGATCGCGACATCGAGCGTGATGCGACGCCGGAGCAGTTCCGCCAAGTCGTGGAGGCCTCTGCCGATGCGCCCGTCGCCCAGCGTTCCATCCTCCAAGGTGTCTTCTCACTCGGCGATACCGAGGTGCAGGACGTGATGGTTCCTCGCATCGACATAGTCGGGATCGAGCGTGCCATGCCATGGTCCGAGGTACTGGACCGCGTCCGCAGCGCCGAGCACTCGCGCCTTCCGGTCTTCCAAGACACGATAGATCACGTCATAGGAATCCTCTACGCCAAGGATCTACTCCCGGCGGCGATCGAGGATGATGAGCCCGGCGCGGGGTGGCTCTCGCTCGTCCGGCCTGCTGCCTTCATCCCGGAGGGGAAGGCGATCGACGAACAGCTCCGAGACTTCAAACAGACGAGCTCACACATCGCAATCGTCGTGGACGAGTACGGCGGTACGGCGGGCCTCATCACGATCGAGGACATCCTGGAGGAGATAGTCGGCGAGATCCGCGACGAGCATGACATCGAGGAGATGCCGATCGAGACGGAAGCGGGTACGCGATACTGGGTGGCCGGACGTATGACGCTCGACGACTTCTCCGAGGCAGTCGGGCATCGATTCGAGCGGGAGGACGTTTCGACGGTCGGCGGGCTCGTATTCACGGAGCTCGGTCGCATTGCTCGTGCGGGCGACCAATTGACGTTGAACGGATTTCGAGTCGTCGTCGAGCGGGTGCGACGTCGCAGCATCGAACGTGTCTACTTCGAGCGGCTGGAACAGCCGGCCGGGCGGTCGGCGTGACGTCGCTCTGGGGCGCGCTCGCGCCAATCCTTCTCCTCCTCGCGCTGCTCACCGCCGCCGCGACCGCGGTCCGGTCGGTGAGTCGCATCTGGCTTCGTCACTGGGCAGAGCATCGACTAGTCGGCTCGGGCTCGGCCGAGGCGTACATCGATCGTCCGCAGCGCCTTCTCCTCGGCGCCACGACCGGCGCTGCGCTCCTCGTTGTTGGGGCTGGACTCACGATCGGTGCGAGCACCCCTACGCCGTTGTCGCTCGTCGTCGAGCTCGCGCTTTTCGGCGCGGTTATGCTGGTAGTGGCACAGTCGCTGCCGCGCGTAATCGGCCGGCGGTGGGCGACGGTGCTGGTCCCCGTCCTCCTCCCCATGCTGCGTGGTGTGAGCGCCGCGATGACGCCGGTTGTTCGCGCCGCACAAGCCGTTGCGCGCGCGGCAGTGACCCGCCCGGGCCCAGGCTCGCCGCCGACGGAGCGCGACGAGATCGAGGACCTTCTCCGCGAGGGGGAGCTGGAGGGGATCGGTGAGAAGGAAGAGATCGACTTCATCACGGACGTGATCCAGTTCGGCGAAAAGCGCCTTCGCGACGTGATGACTCCGCGCACCGAGGTCTTTGCGATCGACGTCGAATCGGACCCCAGCGAGGCCGCGCGAGCGATCGCGCAAGCCGGCTACAGCCGCGTTCCCGTCTATCGCGGTTCGCTCGACGAAGTGGTGGGGCTCGTTCACGCCTTCGACGTGCTCGTGTCGGGCGGGGAGCGGATGCCGGCGCTCCGCCAGGTTGCGTTCGCCCCGGCGGCGAAGCCGTGCAGCGAGATGCTGTTCGAGATGCTCCGAGGCCAACGGCACCTCGCTGTCGTGCTTGACGAGTTCGGCGGGATGGCAGGAATCGTGACGCTCGAGGATGTGCTGGAGGAGATAGTGGGCGACATCCGTGACGAGCACGATGAGCCGGCGGCGGTCACCACCGAGATGCCGCGGCCGACGCTCGCGCTCCTGCTCCCCGGGGCGACCGATCTGCGCGAAGTGGAAGAGCGGTTCGGCGTCTCCCTCGGGTCGGAGCGTGAGAACAGCGAGGCTAACACCCTCGGTGGCGCGCTCGTGCGAGCGCTCGGCCGGATCCCTGTCGCCGGGGAGCGGTTCCGCCTGGGCGGGCTGGAGGCGACCGTCGTCGAATCGGACGCGACGCGAGTCGTCTCGTTGCTGCTGCAGCCTGCCGGGAGCGCCGTCGCCATGGACGTCGCGCTACCCGCCTGACGTGCGCGCGTTCGCCGTATTCTGGCGGCTCGTTCCGTACGTCATCGCTTTCCTTCGCGACCGCCGCCGCTGGATCGTGTTTGGCCGGCCGCGGCGACTCCCGGTGGAGGCGCACGGCGTCCGTGCACGACGGTTGACTGCGACCGTCGCCGGGCTCGGGCCGACGTTCATCAAGCTCGCCCAGGTGTTCGCCTCCCGCGCCGACATCATTCCGGAGCCGTATCTCGCGGAGTTAGGGCAGCTCACCGATCGCGTGCCGCCGCTCCCTGTCTCCGAGATCGAGGCGGTGATCGCAGCCGAATATGGAGCGCCGGTCAGCGAGCTATTCGAGCAGTTCGACCCGACGCCCTTGGCCGCCGCGTCGCTAGGTCAGGTGCACCGTGCGCGCGTCGCCGGGCCGGCGGGCGACGGACGTGATGTCGCAGTCAAGGTCCTGCGCCCAGGCGTCGAGGAATTGGTCGCCGTAGATCTCGACGCTGCGTTCCGCATTCTGTATTTCCTCTACATCCTCTTTCCGAACCATCATACGCGCGCGATCACCAACATCGTGAGCGAGTTTGCCAAGCGGATCGAAGAGGAGATGGACTTCCGTACCGAGGCGCGGAATGCCGGAATCATCCGCGCGAACTTCGCCACCGACCCGCGCCTCCTCATTCCGAGGGTGTTGGAGGAATTGACGCGGCGCCGCGTTCTCGTTCTCGAGTATGTCGAAGGAACGCGGGTCGACCGTTTGCACGAGCGGATGGCGAGCGGCGATGTCTCCTTTCCGCAAGTGCTCGAGACGATCATCGAGCTCTACATCAGGATGATGCTGCTCGACGGCGTGTTCCACGCGGACCCGCATCCTGGGAACCTCCTGGTCTCGGCCGACCGGCGTGTCGTCATGCTCGACTTCGGGATGGTCGTCCGCGTCGAGAAGGAGACGCGCACCCGCCTCATCACCACCGTGATGGCGGCGGTGCGACAGGACGTGGACGGCGTGATCGCGGGGCTGTACGAGCTGGGGCTATTGGATCCGGAGGTGGACCGCGGAACGATTCGCGATGCGGCGCGCGCGGTGATGCGGATCGCGTTTCAGCCGGCGGCGGGCCCACGGCAGATTCAGCGGATCGTCAACGAGGTCATGGCCACGTTCTACCGGTGGCCCGTCACGCTGCCGAGTGAGCTGGTGTACTTCGGCCGCGCGGCGGCGCTCATCGAGGGACTCGGCTTCGCATACGACCCACAGTTCAACGGCGCGCAGTTCGTTCGCCCTATCGTCGAGCGGATGCGGCCACAGCTCGTCGACGTGGTCTTCGGGAGGGATCCGGAACAGCTCGTTCGCGACTGGGTGGTCGAGCTGGCGAGCATTGTGCGCGAGCTGCGCGACGTGTTGCGGCGCGCTGGGCGAGACGAGTTGCGCGTGCGCTCGCATCCGCGAGACATGCTCGAGCTGCGGCAGCACATCACGCGACAGGTGCGCCGCTTGCTGCTCGCGCTCTTCGCGGCGATGGTCGCGCTCGTCGGCGCGATGCTCTACATCGCCGAACGGCGCGCGTACCTGCTGGTCGCGTCGCTGCTCGCATCCGGAGTGGCGTTTCTGGTGATCTTTCTCTTGCCGACCCACCTTCTATCCAACCCGTTCCGCCGCGCGCGGTACGGGCGCTGACGATCTCTCAGGTGCCCGTGGCGCGCCACGCCTCGCACGAGCGGCTACTCGCCGACTTCGATGCCCACAGGCCGGCCGCGCTGGCGCGGGCCGTGAGCATCGTGGAGAACCACCGCCCGGGCTTCGAGGCGCTGCTCGCCGCGCTCCACCCGCGCCTCGGCCGCGCGCGCAGGATCGGGATCACGGGGCCGCCGGGCGCCGGGAAGAGTACCCTTACGACCCATCTCACTGCCCTGTATCGCGGGCAGGGGCTCAGCGTCGGGGTGGTCGCCGTCGACCCTACATCGCCGTTCACCGGGGGTGCGCTGCTCGGCGACCGCATTCGCATGGAGTCCGTCGCGCTCGATCCCGGCGTCTTCATCCGTTCGATGGCGACGCGCGGCTCGCTGGGCGGACTCGCCTCGACGACCCGCGAGGTCGCTGACGTTCTGGACGCATTCGGGCTCGACCGCATCCTCGTGGAGACCGTGGGGGTCGGGCAGAGTGAGCTGGACATTGCGCGCACGGCGGATACCAGCGTCGTCGTGCTCGTCCCAGAGTCGGGGGACTCGATCCAGACTTTGAAGGCGGGACTGATGGAGATCGCCGACATCTTCGTCATCAACAAGGCGGACCGACCCGGTGCTGACCGGCTGCGCAATGAAGTCGAGCTGATGCTGGGTCTGCGCATGGGGCACATCTTCCGCAACATTCCGGCCCACCACGGAGTCGACCCGAAATGCATCAACAACCCGGCGAAGGCGGCGCGCGAAGCCGCGAACACCGCGACCGGCGTAGAGTGGACGCCCCCGGTCCTCGCCGCGGCAGCGCTGCGAAACGAAGGGATCGACGACTTGGCCGCCGCGCTCGACCGGCACTTTGCTTATCTTGAGCAGAGCGGCACGCTGCGGGATCGGCGGCGACAACGCCTGCGCGAGCGAGTGGCGGAGGTGGTGGAGGCCCAGGTGCGTGGCCGCCTTTGGACGGACGCGCGGACAAGCGAGTGGCTCGACGCGCGCCTCCCGGCGCTCGAGCAGGGAACGACGACGCCGTTCATCGTGGCCAACGAGCTGCTCTCCAGGAGCGGCGACTTGCTGACCGGAGATCACGCCGAGGGGGCGAACGTATGACGACCGTTCGCGAGCTGACAGACACGATCCGCGACCAGGCGGGCGAGCTGGAGCGGCTCCGCGCAGAGGTGGAGCGGTGGCGCGCGCGCTTCGAGAAAGGCGAGATGCGCGACATCGGGTTCACGAACTCCGCGGGCGAGGTAGCGCCACTGTACACCGCGCTCGACGTCGCGGAGCTGCAACCCTCCGCTCTCGGCCTCCCGGGCCACTACCCCTTCACTCGCGGCATCCATCCGACGGGCTATCGCGGGAAGCTGTGGACGATGAGGCAGTTTGCGGGGTTCGGCACCGCCCGAGAGACAAACGCCCGCTACAAGTTCCTGCTCGAGCAGGGCCAGACTGGACTATCGGTCGCGTTCGACTTCCCGACGCTCATGGGGTACGACTCCGACCACGCGCGCTCGGAGGGAGAGGTCGGCAAGTGCGGCGTCGCGATCTCGAGCCTCGCCGATATGGAGACACTTTTCGAGGGGATCCCGCTCGACCAAGTGTCCACGTCGATGACGATCAACGGCCCAGCCATCATTCTGTGGGCGTTCTACATCGCGGCGGCGGAGCGGCAAGGAGTGTCGAGTGAAAAGCTGCGCGGGACGATTCAGAACGACATTCTGAAGGAGTACATGGCGCAGCACGCGTGGTGCTTCCCGATCGAGCCCGCGCTCCGCCTGATCGTCGACTGCTTCGAGTGGGGGGCGAAGCACGCGCCACTCTGGAACACGATCTCCATCTCCGGCTACCACATCCGCGAGGCGGGCGCGACGGCCGTTCAGGAGCTCGCGTTCACCCTCGCCGACGGCTTTACCTACGTCGAGCGCGGGATCGCACGAGGTCTCGACGTGGATGAGTTCGCGCCGCGACTGTCGTTCTTCTGGGACATTCATAACGACTTCTTCGAGGAGATCGCTAAGCTCCGCGCCGCGCGGCGCATCTGGGCGCGGCGTATCCGCGACAGGTACGGCGCGAAGAGCCCGCGCTCGTGGGTGATGCGCTTCCACTCACAAACCGCTGGGGTCACGCTGACCGCGCAGCAGCCGATGAACAACATCGTCCGCGTCGCGTATCAGGCTATGGCCGCGGTCCTGGGCGGGACGCAGTCGCTCCACACCAACTCGATGGACGAAACGCTCGCCCTGCCGACGCAGGAGGCCGTGGAGGTGGCGCTCCGCACGCAGCAGGTGCTCGGATACGAGACCGGCGTCCCGAACGTGATCGACCCGCTCGGCGGCGCCTACTACATCGAGGCGCTCACCGAGAAGATGGAGCGAGAGGCAGAGACTCTCTTCGAGGAGATTGAGGCGCAGGGGAGTGTAGTGCAGGCGCTCGAGCAGGGGTGGCTCCAGCGCCGCATCGCCGGGTCCGCCGCGCGGCAGCAGTGGGAGGTGGAGCAACACCGGCACGTCATCGTCGGCGTAAACGAGTTCGTGACCGAGGAGCCGGAGCTGTCTATCCCACTGCTCAGGATCGGCGCTGAAGCGGAGCGCGACCAGAGGACGCAGATGCGGCGGCTGCGGGAAACGCGCGACAACGATCTCTGCACGCGGCGCCTCGACGCACTGCGCGTTGCGGCCGCCGGCGACGCCAATCTCATGCCCTTCATCCTCGACTGCGCGCGGTCGTACTGCACGCTCTTCGAGATTCGCGCCGCGATGGAAGCCGTGTTCGGGGCGTATCGGGAGCCGGTGTTCTTTTAGTGGCCGGAGGGCCGCGAGGCCGCGCATCCCGGCGCTCCCCTGCCGCCCGAGAGTGGTGGCAGCATTACTTCGACGCGCACTACCTGCTCGAATACGAGCCGATCTTCAGCCCCGAACGTGACCGGCGAGAAGTCGCTCGACTGGTCGAGATCCTTGGACTCCCCCTCGGCGCACACATTCTGGACGTGCCGTGTGGTCAAGGACGGCACGCTTATCTGCTCGCCGAGGCGGGGTACACCGTTCGCGGGTTCGACTACTCCGCCGATCTGATCCGGCTCGCCCGGCAGTGTGGTCAAGGACCGTTGCTCCGCTACACGCGGGGCGACATGCGCCGGATGCCCGCCGCGTGGACCGCTCACTTCGACGCTGTACTCAACCTCTTCACGTCGTTCGGCTTCTTTCTCGACCCCGCGGACGACGCACGCGTGGTCGCCGAGCTCGCGCGCGTGCTCGCTCCAGGTGGTGTACTCGTGTGGCATGGGGCCAGCCGCGACGGCGTGATGGCGCGCTTTCTTGCACGCGACTGGTGGAAGGCCTATGACGGCACACTCGTCGCGCACGAGCGGTCGATGGACCCACTGTCGGGCGTGATGCACGTTCGCTCTTCGTGGCGCGGACCGTCCGGCGAGGGCGAGCGGGACCACCGGATTCGCCTCTATACCGCGACGAGGTTGGCGGAGCTCTGCGCCGCAGCCGGTCTAATCGTCGTGGAGGCGTTCGACGGGTGGCGTGACCGCCCGCTGCGGCGTACGTCGAGCGAGATGCTGCTCGTCGCGCGTAGGGACGGCGGGGCAGACGCCGCACCGGTGGCTTAGCGCGGCGTGGCCAGCCGTACGCCAGACAACCGTTGCACGCCGTCTCTGATCAACTGGCGGCGCGGGGGCAGCGAGTCGCGGGCCACGAGCTCCCTGTAGGCGGCCAACGCCTGGTCGGGACGGCCGGCGCGTTCCTCAAAGATGGCCAGTGCGAGCGTGAGCTCGTCGTAGTATGCTCCGCGCCGCGCCAGCTCGTCGGCAAACACCCATTGAATTAGGGCGACGTGGGCGGCCGGCGGAATCGCGTGCACCACGGAATCGCGCTCGTCGGAGGAGAACAAACCGCTGTGGTAGATGGTGCGGAGCTCTGCAACGCCGCCGGGTCCGAGCTCGGCTCCCTCGCGGCGCATCTCGTCGGCGACGCGGAGCAGGTTCGCCCAGCTTTCGGCGCTTCGCGCGTTGATGTAAGCGGTGACCTGCAGGTCACGCACGTAAGGGCGTTCGCGACCCGAGGCGAGCGCACGCGTGAAGTGACTCCGCGCCCGTGGGATGTCGGCCGGGCGCCACGCGGCGAGGAAGCCGTGCATCGAGTGCGCGTAGACGTTCGCGGAATCGATGGCGAGCGCGCTATCGAGGGCGGCGCGGCGGTCGAGGTCGAGGGCCCCGTAACGGTCGATGAGGAAGTTTGCCCATCCGATATGCGCGAGGAGATCGGCCCGATAGGTTCCGGTCGCTTCCGCGGCGCCCGTGCTCACCACGTTCTGAAGCCGGCGCGCGAGCGATGCCAGGTCCTGATCGTCGCTCCCTCTCGCATTCCGGAGCCACTGCATGGCGAGCGCCTCGCGAGCGCGGCGGACGACCGGACTCCGCCCGTCCGCTCCCGCGGCACTGTCTACCAAGCGCCACGCGCCCTCGTAGTTCCGCGTCGAGCGGTCGATCGACTCGGCGGCGAGCAGGCGCGCGACTGTCTCTCGCCGTTCGCGCGCGTCCCCGACCGCGTTCACGACCTGACGTGTTCCGAGCGTGATCGAGAGCAGCGCCGTAGCCGCGCTGAGCCACTTGAGCGAGGACGCGATGTCAGGTCTGAGCCGCTTTTCGCGAACCTGTCAGCCACACTCGTCTCCGTGGCGAGGGTCGCGACAGAATATGCGGCGAGAGTAGCGCGCAAACCAGGCGGCGTGCGCCGGTCCGTGAGCCGATCAGCGTCGAACGTTGCCGGGCTGATGCCGCGTGCGATACCTTTCTGTCGACCAAGGCGTCCCGCGTCACGTACCCTATTCCCGCCATTCATGGATAGACCGATTCGCGTGCTAGTTGCCAAACCTGGCCTCGACGGACACGACCGCGGTGCCAAGGTCGTTGCCGCCTCGCTCCGCGACGCCGGCATGGAGGTGATTTACACGGGGCTTCATCAGACTCCCGAGATGATCGCCAACGCCGCGATTCAGGAAGACGTGGACGTCGTCGGGCTTTCCATCCTGAGCGGCGCGCACATGACGCTCTTTCCGCGCGTTCGGGACCTTCTGGTCGAAGCCGGGCGCGACGATGTCCTGATCACAGGGGGGGGGATCATCCCAAAGGAGGACATGGACGCGCTGCGTCGACTTGGGATCGGCAAGCTGTTCGGCCCCGGCACGCCGACCTCCCAGCTCGCCGTGTACATCAAGGAATGGTTTGCGGCGCGCGAGCGCGAACCAGCGCGAGAGCAACAGGGCGCGTGAGCGCTCGACTGCGGGAGCTCAGCGCGTCGCTGCGAGAGCTCGAGGAGCGGTTGCGTCAGGGCGGGGGAGCGGACAAAGTCGAGCGCCAACACAAGCAGGGGAAGCTCACCGCCCGCGAGCGCATCGCACGGCTCTGTGACCCAGGAAGCCGCTTCCTGGAGGTCGGACTCCTCGTCGCGCACGACCAGTACGACGGGCAGGCGCCCGGCGCCGGCGTGGTGACTGGAATCGTGCTCGTGAACGGGCGCGAGGTCGTGGTCGTCGCCAACGACGCGACGGTGAAGGCCGGCTCCTGGTGGCCGGAAACGATCAGGAAGATTCTCCGCGCCCAGGAGATGGCGATGCGCTGTCGCATCCCGATCGTGTATCTCGTGGATTCGGCGGGAGTGAATCTTCCGTATCAGGGCGGCGTTTTCCCTGGCCAGTACGGCGCGAGCCGCATCTTCTACTACAACTCGCTCATGCGCCGCTACCTCCGGATTCCCCAGATCGCGGCGGTGATGGGACAGTGCATCGCTGGCGGAGCGTACCTTCCGGCGCTGTCCGATGTGATCCTCATGGTGGAGGGGACGTCGTTCATGGGGCTCGGCGGCCCGAACCTGGTCAAGGGCGCCACCGGGCAGTCCATTGACTCGGAGACGCTGGGCGGGGCGCGGACGCACACAGAGATCAGCGGGGTCGCGCACTACATGGTGGCGAGCGACGTCGAGTGTCTGGAGAAGATCCGGCACATGGTCGCGAGGTTGCCGCACGACGGCGCGGGGGCCCCCCCCCAACTTCAAGATGCCACCCCCGCCACCGACGAGCGCCATCACTCCGCTTCGTCAGGTACCGATCCGATGCAAGCTTCCGGCGACGCGCTCTACGACCTCCTTCACGCCGACCACCGGATGTCGTACGACATGCACGCCGTGTTGCGCACCATCGTGGACCGGGGCGCGATCGAGGAGTTCCAGGAGAACTTGGCGCGCGAGATGATCTGCGGCGACGCGAGCATCGAGGGGATCGCCGTTGGCGTCATTGCCAACCAGCGCGGCCTGATCAAGGGACGATCCGGGGAGCGGCCGCGCTTCGGCGGAATCGTTTATGCCGAGAGCGCGGAGAAGGTCGCGTATTTCATCGACCGCTGCGACCGACAAAGAATCCCACTCCTCTTCGTGCAGGATGTCTCGGGCTTCATGGTAGGGCCGGAGGCAGAGCACGAGGGGATCATTCGGGCCGGCGCGCGGTTCGTCGAGGCGATGGCGACGGCGCGAGTGCCGAAGCTCGTCCTCACCGTCAACCATGCGTCTGGCGCCGGCTATTACGCCATGGCGGGGCAGGGGTTCGACCCCGACTTCATCTTCAGTTGGCCAACAGGCCGGATGGCGGTAATGGAGGGTGAGTCCGCGGTGCAGGCGGTGTTCGGCCCGCAGCTCGAAGACGCGAAGCGGAAGGACGATTCGCTACCTCCGGAGGTGGCGGCCGCGATCGAGGAGATGCGTTCCGACTACGAGCACCAGCTCGATGCCAAGTACGCGGGCGCGCGCGGATACATCGACGCCATCGTGTACCCGGAGGAGACGCGCGCCGTTCTAGCGATGGCGCTTCGCGCCTCGCTCCAGAACCCCGGCCCCCATTTAGGCCCGTTCGTCCTTCCACCCTTTGTGGGTGGCGTCCAGTGAGGGTCCGTTCTTGAGTCGCACTGTTCGTGTCGCCGCCGGCCAGGGATTCTGGGGCGACTGGCTCGAGGCACCGCGCCGCCAGGTCGAGGGTGGAGCTGTCGATTACCTCATGCTGGACTATCTGGCGGAGGTCACGATGTCCATCCTGCAGAAGCAGAAGGAGCGCGACTCGAGTATGGGGTACGCGCGCGACTTCGTTGGAGCGGTGGAGAGCGTTCTCCCCGCGGTGCTGATGCAGGGAGTCAAGGTGATCGCGAACGCAGGCGGTGTGAACCCGGACGCGTGTGCCGCGGCGGTTTGTAGATCCTTTCGCAACGCCGGCCACGCAGGCTCCCTCCGGCTGGGCGTCGTCACCGGTGATGACCTCCTACCGCGGCTCAACGATCTCATCGATGAGGGGCACCCGCTGGCCAACATGGAGACCGGGGAGCCTCTCGCCACCGTCCGCGAGCGCGTGCTCTCCGCTAACGCTTACATCGGTGCCACTCCCATAGTCGAGGCGCTGGGGAAGGGCGCACAAGTCGTGATCACCGGCCGCTCGACGGACACAGCGCTCACGATGGCACCGCTGCTGCACGAGTTCGGCTGGTCCACAAACGATTGGGACAAGCTCGCCGCTGGGATCGTCGCCGGACACATCATCGAGTGCGGCGCCCAGTGCTCTGGCGGAAACTGCCTCTTCGACTGGCGGAACATCCCGGACCTCGCCAACGTTGGCTACCCGATCGTCGAGGGGCACGAGGATGGTACGTTCGTGATAGCCAAGCACCCCGGAACGGGCGGTCGCATCAACTTCCACACCGTCGCCGAGCAGCTCGTCTACGAGATGGGGGATCCGCGCGCGTATGTCACGCCTGACGTGATCGCGGACTTCACGACGATCCATCTCGAGGAAGTAGGTGCCGACCGCGTGCGCGTCTTCGGCATCAAGGGGCGGCCGCCGACTGACAAGCTCAAAGTGTCGATAGCGTACCGCGCCGGCTTCAAGGCTGTCGGCACTCTGGTGTACGCCTGGCCCGACGCGCTCGAGAAGGCGACACTCGCCGACCGCGTCTTGCGCGAACGGCTCGACCGTCTGAGCCTTCGTTTCGATGCTACCAGCACGGAGTTTCTGGGCGTGTCCGCGACTCACGGAACGCTCGCCGGGCCGGCGGCGGACGTGCCCGAGGTGCAGCTCCGAATCGGAGTACGCGGGGAAAACCGCGCCTCGGTTGAGCGGTTCACTCGCGAACTTGCGCCGCTCGTGCTCAACGGCCCCCCGAGCGTCACCGGGTTTGCCGGCGGGAGGCCGAAAGTGGAAGAGGTCGTAGCCTACTGGCCGGCGCTGGTCGACAAGCGGGTCGTGACGCCGCGCGTCGAGATGGTGGACGCATGAAGGTCCGCCTGCTCGACATCGCCCATGCGCGCTCCGGTGACAAGGGAGACACCGCCAACGTCGGCGTCATCGCGCTCCGTCCCGAGTGGTACCCCGTCATCGAGCGGTACGTTACGACCGAGCGAGTCGCCGAGCACTTTGGCGGGGTGATCACCGGAGACGTTCAACGGTTCGAGCTTCCCAACATCACAGCGGTGAACTTTCTCCTCCACGGTGCGCTCGGCGGCGGCGGAACGCTCTCGCTCAAGACGGATGCGCAAGGCAAGGTCTACTCGACGGCGCTCCTGCGGATGACCCTCGAGGTGCCTGACGACATTGCACGACGCCTGGCTCTTCCGGGGGCGGCGTGACGCGCATTCGCGTGGAACGTCGCGAGGGAATCGGTCGCATCACTCTCGCGCGGCCGGAGAAGAAGAACGCGCTCGACCAGCGGACGGCCGTGGAGCTACGGAGCGCGCTCGAGGACCTCGGCGCTGACGACGATGTTCGTATCGTGGAGCTCGGGGCGGAGGGGCCAGACTTCTG
>JALZIF010000268.1 GCA_030860435.1 Gemmatimonadota bacterium | reverse complement strand
GTGTACCGCCTCGGCGTTGACAACAACCAGCGACGCTTGCTCTACCGCGCGACGTTCATGGAAGTCGGCGAGCCGGTACCAGAGGGGGCTCGCCGCCGTCTCGGCCATGCGGCGTCGGAGGCTCCACGGATCGCGCAGATCCATCACGAATGGGAGCCCTGTCTGCTGCGCAACGCGGCGCGCGGCCTCATGCGCTGAAAAGTGCCAGGGACCACAGCTCACCACGGCGCGGTGAACGTCGGGGCGGTAAACGTCCAACATCATCGCCTCTGCCTGACGCGCCCACGCACCCTGCCGGCGGTAGTCGAGCCACGCCCACCAAGCGCGGAGCCACGAACGCAGCTCCAGTGGAGCGAATCGGAGGGCGTCCGGAGGGAGCGAGTCCGGGCGCCGCGCGACCGGCCGGCCCTCCGCCACCTCACCCGCCGAGGTCCTCGGACTCAGCGCCGCGCTGCCCTCCGCTGCAGTTACCGATGTCCGCGCTCCGCGCAGCCCGGCCACCGCCCGGCCGATGGCGGCCTCCAGCTTGTCGCCCAGGATCGCGTGAGGCACAATGCCGTACACCCGCGTGCCGGGTGGGAGCTCCGCCAGCCGCGCCGCATCCTGCCGCGCGAGCGTGCTCGGGTGGCGCGTGACGACGTCCAGTGTCCAGCCGCGCTCAGCCGCGTATGAGGAGAGCTTCTGCCATCGCAGCGCGCCCGCGCTCTGGGCTGGGGGGAATTGGTCGCTCACGAGCAGGAGCCGCTCGCCAGTGGCGCGGTCCCCCCCTCCAGGGGCGACGAAGAATGGAGTCGGGTTCGCCATCGCCTAACGCTTCGCGAGCAGACGGAACGCCGACATGAAGGCGAGCACCCGCACGCGGTGAGCGAGCCCGAGGACCGCGACATAGGTGACCGTCCCGGCCACTGCCTCCACCGCCAGCCGCGCCGCCATCGCTCCCGTGTCCGCCGCCCCCGTTGCGGACACCGCAGTGCCGCCAACCATGGCCGCGAACGCCGCGTCGGGAACGAACACCTTGATCCCCACCACCACCGCCGCCATCGCCAGAGTCCCGCTCAGCGCCGGCCAGAGCGCCCGCAGGTACTGGCCCACCCGCAGCTCAATCGTCCGGAAGGTGTGCCGCATAAAGAAGGGGACGTAGACTATCGGGAAGCCGACTATCCACGCCAGCGCCACTCCTACCGTCCCACCGAGCATCGCCCCGATCACGAACAAGATAGGCAGGATGAGCGCGGCGATGAGGTTGAACTGGACGTTGCGCCTCGCCTGGCCCATCGCAACAAGAATCTGCGGAAAGAGGAGCGTAATCGAGCGGAAGCCACTGTAGCCGACGAGGAGCGCCATCGGAAGCACCGCCGCGCTCCACTGCGGTCCGAGGACGACGAGCACGAACTCGCGCGCGACGAGCGCGAGGCCGATAGCGACGGGGAACGTGATGATCGCCAAACCCTCGGTCAGCATCAGAAAGTAGCGCCGGAGCGACGCATGGTCTCGCTGCACGTTGGCGAAGACAGGCAGCGTCACCCGACCGACCACGGCGCTCACGCGCTCGACCGGGATGTTGGCGATCGTCCACGCGAACGAATACGCGCCGAGCGCAGCCGTCCCCAGCATCCGGCCGACGACGACGAAGTCGGCATTAGAGTAGACGTACCAGAGCACGCGGGATGCCGACACGTGCCACCCGAAAGCGACCGAGGCGCGAAGCCCCCGTAGCCGGCCCGGCCAGGCGATCCGGTGGTGAGCCCAGGCGACGGCGACCACGGTCCCGGCCACGGCGCCGGCCACAGAGCCCCATACCAGCGACCAATACCCGAAACCGAGGTACGCGAGCACGAGCGTCGTCAGCGTCAAGGTGACTGCTTCCGTGCCATCCACCCACGCCAGGTGCCGGAACCTGAGATCGCGGTTCAGCAGCGACCGCGGCACCACGCGAATACCGCGCACCAGGAACATCACGCCAAGGACGGCGAGGACGAGCTGTACCCGCGGCTCCCCGAAGAAGCTAGCGACCGGCCACGACATGGCCACCGTTAGCGCAGCCAACGCTGCGCCGAGCAGCACCGAGACCCCGCCCAACCGGGCGATCTGACGCTCGCCCAGATCGCGCTGCTGCACGATGGCCGCGCCCAAACCGAACTCGCTGACCATCGAGACGAGTCCTAGGTAGACCGTCGCATAGCCAACGAGCCCGTAATCCGCGGGGGTGAGGAGGCGCGCGATCAGGAGCGTCGACGCCCAGCGTAGCGTCTGTGTAAGCCACTTTGCACCCCCCGTCCACGCGATGCCGCGGACGAGCGAGCGGTCAAGCTCACGACGGAATGTGGCGGACGGTGGCGCGGCGGGCGTCGGCGGCAAAGTCATCTCGGTCATCCCGGGGGCGGGGAGCAAGACGGGGACCATCCACCGGGCCGGTAGTTTCCTTGGCCCAGGCGGGTCGGCTCCCGCCGGATGATGCTGCCGCAGCGGACTGTAGCAACCACGCGCGGCTTATGTGGTGACCGCGCAACAAAGAACACATCGTGCCTACGAAAGGCGTGATCGCACACCGCAGGGTGCGACAGGCGGCAGGTGGCGCGGATCTAGCGATCCCGCAGCGACGCAATCCCTCCGCGACGCCTGATCCCGCCGGCGTTCCCACCAGCCTGACGCTCGCCAACTAAATGCTCGGCGCACGACCGAAGACCGCTATCGTCGGGAAGTACGAGGCTCAAACTGCGGGGCCTGCGGCTGCCACGGTGGCCGGCGGTCCGCGCCTCCCCGGATGGCTAGCCCCCGCGTGCGCGGCGCTCCTTCTGTTCGTGCACGCCGGTATCTCTTGGGTGACGCGAATCCCGTCGGTTACGCTCGGGCACGACGACGCGATGTACGTCCAGCTCGCGCGCGCGCTCGGCGAGTTCCATTATCGCGACCTGTACTACGTTGGGCTTCCCCTCCATGTGAAGTACCCGCCCGGCTATCCGGCGCTGCTCGCCCTCACCTCCCCATTCGGCGAGAATCTCGACTTCTGGATCGCGTTCGGGATTCTCTGCTCCGCCAGCGCGCTTGCGCTCATGTTTGACGTCGCGCGGAAGCGGTGGACGGTTGGAGTGGCGCTCCTCTTCCTCGCCGCCGCGGCCCTCAACCCACGGGTCGCGTGGTACGCCGGGCGGCTGATGACCGAGCCCCCGTTCATGCTCTTAGT
The DNA here is from genome assembly GCA_030860435.1 of Gemmatimonadota bacterium. Taxonomy (GTDB): domain Bacteria; phylum Gemmatimonadota; class Gemmatimonadetes; order Gemmatimonadales; family Gemmatimonadaceae. The sequence goes on along the minus strand of JALZIF010000268.1, from coordinate 396 downwards.
AGCCCTGACCATCTGGGCGCTCGCCCGCGATCCGGTTACGACTCGCTTGCTCTGGCTGGCTGGCGCGGCGGCGATCGCCGCCGGGCTCACACGCAGCGTCGGCGTCGCCGTCGTCGGAGGAGTGTTCCTCCTCTGGCTGATGGAGCGTCGCTGGCGTCCCGCCGCGATACTCGCCCTGGCGTCGGTCGCGACGATCGGTTCTTGGATGGTGTACACGCTGCTCACTCCAGACGACGCGCATGGCGAATCCTACCTCGGGGACACGTTCCTGTATCAGGATCCGAACGCGGAGACGCCGGTCCAGCGTTCGGTCGGCCTCCGCCTCGCGCGCCGGTCGGCGCACCACGCGATCGATTACGTCACACGCCTCATTCCGGCGCAGAGTCCCTTCCCCAC
>JALZIF010000260.1 GCA_030860435.1 Gemmatimonadota bacterium | reverse complement strand
ATGGTGTACGTCAGAGGCTTTGGGGAGCGGGAAGTGAGAGCCGCGAAATGAGCGGCTCCGCTTCCCGCTTCCCCCTTCCCGCTTCCCGCCGTGCGTTACGCTGGCTCCCTGCCGTCGCGCTGGCGGCCGTCGTAGTGCTCATGGCGTTCCCCTTCTATTGGGCGATCGTCGCCTCGTTCACGCCCGAGGCCGTGCTGTTCCGCGAGCCATCGCTCTGGCCGCGCGAGTTGATCCTCGATCACTACCGGGCGCTGTTCTCTGAGCGGGCTTTCTGGGTTCCGATCCGCAACTCGGTGATCGTGGCCGGTATCACGACGCTGTTCTGCGTCACGCTCGGCGCGATCGCCGCGTACGCGCTCGCGCGACTCCGCTTTCGCGGCCAGGGCGTGGTGCTCGCGTTCATTCTCGCGGTGACGATGTTCCCCCAGATCTCGATCGTGAGCCCGCTCTATCTCCTGCTTCGTTCGCTCCGGCTGATCAACACATATCCGGGGCTCATCATGCCGTACATGACGTTCGCGATGCCGCTGACCGTGTGGCTCCTCGTCGGCTTCTTCCGCCAGCTCCCGGGCGAGCTCGAGGAGGCCGCGCTCGTCGATGGCGCGAGCCGGTGGCAGAGCTTCACGAAGGTCATCATTCCGCTCGCCGCCCCAGGGCTCGCGACGACGGCGATTCTCACCTTCATCTTCTGCTGGAACGAGTTTCTCTTCGCCCTCTCATTCACGCTCGGCCCCGAGCGGCAGACCGTTCCCGTGGCGATCGCGCTTTTCCGCGGGCAGTACCAAGTGCCATGGGGGCAGATCCTCGCCGCCGCGGTCATCGCGACCGCGCCCGTGGCTGTGATGGTACTCTTTTTTCAGCGCCGCATCGTGCAGGGGCTGACGGCGGGGGCGGTGAAGGGGTAGCCGTCCCGCTCCGACTCTGGTGCGGAGCACCGTGCCCGGCTTTATTTTGTTCCTCATCGAGTTCCGGGAGAACCCGCGGCGGAGGAGGTGAGGCGGGCAGAGCTCGAGCCCGGGCTGCCGGGATCCGAGTAATGAGTCAGCAGTCGGTCAGTGGTCAGTCAAGAGTAACGCCGGATGACACTGGCCCACTGACGACTTCCCACTGATCACTCAGGACTTGGATCCCCCCAGACCGTACTCGAGCGCTCCGAATGCTCTCGGCGTATCCAGCACCCTACACCGGCAACTGCCATATGAAGCGCAAACGCAGTCTCGCGTTGGTGGGAATACTCTGGCTCCTCTCGATCGGCCTGTTGGTCGTCATCATCCTGCTCTACAACGACACGCGGCTCTCGCAGCGTGCGCTCACCCCCGCGTCGGCCGGCTTCCCCTACATGCCGCTCTACGGCGCGATCACATGGTGGTTCTTCCTCACCATCCCGCTCATCGGCTGGACGTGGGGCTACTTCAACGACCTCCGCGACGACGGGACGCATCTGGACCAGGCGAGGCGGAGGGGTGTTGAGCGTTGAGCGTTGAGCGTTGAGGGTGCCGCGAGTGAAGGAAAGGAGTCAGGTCGTCGTGTTGTTACGCTCAACGTTCTACGCTCAACGCTCCGCTCAACGCCCCGCTCAACGCTAAAACAACAACTTGTACACCACCGTCACGTTCCGCCCCGGGTTCGCGACGACCTCCTTGATCCGGCTCGTGGCTTCCCGATACTCCTCGTCCAAGACGTTGTCGGCGCGAAGCGTCACCGAGTGCACACGATGGGCGGCGATGAACGTGAGACCCGCGTCCAGGCCGAATACCGTGTAGGCGTCGGTGGCGTGCTCGTTGCGCGCCTCGCGCTCGGCCGCGAGATCCTGGGCGAACGCATGGCGCGCCGTGCCGCCGAACGACCAGCGCCCGTCGTCCCAGCGGAGCGAGCCGCCGACGCGTGCGGCGGGCATGAAGGGGATCGGCGCGCCGCCCACGAAGCGGCCGCGCACAACATCCCCCATCGCCCCAACTACGACGCGCCGGGTGACCCTCGCCTCGACCTGCCCCTCGAGCCCGCGCAGCGTCGCGTCCCGCTGCGCGAAGACGTTGAGCGGGACGGTGATCACGTCGCCGTCGTGCTCGTCCACGATGGTCGTGTCCTTCACGATGTCGGGCGTGATGTAGTCATCGATCCGATTGTAGAAGCCGGCGAGCTGCGCGGTCACGCTTCCCGATTGCGTGCGAAGGATCGCATCCGCTCCCTGGTTCGTTTCCGCCTCGAGGTCGGCATTGCCGCGGTCGAATGAGCCGAGGGCGGCATGGAAGGCGTTGGAGTACAGCTCTTCGACGGTCGGCGCGCGGAAGGCGCGGGCGACGCTGACTCCGACGGTTGTCGCCTCACCGATCGGGACGTTGAGTCCGAGCGAGCCGGAGACGCTGCCGAAGGTGCGCGTCCGCGGACCCACTCCCTCGAATCGGGCTCCCCCCGGTTCAGTCTCGATGCGGTACGTGTCGTAGCGCCCGCCTAGCTGCAGCCGTGGGATGTGCGCGTCAGGCGCTGTGTCGCGGCCGAGCAGCAGCTCCTGGAAGACGAAGAGCCCGCCGCTGCTGCTCGTCGCCGGCGGAGTGAGCGCTTCCTCTCCTTCCGGCCGGTACTGCCGGAAGAGTCCCGACGCGCCGATCGCGCCGATCATCCGGCCGAAGCGGGTGCGCGCCGTCGCGTTCACGGTCTGGGTATTGAGCTTGAACGTCGTTCCGATCTCGCCTGACGGCTCGATCTCGTCGTGCGTGTAGCGCTGAGCCGTCCCGTCGAGGCGCAGGTAGGTGAACGCCCCCCCTCCCTGGCCGAGAGTAAAGTCCACCCGGCCGACGACATCATGCCGGCTTCCCTCGATATGGACCCCGCCCTCCTCAGCCTCTTCCTCCTGATGCTCGTCCTCATCCTCGTGCTCGTCGTGACCGTGACCGTGACCGGCGGGGAGTCCGTAGTCGAAGCCGAAGCCGCGGTACGCGACTCCGGCGGTCGCCCGCTCAACGAAGTAGCCGAGCCCGGCGACGCCGTTAAGGTTCTTGGAGTAGCTGTTGTCTAGCCGGTCGCCGCCACCGGTGTGGACATCGCCGAGGTTACGGCCACCGCCGCGGGCGGTGAAAGCGAACGAAGTTCCGAGCGGGACACTGACACCACCTGACACAGCGCCACCGGGATTGACCGATTCCGCCTGACCGGCGAAGTAGCCCTCGATGTGCGTCGGGACGGTGGTCGGAATGTCGTTGGATATGACGTTGACGACGCCGCCAAGCGCGTTGTTTCCGTAGAGCAGCGACGCTGGGCCGCGAACGACCTCCATGCGCGTGGCTGCGAGGGGGTCAACCGAGACGCCATGGTCAGCCGAGGTCGTGGACAGGTCGCCGGTGCGCTGGCCGTCCTGCAAGACGAGTATCCGCTCTCCGTCGAGCCCGCGGATGACAGGCGAGTTCGCGCCCGGCCCGGCGTATCGCATCGCCATCCCCGGCTCGTTGCTGAGGGTCTGCGCGACGCTCGCGCCGAGCCCGCGGCTCAGCTCCTTCCCCGACAGCTCGATGGTGGACTGAGTGATGTTCAGCGGATCGGTACCCGTCGGCGTCGCCGTCACCTGGACCGTCGTCAGGCGAAGCGGCGTCGCGCGCATCACAATCGTGACGCGCACCTCGTCGCCGTCCTGCGGGATGACGACCACGGTGTGCGAGGCGGCGTGTCCGATGAGGATGGCGTTCAGGTGGTACGTCCCGGCCGGCAGCGACCGGAAGGCGAAGCGCCCGCTCCCGTCGGTCGTCGCCACGCGATTGAGCTCGCTGACGATGACCGTGACGTTAGGAAGCGGGGCGCCGGCCGTGTCCTGCACGATGCCGGTCAGTGGCGGCGCCGCGGCAGCGGCAGCGGACGTCGCACCGCCGAGCGCGGCGAGCACGACGGCGCCGAATCGAAGAAGAAGTGATCTCATGTGCTCTCTCCCTTAGCGCGGCGTAGAGCAAGTGCCGGGCGCGCGCGCCGATTGGCGCGAACAGCCGCGAAAGCCTTGCGATTTATCTGGTGCCTACGTCTGCTGCCGCAGCTCCGCTCCGGTCGGAGCGAGGGCCGGGCTCAGGAGAGAAGTGGCGGGGCGCGCGGGCGGAGAAGGGCGAGAGCCGCGAGTCGGTCGGGCGTGTCGGCGGAGGCCGCCGGAGCCTGCGCGCAGGCGACGCGTGCGGGCGACGACGCGCTCTCGGGCGGAGGGGCTTCACGCGAGCCGACGTACCGGCACAGTGCGCAGTCCGCGGGGTGGACGGGGACGCACGATTCGGACGTACGGTCCTCGACGTGCGCGACCGCTGCCCCCGACGCCGCGGCGATGCGTGCTTCGGCCCACGACGCGAGCCCGGGCAGCGAGAGCTGCAACAGGGCGCAGAGGAGCCAGAGCGTTCGGACGAACGGCGTGTCGCGGCGCATGCGCGAAAGCATAGCGGCAGGACCGGAACGCGGACACCGTGGTTTGGCGGGCGTTTTGGCCGACCCATCAAACAGCCGGACAGGATGAACAGGAGGAACAGGATGTGAGACACCCGCCTTGGGCACCGCGACTGCAGCAGCTCCTGTGTTCGTTTTCATCCTGTGCATCCCATTCATCCTGTCCAGGTCGTTTCCCCGCTTTCCTACCCACACTAGACCCCGAAGAGCCGAAACTTGGAGCCGATTGTCGCGTACTCGTAACGTGATGTAAGTACCTACTTGCTTACACATCCGTTTCTTTTAGCTTCCGTCCCCCATGGACATACGCGAGAAGCTGCTCAGCGCCGCCGCCTGCATCTACGCCGAGGCCGGCTACCGGGGCGCGACTACGCGCCGAATCGCCCAGGAAGCAGGGGTCAATGAGATCACCCTCTTCCGGCACTTCGGCTCGAAGGACGCCCTCCTGCTCGAGGCCCTACACCACTGCGGTCGCGTCCCTGACCTCCCGCCGCTTCCGGACATTCCCGAGAATCCCGCGCGGGAGCTAACAGCGTGGTGCGTCGAGCATCACGCGACGTTGTACGAGAAGCGCTCGCTCATCCGCACCTGCATGGGGGAGATGGCCGAACGACCGGAGATGGGTAAACCGGCGACGGCGGGCCCGTGCGCGGCTGCCGCGATCCTTCGCGGATACTTCGTCAGGCTGCGCGAGCGTGGGATCGCGACCGGCGACTTCGATCCGGACACCGCCGCCTGGATGCTGCTGGCCACGATTTTCGCCGACGCGATGTGGCGCGACGTGATGGTGAGCGAGCATGCCGCGTGGGGGCCCGCCGATGAATCGATGGCCGAATGCGTCCGTATGATCCTCACTGCGATCGGCGCACCCAGCGGGCCACGCCACGGACTCGCGGATCCGATTGCGCCGAAACCGCGCGGTGCGCGCGCACGTTCTACAATAACGCGAGCCGCGCCATAACGAGTCACACCGACATGAGTCCATGCTCGATATGAGTCATAACGTTCTCCTCAGCCGTGCTGCCAGCTACGCGCTCGCCGCGGCGCTACTTAGTTTCGCCGGTGCGCGCCCGTTGTCGGCGCAAGGCGTCGGCGGGCCCCCTCGCGGGAGCCAGCGCACTCTCTCGCTCGACGACGCGCTCAGCGTAGCCGAGCGCGCGAGCGAGGATGTAGGAATCGCTCGCGCCGGGCTCGACCGTGCGCGCGGCGAGCAGCAGCGCGCTCGCAGCCAGTTCCTCCCGCAGATCGGGGGGACTGCGTCGTACACGCGGGCGCTCGCGTCCGAGTTCGACGACATCTCCTTTGGGCCGCCAGACACCCGCCAACCCTGTCGGGTCTTCGTGCCTCCCGGATCGGGACCATCCACGGGAGAGCGGCTCGATTCGCTCGAGCGAGCGCTTGCGCTAGCGACCGATTGCCGGCCGACCGGCGGTGGCGGGATCGACTTCAGCAACCTCCCCTTCGGCCGCGAGAACACCTGGCGCGTCGGTCTGGATGTTTCGCAGCCGCTGTTTGCCGGCGGGCGCATCGTCGCTCAGAATCGCATCGCGACGGCCGGCCGCCGCAACGCCGAGATCGAGTTTGCGTCGACTCGTGCGCAAGTGGTGCTCGACGTCGTGCAGGCGTACTACGACGCGGTGCTCACCGACCGGCTCTACGGGATCGCGCAGGCCACGCTCCAGCAGGCTGAAACAACGCTCACGCAGACGCGCCTCGCGCGGCAGGTGGGGACGCAGCCCGAGTTCGAGCTGCTGCGCGCGCAGGTCACACGCGACAACCAGCTCCCGGTCCTCGTGCAGCGGCGCACCGATCGCGAGATCGCGTACCTGCGGCTCAAGCAGCTCCTCGAGATCCCGCTCGACGAACCGCTCACCCTGACGAGCGGGCTCGGCGACAGCCTCGTGGCGACGCCGGCGCGGCTCGCGTCGCGCACGGTCGTTACCCCCGACACCGCCACTGAAGGCCGCGCGCCGGTGCGGCAGGCGGAGGAGTTGTTGCACGTGCAGGAAGGGCTCCTGCGGGTCGCGCGGTCGCAGCGCCTGCCGGCAGTGAGCGTGTTCTCTCAGTACGGGCGCGTCGGCTACCCTGCGGGAGGGGTTCCGGCGTGGAACGAGTTCAACTCGAACTGGAACGTCGGCGTGACTCTCTCGCTCCCGCTCTTCACCGGCGGTCGCATCCGCGGTGACGAGCTGGTGGCCCGCGCGAACCTCGACGAACAACGGCTGCGACTCCAACAGGTGCGCGAGCTCACCACGCTCGACACGCGGACCGCGTTGGCGCAGCACGAGGCCGCTGAGGCGAGTTGGCAAGCGAGCGCGGGGACCGCCGAGCAGGCGGCGCGCGCCTACCAGATCGCCGAGGTGCGGTTCAGCGAAGGGATCTCCACGCAGACCGAGCTTTCCGACTCGCGCATACTGCTGCAGCAGGCACAGGCGAACCGCGCTCTCGCCGCGCGCGACCTGCAGGTGGCCCGCGCTCGCCTGGCGCTGCTCAAGGACCTCCCGCTAGCCGGGCTCAGTGGCGGGGCGAGCGCGCCGCGGGGACAGCAGAGTCCGGAGCCACAAGGACAACAGCGACCGCCGCAGCAGTCGGCCGATCAATCACAAGAACGCTTTACCGGAGCGGGCAGCCCATGAGGACAGGAATCAGGAAACAGGCAGCGATGGCGTGCGCCGCCCGGATAGGACTGGGCGCTGCCCTCTCCGTGCTCGCGTTAGGCGCGTGCGACCGAGACACGGACGCGAACGCGGCCGAGGCGGCGCCGCCAGCGACGGTGACGGTCGGCGCCGAAAACATCGTGGTCGCCGAGACGACGCAGCTCCACAGCGGACCGCTCATCTCGGGGAGCCTCGAGCCGGAGTGGAGCGCGACTGTGCGCGCCGAGGTCGCGGGCGCCGTGCTGCAAACGTCCGCGGAGCAGGGCGAGCGCGTGGGGCGCGGCGCTCTCCTCGCCCGCATCGACGATGCCGCGATCCGCGACGCGTACCTGTCCGCCAGGAGCGCGGTCGGATCCGCCGAGGTGTCAGCGTCATTGGCGCAGCGTAACGCGGAGCGGAGCGAGACGTTGGCCGGTGCCGGCGCGATCGCCGACCGCGATGTGGAGGCGGCGCGCTCCCAAGCGGCGGCGGCGACGGCGCAGCTCGCCGATGCCCGCGCTCGCTTCGCGCTAGCCGAGCAGCAGTTGGCGAAGACCCGCGTCCGCGCGCCGGGCAACGGAGTCGTCAGCGCGCGAGAGGTGCAGGCAGGAGACGTCGTACAGCCGGGGAGCGCGATGTTCACCGTCGTCGATCCTACGCGGATGAAGCTCGAGGCCTCGGTCCCCGCCGCGGAGATCGCCGCGGTGCGTGTCGGGGATCCCGTCGAGTTCACCGTCACCGGGTATGAGCGCGCATTTTCGGGGCGCGTCGAACGAATCAATCCGGTAGCGGACCCCGCGACGGGGCAGGTGCGCATTCAGGTCGGGGTGCCGAACACGGGCGCGTCGCTCGTCGGCGGTCTCTTCGCGCAAGGGCGCGTCGCGAGCGAGAC
>JALZIF010000238.1 GCA_030860435.1 Gemmatimonadota bacterium | reverse complement strand
ACACGTGGAGAACGCGAGTCCGGCGCCCTCGAGCGTGACGCCGTGCGTAAGGTCCGGGGTCGTCATGGCGGATCCGAGAGTGGCACCGGTCAGCGGAAGGAGGACGTCGTCGGCGGTTCGCTCGATGCGCGCGATCGTGGCATCGTCGCGCGGGCCGTGCGGAAAGACGGCGAACTCCGCGGCGAAGGGGCCGAGGCACTGCGCCTCCGGAGTGGCCGCCGGCCAACCAGCGTGACCGGGGCGCTCGGGGAGATCGTTGCGGGAGAGCTCGCCGACGGCGCGCACGAGGGTGATCGCGACCTTCCCTTCCTCCGTCGCCTCGTACTCCGCGAGTCCGTCGCTGTAGATCGTCACGCCTGACGACTCACCGGCGACCGTCAGATAGCGGGCGAGCGGCGCGGTTGGCGGGGTCAGTTCGACCGCGCTCGCCGCCGGGGAGACGACAATCGGCTCACGGCACACCGGACCGAAGGCCGCGTCGGCGTAGACGCGCGTATTGGCACCGAGACCGCTCGCGAGAACGACGCGGAGGCGGTGGTCGCGAGCGCCGTTGTCGCCGCGGACGCCGATCCGGAGAAACGATGCGTCCGCGTCCAGCGTAAGCGTCACGACCACCGAGCTGCTGACCGTCGCGGTGGACCGGCCGGAGCGGTCCGAGCCGATGGGGACCGCGATGGCGTACGTCAGGCGAAGCGAGGCACGGATGGGGCCTCGATGAACGAGCTCGACGCCGTTACACCGTTCGACGGTCAAACGCGGCTCGATGGGCGACGGCGTATAGAGGTCTCCCGCGTCCCCAACGTCCTCGAAGGCGAGGAGGGAAGTGATCTCGATGCCGTGCACGGGCACGCGCAAGCGGACCGTCCCATCGTCACCGACTTCGACAGCGAGGTGCGCGTTGCGCATCCAGCGCTGCCCCACCTCGACGCCGCGCCCGGGCTCTGCCGCCTCGCCCTCGTCGACCGCGATTGCCCGGATGCCGTAGCCGGGCACGATGGGTACCAGCGCGACCACTCGGGCGACGTCCACAAGTTGGTTGATTGGGTAATGGCGCGGCGACTCTATGCGCTCGTAACGGACGGTGCGCTCCAGTAGCTGGAATGGAATCGTTCCGCCCGCGAGCGTGAATGGCCGCGGGGACGCATAGTTCGGTATGACGCCCCCTGAGCCGGGTCCGACCGGCACGATCTGCCGGAACGTGAGCACCTCCAGCTCAGCGACGCCGCCGCGTGGCCGCGGCGCCGGATTGCGCACCAGCACGACGGACCGCCACCGCTCGCGTGCCGTACGCGCCGCTGTGGGATCGTGGCCGGCGACGCGATGCAAGGCCTCGTCGCGGAGTGCCGTGGCCTGCGACTCGGCGTCGTCCAGCCGCGCTTCCATCGCGCGCGCTACCTCGTCGATGGAGCAACCGCAGAGTGTGTCGTGCGGGTGACAGCGCAGCAGTGTCGTCCAGGCGGCGTTCAAGAAGTGCCGGCGCGACGAACTCCCGGCGTGCACCGCCAATGCCGCCCAGGGCTCCGCGTCGCGCAGCAGGAACCGCTCGATGCGCGCGTTCCGTCGCTTGAGGTGCGCGCGCGTGCCGAACGTTCCCTGCAGTGTCCATGCGTGCCCGTACGACGCGCGGAGCTCCCCGTCGATCGGAGGTATGTCTGCGGAGGTCGCCCGCCCCGTCACCGCGCTCGCGAAGCCGCCGAGCGAGGCGCGCCGTACGCGATCCGGCAGGGCGGCTTGGGAGAGCGCTTCGAGCGCCGCGTCTAGCCCCTCCTGTCGCGCGTGGTGGTCGGCTCCGTTCAGAACGAGAAGCACGCCAAGGCGCGAGCGCGGGGCGAGCACGGCGCGCAGTTGCCGCCAGCGTGTGCGGGCCGCGTCAGCCTCGATGGGCAGGCTGGCCCCGTACTCGTAGCCGCCGGCTGGAAGGTGATGCACGAGCGCGCTCGAGCCATCCGGGGCGCGCCAGCGGAACGTGTCTCCCGCCGGCCACCGCTCGCCACCGAGCCCCCGCCAAACGATGATCACACCGCAGCCGAACCCGGCGGCGAGACAGGGAAGCGCTGCAGGGTGACCGAAGGCGTCAGGCGAGTACAGCACCGGCGGTGCCAGCGCGCCGAACGACGCCAGCACGCGCCGCCCGGCGAGGAGGTTGCGCACCAACGCTTCTCCTGACGGAATGAGCTCATCCGCGAGAACGTACCACGGGCCCGCCTCGAGCAAGCCAGCACGCAAGCGGGCCTCGAGCTCGGCCCGCCGATCGGGTCGTACGGCGACGTAGTCCTCGAGCAGAATCGCTTGACCATCGAGCAGGAAGGAGCCGTCGCCCTCCGCGTGGGAGGTAGCGGCGGCGTCGAGCAGCTCATCCATCAGCGCCACCAACCGCTGCCGAAAGACGCCCGCGGGGTGATACCATTCGCGGTCCCAGTGCGTGTGCGAGACGACGTGAACGTCGAGCGGCCGGGAATGCGTCATATCACGATTCCGAGGCACGCCTGGGTACACGAAGCGGGCGGCCTCACGGCCGCCCGCAGATCGTGCTAGCGCCGAACGACAGCGCGCTACACCACCGGTCGCCGCCCCGTGACGAGCCGCCAGACGACGACGATGGCGGCAATGACGAGCAGGAGGTGGATGACGCCGCCGGCAACGTTGAACACAAACGCGCCGAGCAGCCAGAGCACGAATAGGATGATTGCCAGCGTCCAAAGCATATGCGTCGCTCCGTTTGAGGTTGTCGCAACCAGTCACTCATCCTACTGGCAACTCCCATACCGAAACGCGTCGTGCGCCAGCTCACAGCAACTGTCCCTGCACCGCTCCGCCCCCTCCTGACGGGTACGTAACCATCTCTCCGCGAACGACGGCGAAGTCGTGGAGGAGATGCGGCCGGGCGCCCGCGTCCAGGATATGCCTGACCGAGCCACCTCGCGCGACCACCGCGTCGGCGATCAAAGAGCGGTGGCATCGCCAGGGCACCGCTTCGGCGCACATCACGGCGGTCGGAGTCTCACGCGCCACAACGAGGAGCGCCTCGAGCGCGGAGCCGAACTCCGAGGTCCGCATGTGGTCCGCATATCCGCGGAAGCCGGCGTTCCGCCACCCCGCGTTCGGAGAGTCCGGCGCCGGCGTGCGCCGACCGCCGAGCGCCGCGTGGTGCGAGTAGCCGACTCCGAGCGTGGCCAGCGCTGACGCCAGCGGCTCACGGTTAAAGTGCGGGTAGCGGAGCGAGACCGGGTATGCCCGCACGTCGGCCACGTGCACGATCCCCTCGCCATCGAGCAGGCGCAGGAACTCCTCGAGCGCGCGGGTCGAATGGCCGATCGTATACAGAATCACGCGACGCCGTCGCCGGGCGGCGGTAAGCGCTGCTCGCCTGGGTGCTGCGCGGATTGCCGGCCGATGAGAATCCGCGTCGCGCGCACGTCATGCCCAATGTCGATGAGCAGCATCGCGAGGTCACCCGCTCCCCAGAGCATCCCCGCGAGCACCAGCAACCGGCTCCCTTCGGCGAGAAGCTCGGGGAGTGCTCTCCACCCATCCTGGTAGGAGATGACCGCCACCTCCGCCACGAGCAGCATCAGGAGAATGAGCGCGATCACCCGGAACAGCTTCGCGACGTAACGGAGGCCGACGTACGGCTCGAGGTCCGCCGCTCGCACCTGCATGGCCGGATCGGCGATTCCGTCCCGCTGTGCCGGCTCGGGCGCCGGGTCGGCCAACGGCTCGCCCGCCAGTTCGGGGGTAGGCTCGTGCCGTGTGGCTCGCTCGGTCTCGTCAGTGACTGTTTCTTCGGGCCCTTTCATGTTGGGTCTCCCGCGCGGCGACTATCCGCGCGATTCCGCCGAACACAGTTGACCGCTCGCTCCCGGCTATCGAACTTCCATGCTCGCGCGCTGACCCTCGAATCGCAGGGCATAATGGATTTCATCACCGACCTGTACCACCGCCTATCCGACCTCGAGGGGCTGATCCGCTGGGGCGGGCTGGCCATCCTCACGATCATCGTGTTCACCGAGACAGGCCTGCTCGTCGGCTTCTTCCTCCCCGGTGACTCGCTTCTCGTCACCGCCGGCCTGCTCGCCTCACAGCCCGAGATCGGCCTCAACGTTTACGGGATGGGGGTGGTCCTCTCCATCGCGGCCATCGCCGGTGACCAACTCGGCTATGTGATCGGCAAGGCGACCGGCCCGCGCATCTTCACGCGCGAGGACTCGCTGTTCTTCAGCAAGCGGCACCTCCGGCACGCGCACGACTTTTACTTGAAGCACGGCGGCAAGACGATCGTTCTTGCGCGTTTCATGCCAATAATCCGCACTTTTGCGCCGGTCGTCGCCGGTGTCGCGGACATGCCGTACCGGAGCTTCGTATTCTACAACATCGCCGGCGGGCTCCTCTGGGTGTGGAGC
>JALZIF010000230.1 GCA_030860435.1 Gemmatimonadota bacterium | reverse complement strand
CTCTGGACCTCCGCGAACGGGGTGGGGGCGGGGACGCGGACGCTCGAGGTCGCCGGTGGGCCTGACGACGGCGTGTACCGGCTGCGGGTTGACGCCGGTGTCCCCGAACCTCGTCTCACCGGCGAGTACCGGCGCCTCACGACCCTCCGTACCCTCGGCGACGCCGAGTACGAGTGGCACGTGCGCGACGAGCTTGCCATCGGCGCAGTGCGGACCCGCGACCTCAGGCGTGCAGTGACTGCTGCCTTCCAGGGGTTGGAGCGAAGCCGCGAGCCCGCCATCCGCGCCACGTACCGTGCCGAGCTGCCACGAACTACCGCCGCGCTTGGGCGTCTCTTCACTCTCGATAGCATGCGGACCACGCCTGACGGCGACGGCGCGACCGGCGTCACTATCGCCGCCACGATGCACGTCGAACGGCTCGAGAGGGAGTTTCCCCTCTACGCGCGCTATCTCGAGAAGTACGCCTCGCCGGTCGCGTACCGGGTGCTCGTGTACGACGATGAGGGCGCGCCGTGGTGGGAAGCGCAGGCGGCGAATGATCGGCTCGTGATTCGCTTTCGCGTCGCTGGTGGATCGCTTGCTCCGCTCGACGGACCACCGCGACCCATACCAAGCGCGCTGCACGCGCAAGTGGATTTCTCTGCGAAGGTGCTCCTGTTCCGGGTTGGCGTGCGGCGGCTCATGGCCGACGTGTCGCTCACACGGCTCCGCGACGAGGCCGGTTTCTCGGCTCGCTTTCGGCGCGAGCCGGACTGGATGTTCCCGCCGCTGGTCGAGCGAATGATCCGGTCCCCGCTTCGTCGCCCGTTTCAGGAGGACGGAGCCACGCTCACTTACAGCGTGTCAGATCGAACAGACGGGGCGACGACGCTCGCCGTGCGCGACTATCGCATTGCGGTACGCGAGAGCGCGATCGTGCGCTGGCTCGGACGGCTCGGAAATACGGCGCTGAGCGACTTCCGGCAGGGGGCGGAGCGCGAGGCGGATACCTTCGCCGGCCAACTCTGGAGCGCGCTCCGCTCCGACATTCTCGCCCTCGATCCGGCGGAGTAACGCCAGGAGGGGCGTTAGGGAGTAGCCTGAAAGCACGAAACGCCGCGGGAAGAAAACCGCGGCGCTCTTAAGTTGGCCGCCCGGGGTGAGCCACGCGCGCCGTCATTGGAACTCTCCGTCCTACCGAACGGCGGCGGGCAACTACCCTGAGCAGTGCGTCTTGCATCCACCTCGCCATTGGAACTCTGCGTCCTACCGTCCGAGATGGCGCAAGCCGCTATCTTTGATATGCCGAACCCGGCCTGGGGGTTCCGACATCATGGAGCTGAGGGGAGTCGAACCCCTGACCTCTGCAGTGCGATTGCAGCGCTCTCCCAACTGAGCTACAGCCCCCCCCACCCCCCAATCGCAGCGTCGTAATCACAAGGCCCCGCAGGGTCACGGGGCCTCGCGTCACGCTCATTCAGTTTAGCGAGGCTGGCCAATCGAGTCAAGCGGCAAACGTCCTTGCCACCGCCTGTTACGCGCTGTTGACGAACCGCGTGCGGGCAGCGTAACACATGAAGAACAGCGCTTGCGCCGCACGCCACCGCCACGCCGCCATGCTCCCTCCGTTCGCTCCCATCGATGTCTTTCTCGCCGCGAAGAGGCTGCGCGGGGTGGTGACCCGGACGCCGCTCCGGCGCTCCGAGTGGCTCAGCCGCCTTGCCGGCGGCGACGTGTGGCTCAAACTCGAGAACGAGCAGGTCACCGGCTCATTCAAGATCCGGGGCGCGTACAACATGATCGCGACCCTCCCGGCCGAGGTGCGCGCGCGCGGCGTCATCGCCTCCTCGGCTGGGAATCACGGAATGGGGGTCGCATACGCCGCGCGGGCGTTCAGCATTCCGGCCACTATCTTCGTCCCCGCGACAGCGCCGGACGTGAAGCGGCGCGGGATCGAGGCGCTCGGCGCTGTCTTGGACGGTTCCGCTCCCGATTACGACGCCGCGCTCGCGCTCGCCCTGCGGGCCGCCCGTGAGCGCGAAGCGACGTTCGTGCACCCGTGCCTTGGTGCTCAACTCTTCGCAGGCCAAGGGACGATCGCACTCGAGATACTCGAGCAGCTACCCGACGTCGCGACCGTCGTGCTTCCCATTGGCGGCGCCGGACTCCTCGGCGGCGTGGGCAACTTCCTTCGTGCGGTGGCGCTGCGCGTCCACATCGCGGGGGCGCAAAGCGTCAACACCGCCGCGATGGCGCGCTCGCTAGCCGCCGGCTCCGTCGTCTCCATCCCTAGTGTGCTGACCCTCGCCGACGGGCTCGCTGGCGGGATCGACGACGTGGCGCTGGAGACCGGCCGCTTGCTGCTCGACGAGATCGCGGTTGTCGAGGAATCAGAGATCGAGAGCGCGATCGCCGCGGTCTATCGCGAGGAGGGCGCCGTGATCGAGGGGTCCGGCGCTGCCGGCATCGCGGCCGTGGTGCGTCGGCCGGCACGCGATGTGGCGACACCGGCGGTGGTGATCGTGACCGGGCGCAACATTGACCCCGCAAGGCACGACGCGATCATCGCTACTGCCGGCGGGTGACCAGCCCGACCCGGTCGGCTGCGGCGCCTCAGCGCTCCATCGCTAGCTCGCCGCGCCCGGGCGCGGCGGTATAGCCGAGCATCAGCGCGGCCACCTGGCTCCGGGAGCGGACGCCCATTTTGCGCATTACGCCTTCCGTGTGGTGACGGGCAGTGTGAGCGCTGATATGGAGGCGTGTCGCAATCTCGGCGTTCGAGCTACCCTGGGCGATGAGGCGCGCGACGATTTGCTCGCGGTCTGTCAGCGAGTAGCGACGTAGCGTGTCCGGGTTATCCGGCGCGTCGAAACGCCCGATGAGCACGACCGCCTCCGCCCCGGGAGCGAGCTCATCGCATTCGATCTCCGCTGCGCGGAGGTGGTAAACGGCGTGACCGGAGTCGAACTGCAGCGAAGTGGCGCGCTTGACCGGCGCGGCGTCGGCATACCGGGGCGAGTCTTCTTTCTCTCTCGCCGCGAGCGCCGCGAGAACCTTTCGGACCGCCGCCTGGATGCGGTGCGGGTCCGGCGTCGAACGTAGCAGATTCCGGAGCGCGTCGTTCGCATACAGCACGCGCCCGTGGAACGCGCACAACGCGACGCCGATCTCGAGCGCCTCGAACGTACGGAGGAGAACAGGGCCGAGATGGAGAGGGTTTGGGACGGCGGTGATGAGGTTCATCGGTCGGCGGCGGAGAAAGGCTTGCGCAATCGAGACCAGCCATGCGGGGTTTCGCCGGGCCTGTTACTGCCGAGCTCGACAGACGTGAGGGTCCTATATGTGTGGGTTTCCGGCCGCGAGATCAAGTCCGATTGAGGACTGCTAATGTTCTCTGTGGTGGGCGCCAGATGTTTATAGCGGCACCACCGTCACAATTCGACGATCGCCGACCGTTGTAGGCGGTTCCGCCCATGCGCGTTGTGACCAAACTCACGATGTTGCCCTGCCGCTCAGATCGCTATCCGCGTCCGGCATGTCACCGGTTGGCCATGGGGGCCGTGGCTGGCCGTGTTTGTTGTCCGACCTACCATCCTCGGGGGGAACACTCATGCGTCAACTGATCACCGCGGCATCACTCGTCCTAGCCGCCGGCACCGTCGTCGCGTGTAGCGACGGCCCGGTCGCACCGGGCGGCGAGGGCCCGTCTCTGTCGCTTAACACAACAGTGGCGTGCGGGACCACCACGACCGTCGTTCACGAGCTCCACACCGGCGCGAATATCGGCACCGTGGACGCCTGGAACGATGCGACGGACCTGCACATCGTGCTGAACACGACCAGCGGTTGGTCCATGCTCGAGACGCACGTCCAGACCGGAACGTCGGTATCGGACTTCCCGCTCGGACAGGCCGGCAACCCGCGCGTCCGGGACTACGACGACGTCACGCGGCACAGCCCCGTTGTCAACACGTTCGAGTACGTCATCGACCTCGGCGGCTTTAGCCCGGGCGACGACGTCCTCATCTCCACAGTAGCGCTCGTCGTTATGGGTAACACGCCCGGCTATGCCTGGGGTGACGGGCCACAGATCAACCCGCCCAATCTCCCCGAGTACTTCGTGCACACGGTGCAGCGGTGCGCTGGGCCGCCGCCTCCGCCCCCGGGGACCGATGTCGTCGTCATCAACGACATCAACGTCTTCGATGCCAACGCGATGACGAATCCGAACAACGTGATGCTCGTGCAGAACCTGGTGGACTACACGACCACGGGCCCGCGCAACACGGCGACCGAGATCGTCTGGGACCGCGGACGCAACGCTCGCTGTGGTCCGGTCGGGAACAACGAGTGCAGCGACGCCAACATGGCGATCGCGCGCTCGACGATCACCAACGCCGGTTTCACGCTCGTCGACATCGCCTCAACGGGCGGGACGCTCGATGACATCTTCGCCGCTTCCGGTGCCAACTGGAAGATGATCTGGCTGTGGACCCCGCTCGAGGCGTTCACAAAGGACGAAGTCAACGCACTCAAACAGTTCGCCGACGAGGGTGGTCGCGTGCTCTTCATCGGCGAGTGGGACGGCTACTACACCCCGGCCGGAATCGCTATCGAGAACCAGTTCCTGCTCGACATGGGCGCGGTAATGACGAACACCGGCGGCGCCGTGGACTGCGGATATAACAATCTGCCGGCTGCTTCGATCCGGGCGCATCAGATCACCAATGGCCTCACTGGCCTGACGATCGCTTGCTCGTCGGTCCTGCTCCCGGGGCCGAACGACTTCGAGCTGTATCGCAACGTCGCCAACACGGACGTACTGTCGGCCGTGGCAACGATCGACGTGACGCCGCTCCCGGCGCGGATGCCGGCGCCCAGCGTGCTCACGCCGCGGCAGCCCTCGCGCTCCCTGTTGAGCGACCATCTCGGCCTGAACACCGCATCGTCGACGGGGCAGTAATCGCGAAAAAGACAAACCGCGGTCGCGCCAGTAGGCGACCGCGGCGTGAGTAGACCCTGAGTGCTGAGTGTGAGTGCTGAAGTACGCTGCCCTCGAACCGCCGGTGAATGGCGCGCCGGGGCAGCGTACCTCAGCACTCGCCACTCGGCACTCAGCGTTTTGCCGCCTACGTCGCCGACGCCGCGCACGGCTTGCCGGCGGCTATATTTCCGCGATGTCGCTCACCCTCCGCTTCCTCGGCACCTCCGCCTCCCGCCCAACCGTTGAGCGCAACGTCACCGCGCTCGCCGTGGTGCGCGAGGGGGAGACGCTGCTCTTCGACTGCGGCGAGGGAACGCAGCGGCAGATGATGCGCTACGGCATGTCATTCTCGCTCGGCGACATCTTCTTCACCCACATGCACGCCGATCACTTGCTCGGCGTGATCGGACTGCTGCGGACGATGGCGCTCCAGGGGCGCGAGGCGCCGATCCGCCTCTGGGGACCCAAAGGGGCTGCGCGGATGCTCAAGCGCGCCTCCGAGCTGGGCGCCGAGCGGATCGGGTTTCCACTCGAGACGACCGAGCTGGTGCCGGGTGAACCCATCCGCCGCGTTGGGTACTCGATCCTTCCCTTCACCGTGGACCACAGCCCCGGGATCGCGCTGGGTTACGCGATCGAGGAAGAGGATCGGCGCGGCCGCTTCAACCCCGACCTTGCGCGCACGATCGGGATTCCCGAGGGGCCGCTCTGGGGGCGTATTCACCGCGGGCTGCCCGTCGCGCTCGAAGACGGCCGCGTGATCGAGCCGTCCCTCCTCGTGGGCGCGCGTCGCCCGGGGCGAAAAGTGGTGCTGTCAGGAGACACACGCCCGTGCGACGCGACGGTTGAGGCGGCAGCGGGAGCGGACGTCCTGGTCCACGAGGCGACGTTCGCCGAGGAGGAGGCGGCACGCGCGCGAGAAACTGGGCACTCGACCGCCCGCGAGGCCGCCGGCGTGGCGCTCCGGGCGGGAGTAAAGCGGCTCATCCTCACGCACTTCTCCGCTCGCTACTCCCGCGACGCGTCCGAGCTCCTGCGGGAGGCACGCGAACTGTTCGAGCCGGTTACGACGGCGCGGGATGGGACGGAGATCGAGGTGCCATACGCGAGTGAATCTGCGGGCATTGAGGAAGCGGAGGAGCAGGAGACACGAAGCTCCGCTACCCCGCGTGCGTGACCGGAGCGTCCAGGGGCGTGTCCCCCGCGGAGATGAGCATCGAGCGACGAAAGAAATTCGCGAGGTCCGCGTCGCTGAGAGAACGGAGCACTGCGCCAGTGTCGAGCCGCGCGGTGACGTCCCTGGCTTCGGGACCGCTAGCGTTGTACCAGGCGTAACGGTCGAGCCGCGCGGTCCGGCCATTAGGATGATGAAAAACAAGCATGGCATTACTCGCCCCGGGGAGCTCGACCTCGACTCTCCACGATATTCCGTCCCTCGATTGAAAGACTCGCATAACTAAGCCCCCATTAAGCAACAAGAAGCCCACGCTCCACGCTCAACGCTCAACGCTCACCCAATATGACCACAAGTCGCGAGACTGATTGGATGGACCACCCGGTGATCCGGAGACTGGTGGACGAGGCGAACGCGCTCACGCTTGCCGAACGGATCACGTTCCTGAAGGGACTGGTTCCGCGCATCGTCGACGATCTGAACGAGCGCGAGTTCGACGGTCTGATCGAGGATCTGCGGTTGAAGGGTGAGCGTTATCGCGAGGCCAAAGAGCACCCGGGCGAAGGGCGCGCGACCCGTCAGGTACCTGGGGAGCGAGAGCTCGAGGGACGCTAGCGGCTCCCCTCCTCCCTCCGCTCCTCGAGCCTGCGGCGCCGGCGCTCCTGCGCCGCTTGGAAGCGTCGGATCTCGGCGTCAGTCTCGGGAACCACAGGCAAGATCTCCACTGGCCGGCCGTTGCGGTCCACAGCGACGAAGGTGAGATAGCAGGAGTTCGTGTGCCGGCGGACTCCGGAGATCATGTCCTCCGTTTCCACTCTCACCCCCACCTCCATCGACGTGCGGCCGACGTAGTTCACCGACGCCTTCATAATTACCAGGTCGCCGACGTGAATCGGCTCCCGAAAGTCTACGCGGTCGATCGACGCGGTGACGCAGGCCGCGCGCGCGTGGCGAATCGCGGCGACGGCGGCGGCCTTGTCCATCATCGCGAGCACGACTCCGCCAAACACGTGATCAAGGATGTTCGCGTGCTGCGGCATCATGATCTCGGCCGTCTCGTGCTGTGAGTCGCGCACGGGGCGCCCCACCGCTCCCGCTGGACGGGCCGACTTGCGATGGGCGGCGGACGTTGTGTCGGTCATCTCGGCGTTCGTGTAAGATGGCGGCGGGGAGTAACGGAGGTTGGCACGCGCCACGCCGCCCGCCGCGGCAAATCGAGCCCGCGCGCTGCGCGCTCGCGCGAGGCGATGCGGGCGTCCCCGGAGTAGAGGGCCGCTTCGTCGAAGGCGCGGGAGAGAGCGCGCAGCGTCAGGCTGTCGGCGTCGGGGCCGTCGAGCCAGAACAGGCGCTTCGCCGGAGCCGGGATGTGTCCTGCCCCCCATCGGCGGCCGGCAGTGTCCACAAGCGCGACGTGGAGCCGGTCGCCAACGCTGTCGTAGGCTGCCTCGACGGTGACCTGGCCACGCCGCCATCGGTCGACGAGAGTGTCCGCCGAATGCACTGGGAACGTCGCCCGTGCGTCGCGCCACCACGCCGGAGCCGCTATCGGGATGGGATCGATCACGAGGGTGAGCCCACCAGCACGCTCCCCGCTTCCTGCCGCGGCGAACTCGATGGCCGGCCCGTCGTCGCCCGGCACAAGGGTGAAGGAGTTGGGATCGAACGCGAGCCCGCCGAGCGAGAGCGCGGCGTCGGGGGCGCGGGCGTCGCGTGAGGCGAGCACGGAGTCGAGTGCCGCCGAGTAGAGCGCACGCCCCTGTTCGATGATCGCGGCAGCGGCATCCCCGGCGATATCTGCGACGGTAGCGGGCCGTCCGCCCCGGAGATCGATCACGCCGCGCCGCACGGTGCGAAAGTCGCCGCTTCCAGCCATGCTCCCGTCCACGCGGTACTCGAAGGACAGGTACGGGCCGAGCTGCTCGAGCAGCGTCAGCTCACCCGCGACGTCCACGTGCGGCTCGTCGCTGGCATCTTCGTCGGCGCGCAGCGGCAGATCGCGCGGGTGCTCATCGGCGTACCAGCGAGCCAGCGATGTGAGGGTGGTGTCCTCGAAGACAAGGGCGGAGTCGCCGCCGATCAGATCGCGCCGGTACAGGCGTTGGCCGACGAGGACGGCGTCGTAGAAGGAGCGGTCCTCCTCGACCGGATAGATTTCGTAGAACCGCCCATCGTAGCGAACGAGCTGGATCGGCGAGCCGCGGATGCGGAGCCCGCCGCGCGCGGCGGAGTCGGTCTTGAGCCAAAAGGTCGAGTCACCGGCGGCCAGGAGGAGCTCGGCCCGCGGGGGGTCAGTTGGGGGG
>JALZIF010000227.1 GCA_030860435.1 Gemmatimonadota bacterium | reverse complement strand
CCCCCCCCCCCCCCCCCCCCCCCCCCCCCCCCCACGTTGCACACGTTACGGCGCGACCCGGCCTTGTCAAATCCCACCCCGCTCGTATCATCGCTTCGACTCTCTCCCGGAGGTGCGAGATGGCTTGGGCGGACCGCATCACGAGACCGCATACGGGGAAAGAGCTGGCGGTGTGGCTGCTGAGCGCCTTGCTCGCCATCACCTTCATCATCGTTGGTGCGCAGAAGCTCACCGGGAGCGAGACGTTCTGGGTGGAGGCGTTCGCGATGTTCGGCTACCCGACCTGGTTTCGTATCCTGGTCGGCATCGTGGAAGTGGTCGGCGGGATCTGCCTACTCATTCCCGCGGCGTCGCTGCTCGCGCTCCCGGCCCTCGGCATCGTGACGTTCGGCGCGGCGTTCACCCACTTGGCCAGCGGGACACCCGGCGCACTCGTACCGTTCCTTTTGTTCCTTGCCCTCGCCGCGGTCGCGTGGCTGCGCCGCGACGCGATTCGCGAGGCACTGTGACCGTATCGCCGTGAATCACGGGTCGGAAGCGGCTGCGGCCCGCGCCAATAAGTTCCGGCAGGCAGCGTTCGTCTACCTTCACGTCGCGATCCTGTACGAAGCGGCGGCGTACGGGATGATGAAGCACGGGCAACTCCCGGTGCGATTCGGCCCGCCGTGGGTATGGCTCGTGGCAGGAGCCGTTGTCGCGGGCGCGATCTTTCTCGGGCTCTACCGCTGGCAGAACCCGTGGTTCGCGCGCGCGGTGTGGGCCGTCCACTCACTTCGCCTCCCGGCGCTCATCGATGGCGCCTTCTTCGCCGGTGCGGAAGCGCGCGTCGGCCCCAGCTTCTACCTGACGGCAATCGTGGTCGTGATGATCAATCTCTGGATGCTCGCGCGCGCGGGGTGGGACCTGTGAGCTTCCGCACCTATCACGAGGTCCCCGGCGCCGACCGCTCGATGCTCGGCGACCAGGTCGCGGCGCAGCGGCGGCGGGTGCGCGAGCGGTTGCGCGACGTGCGCCGCGTGGCCGTCGTGATGAGCGGCAAGGGAGGCGTCGGGAAGAGCTTCCTCACCGCGATGCTCGCGCGCGGCGCCGCTGCCGCCTCGTGGCGTGTAGGAGTGCTCGATGCCGACCTGAAAAGCCCGACGATCGCGCGGATGCTCGAAGCGACCGGTCCGCTCATCGCCGACGCGCAGGGCGTGCAGCCCGCCGCCGGGCGCGACGGAATCGCCGTTGTCTCGACGGACCTCCTCCTCGCCGAGGGAGCGCCGCTCCGCTGGCGGACCGCGAACGAGGATCGGTTCGTTGCTCGCAGCGTCCTCGAGGCAGGCGCCCTGCGCGAACTGCTAAGCGACGTGGCGTGGGGAGAGCTCGATCTTCTGCTCATCGACATGCCGCCTGACGCGGACGGCATCGAGGATGTGGCCGAGCTCGTGCCCGGCCTCGCCGGCGCGATAGTCGTGACGATCCCGAGCGAGGAGTCGCGCCGTTCCGTCGAGCGGGCCATGCGCTGCGCCGCAGACGCTGGCGTGCGGCTCCTCGGCGTCGTCGAGAACATGAGCGGCTACGCTTGCGACGGCTGCGCCGCGGTGCGCCCCCTCTTCGCCGGGGATGCGGGCGAACGGCTAGCCGCGAGCTTCAGGGTGCCGCTCTTCGGCAAGGTTCCCTTCTCCTCCGCCCCTCACGGCGGCCCGCTGCGGGGTGCCTTCCCGCCGCCGGTGTTGGACGCCGTGATCGCCGCTCTCGGTCCGGATTCATCGCTCTTATGAAGTTTCTCTGCATCGACTGCGATGAGCAGATGCGGTTTGAGGAGCGGCAAGTCCCGGGCGACGGGACGTTCGCCGCGTCGTTCCGGTGTCCCACCTGCAACCGCCGCATCGCGCTCCTTGCCAATCCAATGGAGACGCAGCTTGTCGGCGCGCTCGGCGTGCAGATCGGGGGGCGCACGCTCGACGAGCAACCGATGGAGCTCGTGCGCAGCTCGCTCGTGGGACGCGACGACGCCTTCGTCGATCCACCCGCCGTGCAACCGGAAGGAGATGCGCGCGTTCGACCGCGCTGGAGTGCCGAGAGCGAGGAGCGCCTGGCGCGCGTCCCGGGCTTCGTTCGCGGGATGGTCAAGCGGATCTACGGCGAGTACGCCGCCGAGCGGGGCATCGCCATCATTACTCCGGCGGTGATGGATCAGGCGCGCCAGGAGCTCGGCCTGGAGGGGATGTGACGTCGGAAGCCGAGGAGCGGGTCGTGCTTGGCCTTCGCGTGCGGATCGACCGGACGCTGTGCGTCGGTTTCGGTGACTGCGTCACGGAAGCCGCGGCCGCGTTCCAGCTCGATGATGAAGGGATCGCCGTGTTCGTGACGCCGGAGCGCGTCGACCGGGCAACGCTGCTGCGCGCGTGTGATGCGTGCCCCGTGGATGCGATCACCGTTTGGGATGTGGACGGAGGCCAGCTCGTCCCTTGACAGGCCTGAGCCACCTTCCGATACTCACGACTGTTGTTGTTCGAGGCTCGTCGATCGGGTTTCCCGTCTCGATCTGGCGGCTCGAGGCGCGCGACGCGGCGCGCCGAGACGCAGTTACAGAGTCGGCCTCGTATCGCTCCCTGCATTCGCTAGCGGTCACTACTCCCAGGCGAGCCCCCCCACTTTCCCGGAGGCGGACGCGTGTATAGGGAAGTCTTTGTGCCCGTCGACAACTCGCAGCACTCCGACTGGGCCGTGGAGCGCGCGATCGAGCTGTGCCACCGCTCCGGCGGGCGCATCACCGGGAACCACGTCTACGCCGCTCGGCTTCACGACGTCCGCTTTCGCCAGCTCGAGACGGGGCTCCCCGCGCAGTTCCAGAGCGCGGACGAGATCAAGCGGCAGCGCAAGATCCACGACAAGCTGATCGAGAAAGGGCTGCAGCTCATAGCCGACAGCTTCCTCGATCAGCTCGCCACTCGCTGCGAGCGCGCTGACGTTCCGCTCACCCGCCAGCTCCTCGAGGGGATCAACTACGAGGAGATCGTACGGGAGGTGAACCGCGGCGCGGGGCGCCTGCCCGGGCTGATCGGCTTCGACCCCAACCGTGCCGCGAGCTATGACGGTGGGGAGCGCACGCGGGGGGACGTTCGCCTCGGCGACGACGGGCGCATCGTCGCCGAGGACGAGGACGCTGCGGCGAAGCTCGTCGGCTCGTCCGGGCGCCAGTACGACCTCGTCGCGATCGGCGCGCACGGGCTCGGGCGCCAACCGTACAGCCAGCTCGGCGGCGTCGTCGCTCGCTCGCTGCGCGGCATCGAGAAGGACATGCTCGTCGTCCGCCGTGATTCCCCCCTCTCCGGCGGGCGGTTCATGGTGTGCGTGGATGGCTCCTCGTACGGCTACCGCGGAATGCGGGTGGCGCTCGAGTTGGCGCAGGCGTTCGGCGGGTCGCTGTACGTCTGCAGCGCCTTCGACGTGGAGTACCATCACGTCGTCTTCCACAACATCAAGGACGTGCTCTCCGTCCAGGCCTCGAAGGTCTTCAAGTTCGAGGAGCAGGAGGAGCTGCACAACAACATCATCGACAAGGGGCTGCTCAAGCTCTGCCAGGCGAACATCAAGCGTGCGCAGGTAATGGCGCAGGAGTTTCCCGACGTCCCCCTGACGACGCAGATCCTGGTCGGAAAGCCGTTCCAGGTGATCATGCAGTGGGCGGCGGAGATCGAACCGACGCTGCTGATCCTCGCCCGTCATGGCGCGCACCGGATCGACGGTACCGACCTTGGCTCGCAGGCAGAGAATCTCGTCCGTCTCGCGCCATGTGACGTGCTCCTTGCGGGCACCGGCGGCGTGAGACCGGAGGACATCCCGTGGATCGAGGAGGACGGCGTGGCCTCGATCCCGTGGGCTCCTGAGGCGGAGGTGCGTATCCTCCGCGTCCCCCCCTTCGCGCAGGGGATCGCGCGTAAGGCGGTGGAGGAATTCGTTCTCGAGCAGGGCGGCGACATCGTCACCAGCCCGAGGCTGGATGAGGCGATCCGAAAGCTCCTCCCCACCCACATGCAGCTCATCATGGGGATCGGCAGCGCCGAGGAGATCGCACTCGCGGAGGTGAAGGCCGAGGAGCAGATGCGGCGGACGAAGGTCGTGGGCTCCGACGGCGATCCCCAGCCGGCGGAGCCGACAGTCGAGGTGAAATGCCCCGTCACCGGCCGCGTGAGCATGCGGGCGCGGGTGGCGACGGACCCGATCGTCTGGACGCATGAGGCATGGGCGCGGCTGCGCGCGGTACCGCTCATCGCCCGCCCGCTCGCCCGCAACACCGTCGAACGCTTCGCCCGCAACCACGAGATCTGGCGCATCACGACGCGCGTGATGGATGAGAACAAGCAAGCGATGATCGAGGCCGACGAGTTCGACGTCGACACGATGATGGTGATGTTCAACGAACTCCGGGCAAAGCAGATCCGCGCCGAGGCCGAAGGCGGGGATGCGCTGTCGCCTGAGATGCGCCGCTTCATCGAGGAGGCGAAAGCCTCCGGCATGACGCGCTGCCCGATCCGGGACATCGAGACGAAGATGACCGAGTGCCCGGTGGACTTCCGCGTCGTGAAGCCCGAGGAGGCGAAGGCGGCGGTGGAGAAGCTAATGGAAGCGCCGGCAGGGGACGATTGACCAAATGGGGTAACGTCGCTCCCCCTCGCTGAAGGCACGTCTACCCGCCTGACGGGCCGGGGCGACCACATCCCGCACGTGGTCGCCTGGAACCTCACGCGCCGGTGCAACCTGGAGTGCGCGCACTGCTACATCTCTGCGGGCCCGAGCGAGAGCGCCACGGGCGAGCTGGAGACGGCGGAGTGTCTTCGCATCGCCTCCGAGATCCTCGCGGTGAATCCGAGCCCGATGTTGATCCTGTCCGGCGGCGAGCCCCTTCTTCGAGAGGACCTGGAGACGATCGCCGAATTCGCGGCGGCGCGCGGCGCGACCGTCGTCGTCGGGACGAACGGGACGATGCTCACCGGCGAGCGCATCGCTCGGCTCAAGAACGCGGGGGTGACTGGTGTGGCGGTGAGCGTGGACTCGCTCGAGCCCCATCGCCACGACAACTTCCGCCATGGCGTCGGCGCGCTCGCCGCGACGACCGAAGCGGTCGAGCGTCTCCGTGCCCACCGGCTGGACTTCATCATCCAGACGACCGCTAACCGTGGGAACCGCAGAGAGCTCGCGCGCATCGCCGAGTGGGCCGCCGATCAGGGTGCGGTGTCGTTCAACTGCTACTTTCTCGTCGCCACTGGGCGCGGCGCCCGCCTCACCGACCTCACGCCGAACGAGTACGAGGAGGCTCTCGGCGAGCTGGTGTCGCTCCAGCGACGGTACTTGGGGCGCATGATGGTGCGCGCCAAGTGCGCGCCTCACTTCATGCGCCACCTGCACCGCGAGGCGCCCGACTCCCCGGTGCTCAACTACGAGACGCGCTGCCCCTGCGGGGTGCAGTACTGCCGAATCACGCCGGATGGTCAACTCACGCCGTGCCCGTACATTCCTACCTCCGCCGGCGACCTGCGACGCCAGCGCTTCGCCGACGTGTGGCGCGATGCCCCGTTGTTCCGTGAGCTTCGCGGTGGCGCGCTTGGCGGCAAATGCGGCCGGTGCGAGTACCGCGCGGTGTGCGGCGGCTGCCGGGCGCGAGCGCTCGCGCTCGAGGGGGACGTGCTGGCCGCGGACCCATCGTGCGTGTACGAGCCGAGTGGGCTCGAGCCCCTTGTCGCGCCGGCGCGCCCGATCACCTACGGGATGCGCGTCGAGCCGGCGATGCGGTGGTCCGCGGACGCGCTCGCCCGCGTCGAGCGCATCCCGTCCTTCGTTCGCGGCGTGGTGGTGAAGCGGCTGGAGGACTACGCGCGCGAGCGCGCCCTCCCTGAGGTTACCGTCGAGATGATGGCCGAAGTGAGGCGCGCGATGCCGATCGACTTCTCGAAACGGGCTCCGTTCTTCCTGCGCGATGGCTGACTTTCTTCTCCTCCAGGCCGCGGCGGACACCGCCGGCGCGTACGGTCACTTCCCTGGCGTCGGCGCACGCGGCGCGGTATGGATCGCGGCACAGGTCCACCTGATGTTCGCCGCGTTCGTGCTCGGCGTCCCGATGTTCGCGATGATCACCGAGTTGATCGGCATCCTCGCCAAGGACTCCAAGTACGACAAGCTGTCGAAGGAGTTCACGCGGCTGCTCGTCTTCGCGTACAGCGCGACGGCGCTCTGGGGCGGACTGCTGCTCTTCCTCCTCACCACGCTGTACCCGCGCTTCTGGTATCACCTGTCGAAGGTGTTCAGCACCTCGATGTGGATCTACGCGGCGCTCTTCTTCATCGAGTCGTTCACGCTCTACCTGTACTACTACGGGTGGGACCGCTGGAAGGAGGGGCGCGCGAAGTGGGGGCACTGGACGCTCGGCGTGCTGCTCAACGTGTGGGGCACGATCGTGATGTTCATCGCCAACGGGTGGCTCACGTACATGATGTCCCCGCCCGCAGGCGTCACGGTCGAAGTGCTTCCGGGTGAGGTGAAGCTGTGGAACGCCCTCGCCAACGCGACCTGGATGCCCATCAACATCCACCGCCTCATCGGCAACGCCGTCTTCGGCGGGACGATCGTCGCCGCGTACGCCGGCTTCCGCTTCCTCGCCGCGAAGTCGGACGAGGAGCGCGCGCACTACGATTGGATGGGATACGTCGGCAACTTCATCGCCATCGCGGTGTTCATCGTTCTCCCCTTCGCCGGGTACTGGCTTGGTCGCGAGATCTACGAGTACAATCAGCAGATGGGGATCACGATGATGGGCGGCTTCATGAGCTGGCTCTGGATCGTGCAGGCCGTCCTCATTGGCGTCCTCTTCCTCGCGGCGAACTACTACCTCTGGCTCGGGATGGGTCGCATCCCCGGCGCGGAGCGGTTCGTACCGTACACGAAGTGGATGCTCCTGCTCCTCGTCATCTGCTGGATCGTTTGGGCGACGCCGCATACGATGATCGCGAGCCGCGCCGAGCTGGTCGCGATGGGGGGGTCGCATCACCCATTCCTAAACGTGCTTGGAGTCATGAGCGCCAAGAACACGGCGGTGAACCTCATGATCCTGACGACGTTCCTCTCATTCCTCATCTATCGCCGCGCGAACAAGCGGGCCACGGTTACGTGGGCGCGCACCGGCACGATGGTGCAGGGCGCAATGTTCGCCATCGCCGCGGCAGTCGTCCTGTTCTACGGCGTCTACGGGTATTTCGTCGAGGCGATAGTCCGCATCGGCTTCAGCGTGTATCAGGTGCTCGCGGTGCTCGCCTGCATTCTTGGCGTCACGGCCATCGACATCGCGATCGGCCGCGGGGCAGAGTCGCGAGGCGCCATTCGGTGGGGGCAGATGCCGGAGCGATCGCAATACGCGCTGTTCGTGCTCGCCGTCACCTTTACCTGGCTGATGGGGCTGATGGGGTTCGCGCGCAGCGGCATCCGGCAGCACTGGCACGTGTGGGAAGTGATGCGCGACACCAGCCCCCAGGCGGCCACGCCCGCCCTAGGCTACGCCGCTAATATGATCAGTCTGTGCGTGGTGATTTTCTTGAGCCTGGTCGCTTTCATTTTCTGGCTCGGTGGACTGGCGGAGCGTACGGCGCAGAAGGGGGCGCCGGCAGTAACGGTGGAGACGGTCCCGCTCGACGTGCCGGTGCCGGGTCCGGGGCCGAGCCCGCACCCCGCGGTCGGAGACTGACGCGCAATGTGGAAGACCAACCTCAAGGTGCTCGTCACCGCGGTCATCGTGGTCGGTTTCTACACCATGGTGGCGCACGCCATCCCTCAGCTAGAGAGCGAGGTACCTGAAGCGCTCTCCCTCGGCGCTGGGGCGACGCCCGAGGCATTGGTCGCCGCGGGGGAGCAACTGTACGCTGGCGCCGGCGGGTGCACGGCGTGCCATGGCACCGGTACTCGCGCCCCGAACATCATCACCGACCACGCCGGACAGGGGGCTATCGGCGCGCGTTGCGCGACGCGCGAAGCTGGGAAAGACTGCAAGACGTATCTGTACGAGTCGATGACGACTCCCGGCACATACGTCGTCCCGGGGTTCGACAACATCATGCCCGACGTGCGACGGCAGCTCGGTGAGGACCAGATCTGGGCGCTGGTCGCGTACCTGCAGTCCTTGGGTGGTGAGGTCACCGTGACCGCGGCCGACCTGCCCGCCGCCGCGGCCGGTGCGCCGTCAGGCGCGGGCGCCGCGCCTCCCACCGGTGCCGGTCCGCCGCTGACCTCCACGATGGAGCCCGTGCAACTCCTCACGGAGAAGGGGTGCATGGGGTGCCACCAGCTCGCCGGCACCGGCGCGCCGATCGGGCCGACGTTCGATGGGATGGGCGCACGCCTCTCGCCCGAGCTGATCCGCCGCGGCATCCTCGTTCCCAACGCCGACACCGCGAGAGGCTACGAGCAGTTCGCGGGCATGATGCCGGCCACGTTCGGCCAGCAACTTTCGGCAGCCCAGCTCGAAGCAATGGTCCAGTTCCTGGCGGGCCTCAAGTGAGCCGCGTTCGTCAGGCGCTCCGGCACCCATTCACGCACGCGGCGCTTCTGGTTGTGCTCGCGTACGTGCTCTTCGAGTTCGGTATTGCTTACCTGCCGCCGCTACTCGGCGTGAGGAGTGCGCCGGTGCCGGGCAGTGTGCTCGTTCAATACATGATGATCGCCCTCGTCGGCATTCTCATCTACGTCAGCAGTGATGACGACCGGTGGCGCGAGTTCAAGCGGCCCGTGCACTCGACGATGGTGGACGCCGACAAACGGTGGCTGCGCGTCGTACTCCTTGTCCTGGTCCCGGTGCTCGCCGGGTTCGCGACGTACGAGCAGACGAGGCCGCGCGTCGAGGCGCCGCTCCAGCTTCGCTCGATCCACCCCGCCCCGCCGAGCCAGATCACGTTTCGCGGAAAGACGGTCCAGCTCACCGGACTGGAGAACCCGCTCCGCTCGCGCGGCTCGCTCTCGGGACACTATCTCGAAGGGCGGCGGGTGTACTACCAGAACTGTCTCGCCTGCCACGGCGACCTTCTTGCGGGCGACGGGCATTACGCTCATGGCTTCAGCCCCGCACCTCTCTCGTTCACCGATGGCGGCACCATCGCCCAACTCACCGAGAGCTTCGTCTTCTGGCGCATCGCCAAGGGAGGGCCTGGCCTTCCGCGCGAAGGGGCTCCCTGGAACTCCGCGATGCCAGCGTGGGAGGACTTTCTCACCGAGGATGAGATCTGGGCGGTGATCATCTTCCTGTACCAGCAGTCCGGGTGGCAGCCGCGGCGGTGGGAGGTGCACGAGTCGCCGGGTCAGGGTCAGGGTCAGGGCCAGGGAGGAGCCCATGATTGACCGGACACGTCTCGGCATCGGCGTCATCGCCGCGCTCCTCGTGCTCGCGCCGGTGCTCCCCGGCCCAGGCTCCGACCCCGACCCGGGCCCTGGGCTGTTCGCGCAGACACCTCGCGGTAAGGCCGTGTACGACAAGTGGTGCGCCGGCTGCCACGGCGACGCCGGGGCCGGGGACGGCGACGCCGCGGCGTACATGCTCCCCCGCCCCCGCGACTTCACGCGCGGCGTTTACCAGATTCGCACCACCGCGAGCGGGGAGCTTCCCACCGACGCGGACATCCGGCGCGTGGTGGACGACGGGATGCCGGGCACTTCGATGCCAGGGTGGAGGGCGAAGCTTTCCGAGAGCGAGCGCGCCGATGTCGTCGCCTACATCAAGTCGTTTTCCCGCGACTTCGCGCGCGCCCCGGCTGCTTCGCCCTCCCCGGTCTCGATCGGTGACGCACCGGGCGCGGGCGACGAGGCTATCGCCGAAGGCGCCGCGGTTTACAAGCAGCTCGAGTGTTTCAAGTGCCACGGCGAACACGGGCGTGGCGACGGGCAGTCCGCGCCGACGCTGGCCGACGATTGGGACCACCCCGTACCCGCGGCGGACCTGACGACGAGCTGGCGCTTCAACGGCGGGAGCACCGTCGAGCAGATTTACACCCGGTTGCGGACCGGGCTCGACGGGACGCCAATGCCCTCGTTCAGCGACGTCGTCGACTCGGAGATCATCACCGACGAGCAGCTCTGGCGGGTCGCGCAGTACGTGCGGAGCCTTTCGCCCGAGCGCCCGCCCGAGGTGCGCGAGGTGATCCGCGCCGAACGTGCGGAGAGCGCGCTCCCCACCGGGCCGGCAGACAGCGCGTGGCTGGAGGTCGAGGCGCACTACGTGCCACTCGTCGCGCAGATCATCGTCAGACCGCGCTGGTTCGCCCCGATGGTGGACGGCGTGTGGGTTCAGGCGATGCACGATGGACGCAGCCTCGCGCTGCGCCTCACGTGGCACGACCGGTCCCGCAGCCCGGACCCCGCTTGGGATGAGTGGCTCGGCCGCGTACGCACCGCGATGACCGACGCGGACGGCGCGCTTCCGGAACAGCAAGGGAGTGACTTGTTCGTGGTGCAGTTCCCGCCGTCGTTCGCCGAGGACGCCGAACGTCCGTACTTTCTAGGTGGTAGCCAGCGCCGCCCCGTGTACCTTTGGCGGTGGTGGAGCGCGCCTGAACGCTTGGAAGAAGGGACGTCGGCCGGGCTCGGAAACTTCACCGCGCTCGGCGCCGCGTCCGCGGTCACGCACGAAGCACGGTACGAGCGAGGGCAGTGGCAACTGCAGCTCACGCGCCCGTTCTCGGCCGCAGATACCGCACGCAGCCCGTCGTTCGTGACCGGACACGCTCTCCCGATCGCGTTCTATGTGGCCGACGGCTCCAACGGGGAGGATGCCCAGCGCGGGTCGGTCAGTTCGTGGTTCGCAATCTACCTGGACGTGCCCACGCCGCCGCGCGTGTACATTGCGCCGATCGTGACGATGTTGCTCACGGCGGTGCTGGGGACCGTGGTGGTTACGCAGGCCCAACGGCGCGAGCGGCGCGCCAACAGCTCTTCACGGAGGGATGAAGGATGATGATCAGACAGCTTTCGCTTGGAATCGCGCTCACGCTCGGGATCGTCGCCTGCGGCTCGGGCGATGACGCTGGAACGACCGAAGAGCAGAGCGAGTCCCCCGCGACCGCGCAGGCCGCGGGTGACGCGACGGTGAGCGGCTCGGTGAGCTTTGCCGGCACGCCGCCGGAGAATCCGGCAATCGACATGGCCGAAGAGGCGGCCTGCGCGCAGAAGCACTCCGGCCAGCCGCGCGACCCCGAAGTCGCGGTGAGCGACGGAAGGCTCGCCAACGTGGTGGTCTACGTGAAGAGCGGTCTCCCGGCCGGCCAGACCTTCCCCACGCCGACCAAGGCGGTGACGATCGATCAGGACGGATGCCTATACACGCCGCGCCACCTCGCCGTGATGGCCGGGCAGGAGATTGACATCAAGAACAGCGACCCGCTGCTCCACAACATCAAGGCGGTGCCGACGGAGAACCGCGGCTTCAACATCAGCCAGCCGTCCGAAGGGATGACGACGACGCGCACATTCTCGGAGGCCGAGGCGAACGTGCCGCTCGAGTGCAACGTCCATAGCTGGATGCACGCGAACGTGATGGTGCTCCCGCACCCGTATTTCGCGACGACGGGCCCCGATGGATCGTTCAACATCCGCGGGCTCCCCGCCGGCACGTACGAGATCGAGGCGCATCATCCAAAGCTGGGCGCGCGGACCGCGACGGTGACCGTGGAAGAGGGCGGGTCTGCGACGACCGACTTTACCTTCGGCACGGCGACCTCGTGAGGAGGAGAGCACGATGAGCTGGCTCCTGCCGCCCGGCGCCTCGACGTTCGCAGGGAGCATCGACCCGCTCTACTATCTCATCCTCGTCATCACGGGGATCGCTTTCGTCGTAGTCGAGGTTGGCCTCGTCTGGTTCCTGATCAAGTACCGCCGGCGTCCCGGGCAGAAGGCGCACTACACGCACGGGAACAACCGGGTCGAGATCATCTGGACGAGCATTCCCGCCATCACCGTCGTGATCATCGGGTTGCTGAGTGCAGGCACGTGGGACGAGATAAAGGGGCGGGACAGCGTCCCGCCGGACGCGATGCCGATCGCGATTCACGCCAAGCAGTTCGAGTGGCAGATCACCTACCCCGGCGCCGACGGCCGGCTCGGGTCGGCGGACGACTTTCAGCTCCGCAACCAGCTCCATCTGCCTGTGGACCGGCCGGTGGTCGCGACGCTCACAGCGGAGGAGGCGATACATTCATTCTTCGTTCCCGCCTTCCGCATCAAGCAGGACGCGGTGCCCGGGATGGCCATCCGCGTCTGGTTCCAGCCGACGAAGACCGGCCAGTACGAGCTCGCGTGCGCGGAGCTGTGCGGGCTCGGACACTACCGCATGAAGGCTGCTGTGACGGTACATGAGCAGGAAGAGTATGGCCGCTGGGTCGCGTCCCGGGGCCGGCGAGTAGCCACGACACAGTGAAGGGAGCCCCCCCCCCATGGCGACGACCGCAACCTCGCTCGACGGAACGCTGACCACGCCGCACGGCCACGCGCACGGGGAGCGTCTCCCGTTCGTGCGCCGCTACATCTTCTCGACCGATCACAAGATCATCGGTATCCAGTTCCTCATCATGAGCCTGCTCTTCCTGCTCATCGGGGGCGTGATGGCGATGATGATGCGGTGGCAACTCGGCTTTCCCGGGGAGGCGATGCCGGGCGGCGGCGTGCTGCCAGACACGATGGCGCCCGAGGGGATCATCCTCCCCGAGTTCTATAACTCGCTCGTGACGATGCACGGCACCTTCATGGTGTTCTTCGCCATAATGCCGCTCCTCGTTGGCGTCTTCGGGAACTACCTCATCCCGCTCAAGATCGGCGCGCCCGACATGGCGTTCCCGCGCATCAATATGGCGTCGTTCTGGATCGCCGTGCCTGCGGGCATTCTCATGCTCGCCGGCTTCTTCGTGGAGGGCGGACACTCCTCGGCGGGGTGGACCTCGTACCCGCCGCTGAGCGCGGACCCCGAGCTGACAGGGGTGCGCACCGGCCAAGTCTTGTGGTGCCTGAGCCTCATCGTGCTCGGGCTATCCTCCATTCTAGGCTCCTTCAACTACATCACGACGGTGATCAACATGCGGGCGCCAGGGATGCACTGGTTCCGGCTCCCGCTCAGCATCTGGGCACTGTTTATCACCGCGATTCTGGTGCTGCTGGCGATCCCGATCCTTTCGGGCGCGGCGATCATGCTCCTCTTCGACCAGACGTTAGGCACCCACTTCTTCATGCCGCAGGAAGGTGGCCAGCCGCTGCTCTGGCAGCACCTCTTCTGGTTTTTCGGGCATCCCGAGGTCTACATCCTGATCCTGCCGGCGATGGGATTCGTGTCGGACATCATCGCTAATGGGTCACGGAAACCGGTGTTCGGTTACACGACGATGGTGCTCGCCATCGCGTCGATCGGCGTGCTCGGTTGGGGGGTATGGGGCCACCACATGTTCATGAGCGGGATGAACCCGACACTCGGTACCGGGTTCATGATCGCGACGATGCTGATCGCGGTGCCCTCGGCGATCAAAGTGTTCAACTGGCTGGGGACGATGTGGCGCGGCAGCATCATCTTCCACGTGCCGATGCTGCACTCCTGCGCCTTCGTCGCAATGTTCGTGATCGGCGGATTGAGCGGCGTCTTCCTCGCGTCGACTCCGGTGGACGTCTACCTCCACGACACGTACTTCGTCGTCGCGCATCTCCACTACGTGCTGTTCGGCGGCAGCCTTTTCGCCCTCTTCGGCGCGATCACGTATTGGTACCCGAAGATGTTCGGCCGGATGATGAGCCCCGCGCTTGGGAAGTGGCACTTCTGGCTGACGATCATCTTCTATAACATCGTCTTCTTCCCAATGCACAACCTCGGGCTCGTCGGGCACATGCGGAGGATCTACGACCCGACGGAGTACGAGTTTCTTCGCGCGGTTCAAGCGACGAATGTCATCATCTCGATAGCGGCGTTCGGCTTGTTCGCCGCACAGCTCCTGTTCGCCGCGAATTTCATCATGAGCTGGTTCCGCGGCGCCAAGGCGCCACCCAACCCGTGGAACGACAATGGGCTCGAATGGACGGTCCCATCGCCACCGCCGCACGGGAACTTCCCCGTCGTGCCGACGGTGTATCGCGGGCCGTACGAGTATAGCGTCCCAGATGCGCCTGACGACTTCCTCCCGCAGGACGCGCCGCCCGCATCGATACGCGAGCCGGCTGCTCCAGCCGCTCACTGAGAGGCCCGACCATGGCGCACGCCGCACCGATGCCGCACGACGCCGCGATGCACGAGGCCGTGATGCAGCCGCCCGCCGACCGTGCTCCCGGCGCGGGCGTGTACAACGAAAAGCTGGGGATGTGGGTGTTCCTCGCCTCCGAGGTGATGTTCTTCACCGCCCTCATCGGGTCGTACATCATTCTCCGCTTCGCCCATCCGGAAGCTTGGGCCGGTCACCCGACGCCCGACACCCCGCTCAACATCCCGATCACCGCGATCAATACCTTCCTACTCATCTGCAGCAGCGTGACGATGGTGAAGGCGTACGCCGCCGCGCAGGACGGGCTGCCGCAGGAGCTTCGTCGTTGGCTCGTCGCGACGGTCGTGATGGGAGCGGCGTTCGTCGGGGTCCAGATCTACGAGTACGCCGAGCTCATCGGACACGGGTTCGTCGCGAGCCAAGGTTTGTTCGGCACGACGTTCTACACGATGACCGGCTTCCACGGCTTTCATGTGACTGTCGGGGTGATCTGCATGATCTTCGTCACCTGGAAGGCGTTCCGCGGGAAATACACGGCCACCGATCACCGCGGCGTCGAGGTGATCGGCCTGTACTGGCACTTCGTCGACCTCGTGTGGATCATCCTTTTCACTATCGTCTACCTCATCTGAGCGGGGACCGTCGATGGAACCCACCGCGCACGCAAAGCACCCGCCGTATATAGGTATCTGGGTCGTCTTGGCTGTGCTCACCTTGGTAGAGGTCGGGGTGGCATTCCTTCCCTGGCCGAAATGGGTGTTGATCGCGCTCCTCCTTGGCCTCGCCGTGTGGAAGGCGCTGCTCGTCGCGCTGTACTTCATGCACCTCCGCTTCGAGACGAACCGCCTGCGCATTCTCGCGGTCGCGCCACTCCCCCTCGCGGTCATCCTCGTGACCGCCGTGATCACGGAGTTCATCTGGTAGGCATGACGCGGGCGGCGGCGGCCGTCGCCGCCCCGGCGCGGATCGCGCCGTACCTGGAGCTCGCGAAGCCGCGGATTGTCGCCATGGTGGCCGCGACCGCTGCTGCGGGCTATTACATGAGCGCGCCGCCGGCTGCGTGGTGGCCCGGGCTGGTGCATGCGATGATCGGCACGGCGCTCGTAGCGGGTGGGGCGAGCGCGCTCAACCAAGTGGCCGAACGCGATGTCGACGCGTTGATGCTGCGCACGGCTCGTCGTCCACTGCCCTCCGGGCGCGTGTCCGCCGCGGCGGCGGCCGTGCTTGCCTGGGCGTGCGCAGCCGCCGGGATCGCCTACCTCACGCTGTTCACAAACGTCCTCACCGCCGCACTGGCCGCGGGGACGCTCGCGGCGTACGTGGGACTCTATACCCCTCTCAAGCGACTGAGTCCGTTCGCGCTCCTCGTGGGCGCGGTGCCCGGCGCGTTGCCCATCGTCGGCGGGTGGACGGCGTCAGGCGCGGCGATCGATGCACGGGCGCTCGGGCTGTTCGCCATTCTCTTTCTCTGGCAGGTTCCGCACTTCCTCGCGCTCGCGTGGATCTACCGGGAGGACTACGCCCGCGCCGGACTTCGGGTTGCGGGAGTGGGCGACGCTGATGGGGTCCGGACGTTTCAGCGAGCCGCGGTCGGTGCGGCAGCGCTCATCCCGGTCAGCCTGGCGCCAACGGTGCTGGGGCTCGCCGGGCCAGTCTACTTTTTCGGCGCGGCCGTGCTATCGGGATGGCTCGCGTGGGCGGCCGCGAAGTCGGTACGGGAGCGGTCGAACGGCGCGGCGCGGCGCCTGTTCGCCGCGTCCCTCGTCTACCTCCCCGCGCTGCTCGCCCTCATGACCGCCGACCGGGCGCGATGATCTCGTTCCACCGCATCCTCATCGGCACCGCGATCATCTTCTGCGTCCTATTCGCCGCATGGTCTTTCTTCGCCTATAGCAACGCTGGCGGCATCATCCCGCTTGCGCTCGGCGTCGCGTTCGTCTTCGCAGCGGCAGTGCTGTCGTATTACCTGCGCAACCTCGACCGCTTCCTGCGCCGGTGAGGAGCGCGCCGTGACCCACGATGCGTTGGACCGCGGAATGTTCTGGGCCGGCCTGCTGATGGCGCTCGCCCCTATCGTCTTCGGCGGCATCCTGCTTGCGCTCTGGTGGTGGCGCCGGCGTAAATCGGGCGGCGCGGAAGGGACGGGGAGTTAGGGAAGAGGGAAGCGGGAAGAGTCAACAATGGGAATCGACGCGGGATCCTCTTCCCTCTTCCCTAGAGTTGCTTGCTTCCCCTCCCGCGCTCCCGTAGCTTCCGGTTGTTTCGCCCCTTTCCCTACGAGCGCCGCCGCACTGACGGCGCTCGTCCTTCGTACGCTCACTGGAAACGGGATGCCGTCATATCCCCGCTTGCACAGCGCCCTCCGCGCGTCGATGCTCACTGGTCTCTGCTTGGCCGGAGCCGCGTGCGGGCAGGATGTCCCGAACTCAACGCTCGTCGCCCATAGCGAGTTCGGCCGGGACATCGACAAACTCTTCGACATACTCTTCATGGGCGGAGCGGTGGTGTTCGTTCTCGTCGAGGTGGCGTTGCTGTACACGATCGTCCGCTTCAGACGGCGCGAGGGCGGACCGGAGGTGCGGCAAGTGCACGGCAACGCGGCACTCGAGATCACTTGGACGTTGATCCCAGCCGTCGTTCTCGCGTTCATCGCAGTGCCGACGGTGCGCACCATCTTCCGGACGCAGGCGGAGGCGGTGCCGGATGCCCTCCAGGTAGAGGTCATCGGCCACCAGTGGTGGTGGGAATTCCGCTACCCGCAGCTCGGCGTCACGACGGCTAACGAGCTCTATCTTCCCGTCGGTCGCACGGTGAACTTCGCGCTCGAGACCGCGGACGTGCTGCACTCGTTCTGGATCCCGGCGATCGCCGGCAAACGCGACCTGATCGCGAACCGCACCAACTACCTCTGGTTCACGCCGGACTCAGGCAACGTGTGGAACGGCTTCTGTGCCGAATTCTGCGGAACATCGCACGCGAACATGCGCTTCCGCGTCTTCACAGTGACGCCAGAGGAGTTCGACACCTGGGTGGCGCACCAGAAGACCGGTCCGGCCTTTCCCGCCGGTGTCGCTGGCGCCCCTCCGGCTGGCGCTGCCGACACCGGACGTGCGGGTGCGTCCGTGACGGCCGGAGAGGTCGCGACCTCGACCGGGGAGCAGACACCGGCGGGTGAGAGCGCGGAGCCTCCCGTCGCCACGCCAGTGACGAGTGCCTCTACGGGGATCTATCCGCTCGACCGCCTCCCACGCCATGTCGTTCCCCGGACGCCGATTCCCGCTGGCCTGACGATGAGCGTCACGAGAGGTGACGCCGCTCGCGGCGCCCAACTCTACAGGGCGAGCCCCTGCATCGCCTGCCATCACATCGAAGGAGTGTCGCCGGGGGTGGTCGGCCCGAACCTCACCCACATCGGCAGCCGCACGACGATCGGTGCGGGCCTCTACCAGAACGACTTCCGGCACATGGCGCTCTGGCTCAAGAACTCGCCTGTCATGAAGCCTGGGAGTCTTATGCCCGCAATGGGGCAGGGGCAGCGTGACCCGTCCGGGAAGCCGGCGATGGGTGCATTCACCGACCAGCAGATCGCCGACATCACGGCGTACCTCCTCTCTCTGAAGTAACTGGAGACCCGGAATGGCAACGACCGTCGCGGCGCCTCCGTATGCCGCCACGCATACGAAGTACGACCGCGGAATCTGGAGCTGGATCTCGACCGTCGACCACAAGAAGATCGGCCAGCTCTACCTCTACACGTCGATCTTCTGGTTCGTAGTCGGCGGGATCGAGGCCGGGGTAATGCGCGCCCAGCTCGCCGGCCCGAACGGGCAGTTCGTCTCGGCCGAGCTGTATAATCAGCTCTTCACGATGCACGGCACGACCATGATCTTCATGGCGATCATGCCGCTGTCGGCCGCGTTCTTCAACTTCCTCATCCCGCTCCAGATCGGCGCCCGCGACGTCGCCTTCCCGCGGCTGAACGCTTTCAGCTACTGGGTTTATCTGCTCGGTAGCCTCTTCATGAACGCGTCGTGGCTCGTGGGCGCAGCGCCTGACGGCGGATGGTTCGGCTATACGCCGCTCACCACGCGTCAGTATTCGCCGGGCCTCAACATCGACTTCTGGTTACTCGGGCTTCAGATCCTCGGCGTCTCGACGCTCGCCGCGGGGTTCAACTTCATCACGACCATCGTCAACATGCGTGCTCCCGGCATGCACTTCATGCGCATGCCGATCTTCACCTGGGCCGCGTTCATCACGCAGTTCCTGATCATTCTGGCTTTCCCGATCATCACGGTCGCGCTGACGTTCTTGCAGTTCGACCGCTTCTTCGGGACCAACTTCTACACGACCGCCGCCGGTGCCGATCCGCTCCTCTGGCAGCACCTCTTCTGGCTGTTCGGCCACCCGGAGGTCTACATCCTCATCCTCCCCGCGTTCGGGCTGGTGAGCGAGGTGCTGCCGACGTTTTCGCGCAAGCCGCTGTTCGGCTATCCGGTGATGGTCTTCTCGCTCATCCTGATCGCCTTTCTCGGCTTCGGCGTGTGGGCGCACCACATGTTCGCCGTGGGCATGGGCCCGGTGGCCGACTCGCTGTTCTCGCTCACCACGATGCTCATCGCCATCCCGACCGGCGTGAAGATCTTCAACTGGATCTCCACGATGGCGGGCGGCGCGGTGCGCTTCACCGTGGCCATGAAGTTCGCCGTCGGCCTCGTGGCGCTGTTCACCAT
>JALZIF010000224.1 GCA_030860435.1 Gemmatimonadota bacterium | reverse complement strand
CCCCCCCCCCCCCCCCCCCGCGACCGTGGAATCGTTGCGCACCGTGAACGCGATTCGCCAGTCGGGGTGGATGCTCACGATGCGCAGGCGGTGCGCCTCCCCCGCCGTGAGACGCAACGGCCGCGGGGAGCGCCGGCCGTTCACCAACGCGTACGGGCTCTCGATCTTGGCGAAGACGGCTGGACCCCCGCCGCCGGCGATGATGATATGATCGCGGGCGGTATCCCGTGGCCGATCGGTGACGACGAGGGCCCCGTACATCCCGGAGTTGATCTGATGCCGCTCGTGCAAGTGCGAATGGTACAGAAACGTTCCAGCGCGCGGCGGCGTGAATTCGGCGATGAAGGAATCGGCCGGCGCGATCGGCGGAAAGATCCGGTCACCCATGCCGCTCCAATCTGGCACCCCGTCCGGAAAGCTTTCGATCTCCAGCCCGTGCCAGTGGATAGCGGTTGACTCGTCGAGGTTGTTGACGACCGTGATTCGCACCGGCTTCCCGCGTTCGAGCTCGAGCACGGGTCCGGGCAGTCGCACCGAGTCACGCACGGGCGCGGTAGCGCCCTCCTGCACGACGAAGCCATAGGCGGCCGTCCCGCCGACGAGTCGCCCCTTCTTCTTCTGCACGAGTAGCCGGATATCGCGAGCATTCGCCGGTTTCGACTCCGCGTAGCCGGGCGCAGGCACTACCTGGAGTCCCATCACGAGTCCCCGCATCTGATGGTCAGCCGCGGGCGGGGAAGTGCCTAACGGCGCGCCCGTCGTGTGCGCGGCGTGGGCCACCGCCGCCGCCTCGGCCGAGTCGCGCGGCGAGCCCGCAAGCGTCACCGTTTCGTCCACGTGAAACGCGAAATGGCAATGGAAAACCCAGTTGCCGGGCGTTGTCGGAACGAAGGCGAGTGTGAGAGTGCCGCCCGGCGCAAGAAGGTCTGTATTGACGAGCGGCTGCAGCTCGGGAGCCAGTGG
Source organism: Gemmatimonadota bacterium (assembly GCA_030860435.1). Lineage (GTDB taxonomy): Bacteria > Gemmatimonadota > Gemmatimonadetes > Gemmatimonadales > Gemmatimonadaceae. Next base: position 4,127 of record JALZIF010000224.1, on the reverse strand, counting down.
GCCGTCCTTCGCCCATGTGCCGCGCGCTATCACCCGGTAGTAGAACCCGTGCAAGTGCATCGGATGCCAGAGCGAGATCGTGTTCAGCACCCGGAACCGCGTCGAATCACCTTGTTGGAGCGTGAGTCGCTCGGTGTGCGGCCACGCCTTCCCGTTGATCAGCGCGACCACCTCGAATGGGCGGTCCGGATACGGATGGAACCACTCACTCATCAGGAGGACGTGGTCGTGTGGGGAACCGCCCGGCGGATCGACGACGATCGCTCCGTTGAGTTGGCTATCGCGCCAGAGACGGTCGTCCCACCAGGTGCCCGCCAGCGCGCCCCAATAGAAGTAGGTGCCCGGCGCGTCGAGCCGGTACCGCAGCTCACGCGTTGCCCCTGCAGGCAGATGCACGGTGTCGAGCGATGTCGCTACGCCTGGTCGAAGGCCGCCGATCAGGAGTGCCGTGTCCACACGGTTCCGGATCACTAAGCGGACCTCTGTTCCTTGCTGGACGCGCACCAGCGGCCCCGGAACCTGCGGCGCGCGCCCGCGCTCGGCGAACGCGAGGATCGGCACTTCGGGCTCGACGTCGCTTTCGGGCCGCCAGGCACTCTCGACGACGTCGATCGCGAGCGTCAACACCGTGCCGCGCTGAGTACCCGCGGCAAGCCGGTTCTGGTTGGTCGTGGCGCGCGCTGCGAGCGCGGCGGGGCGGGGGAGCGGGACGCGCGACAACGGAGCAACGAGCTGTGCCTGGATGGCAAGGGCGACGGCAGCGACGAGTGTGGGCGAGAGCATGGTTGTGTGACGAAACAGCTTAGCGCGAAGGACGCCCTCGAGCCGCGGCGAGGGGCGCGCCCGCTTCGCGGGCCGCCATTATGGCAATCTGCCCGCCACGCGGAGCGAGTCGAGTCGCTACCATACCGCTCCTTTACGAGGCGCGCAACGGTGGATTCGGAAGCCCCCGCGCGCCGGAGCGCGCATCAGTTTAGATTTAGGTTCATTCCGGCGGAGAGATTATGATCGCAGCGTTTCATTTCGAGGAAGACGGGCGCAAGTACTCGTGCCGCGTCGAGGAGTCGCGGGCCGCGCGGGCCGAACCGTGGTGGTGGTTTGGCGTGTCGGGAGACACGCACCGGTACGCCCCCTTTCACGCCGCGCCCGGCGATACGCAGGATTCCGTTCGCGCACGCATCGTGACGTACTACACGGAGCTCCTGTTCAGGCGCTCGCAGCCGGCGCAGCACTGGGCGCGGCGAGGCAAGCGCCCCGCGGCGCCAGTGGCCCAGGCGTAGGGCCAGGCGGGCGGAAGTTCCGCCTCGCCTCGCCTGACGACGGCCTTACGCGCTCGCCGTCGCCGCCGCCTCCTCCTCTGCGTACTCCATCGCCGTCTTGGGCGTGCTCACCGGCCTGGTTGCCGGCAGGAGCGCGACCTCGAACACCTCGTCGAGCGTTTCGACGCAGTGGAAGGTGAGCAAGTCACGCACCTCCTCCGGGATGTCCTCGAGGTCCGCCTCGTTCTCCTTCGGCAGGATGATGTGTGTGATTCCGGCGCGGTGGGCGCCGAGCACCTTTTCCTTCACCCCGCCTATCGGGAGGACACGTCCGCGGAGCGTGCTCTCCCCGGTCATCGCTACGTCCTTGCGCACCGGACGTCCGCTCATCGCGCTCACCAGCGCCGCGGACATAGTCACTCCGGCCGACGGACCATCTTTGGGGATCGCCCCGGCGGGAACGTGGATGTGGACCTCGAGCGAGCCTAGACGGTCCTCTGGAATCTGAAGCGTCGAGGCGTGAGTCGCTGCGTACGTGAGCGCGGCGCGCGCGGACTCCTTCATCACGTCGCCGAGCTGTCCGGTCAGAATCAAGGAGACGTTGCCCCACCCGCTCACCTGCGTCTGTTCGCCGTTTCCCGTTGGCTGCGCCCAACCGTAGAGCCGGCGAATCGCCGCTTCCACGAACATGATGTCGCCTCCGGCGGGCGTGTAATACATCCCAGTCGCGACCCCCACCTCGTTCTGCTCTCCGGCGCGCTCCGGGTGCACCTTGGGGCGACCGAGCAGCTCGCGCACCGCGGCCGCGTCGATGTTTCCGTCCGCTATCACGCGAGCGTCCCCCGCCGCGATCTTGCGCGCGATCTTCCGCGCCACCGCGCCGATCTGCCGCTCGAGCTGCCGCACACCGCTCTCGCGCGTGTACTGCGTCACGACCGCCATCACAGCGTCATCAGCGATGCTGACGTTCTTTCCCTGTAGTCCAGCCTCCTCGAGCTGGCGAGGGATGAGGTACCGCTTCGCGATCTCCGCCTTCTCGCGCTCGGTGTAGCCCGAAAACTCCACCACCTCCATACGGTCGAGGAGCGGACCGGGAATGTTCTGTATGAAATTGGCCGTCGCGATGAACAAAACCTCGCTAAGGTCGAACGGGACGTTCAGGTAGTGGTCGGTGAACGTATCGTTCTGGGCCGGGTCGAGCACCTCGAGGAGCGCGCTCGCCGGATCGCCCTGAAACGACACGCCGAGCTTGTCCACCTCGTCGAGCAGGAAGACCGGGTTCTTCGTCGCGGCCTGCTTCATTCCCTGGATGACGCGACCCGGCATCGCACCCACGTACGTCCGGCGGTGGCCGCGGATGTCCGCCTCGTCGCGCGCGCCGCCGAGTGCGACGCGCACGTACTCGCGCCCTAGCGAACGAGCGATGCTCTTCGCGATCGACGTCTTTCCGACCCCGGGCGGTCCTACGAAGAGAAGGATCGGCCCCTTCGCCATCGCCCGGGCCTTCGCCTCCTTGGGGTCGGTGATCGGCTTGTCGGCGTCGGGCTCGACGGCCAGCGCCGGAGTGGCGTCCTCGCGAACGACGCCGAGCTTGGCCTTGGGGACCTCGCCGGTCTTCTCGACCTCTTCCTGAAGCTGCTGCGCGCGAAGCTGCCGCACGGCGAGGAACTCGAGGATACGGTCCTTGACGTCAGGCAATCCGTAATGGTCCTCGTCGAGCACCGTCTTGGCGTGGTTGAGATCGAGCTGGTCGTCACTGCGTGTGTTCCATGGCAGCTCGGCCACCCACTCCAAGTAAGTGCGGATGACCTGCGCCTCCATGCTCTCGCGTCCGGCTCGCTCGAGGCGGCCGAGCTCGCGCTCCACCTCCTGCCGCGCGACCTTGGGAAGCTCGAGCTTGTTCAGCTTCTCGCGCAGTTCCTCGATCTCGCGGCTCTGGTCGTCGTCGCCAAGCTCCTTTTGAATCGCCTTCATCTGCTCGCGCAGGTACATCTCGCGCTGGCGCTGGCCGAGCTCCTCCTGAACCTGGCTCTTGATCTCCTCTTGAGCCTCGAGCAGCCCGATCTGCCGCTGCACGTGGACCAGAACGCGGCGCAGCCGCTCCTCAACGCTCAGCGTCTCGAGCAGGCCCTGCTTCTCTGGTACGGTCAGCTCGATGTAGCCCGCGACGAGGTCGGCAAAGCGGCCGGGCTCGGTGACTGAGTCGAGCACCTGGTGCACCACCTCTTCCGGCAGTCCACGCCGCTCACCGAGCTCGGCGGCCCGCTCGCGAATCTCCTTGTGCAGCGCCTCGAACGCGGGGTCATTCTCAGTGACGGGGCCCATCTCCTCGACCGGCATCACGACTGCGGCCAGATAATTATCCGTGGTCTGATACTGGAGGGCCGTGGCCCTCTGCTCGCCGCCGAGGAGGAGCTGGATTCCGCCGAGACCACGCTGAACCTGCTGGATCCGGGCGATGACGCCCATCGAGTACAGAATATCTGGGGAGGGCTCGTCGGTGTTGTCGCGCTGGGCGACCGCGAACACGATGCGATCTCCGCGCAGCGCCGCCTCGATGGCGCGCAGCGTCCCAGGACGCCCGGCAGCGATGGGGACCGTGAGGCCGGGGAAAATCACGGTGCCCCGCAGCGGAAGCACCGGTAACGTCTGACGTTGAGCCATTAGAGACACCAGTTGTGGAAATCCAGCGTCGAACGCAGGGATTATTCCCAAGTGCGAGGGAAGAGGGAAGTGGGAAGCGGGAAGAGGAATCAGGGGAGAAGGATCAGGGAACGGGCACGGGCTCCTCATCCCAAGACGATCTCGGACGACCCCATCCTCCGCTCCCCGTTCCCCGTTTCCTCTTCCCACTTCCCACTTCCCACT
>JALZIF010000202.1 GCA_030860435.1 Gemmatimonadota bacterium | reverse complement strand
GGTGGCCCCCCCCACGGGTATGATCGCATCACGGCCTGCCCACGCCGCCATCGATCCCTTTCGCTTCCCATCCGATTCCCTCGCGCGCGGAACGGTTCGCGCCAACACCCTCTGGTCGCAGTCCCTCGGCACACGCAAGCAGTACGTCGTCTACCTCCCGCCGTCATACGCGACCGACACGGCGCGCCGATATCCGGTCGTCTTCTACCTCCACGGCCTCTGGGGCAATGAGTGGGACTGGGTGCGGAGCGGGCGCCTCGACGCCGCGATGGACTCGCTCGCGCGAACCTGCCCGCCTGACGACGCCGCGCGCCCGGCGCTCCCCTGCGCCAGCGAGATGATCGTCGTCATGCCTGACGGCGACGACGGGTGGTACACGACATGGAACGCCCTCGGCAACTGGTCCGAGTGCCAGCGGCAGCCGATGCGCGAGGGAGAGAGCGTGGCGTCGTACTGCGTTCCGTGGCCAAAGTACGACGACTACATCGCCCACGACCTCGTCGCTCGCGTGGACTCCGGGTACCGCACGCTGGCGCGCCGCGAGCATCGCGGGATCGCGGGATTGAGCATGGGCGGTTACGGCGCGGTGACGCTCGCGCTGCGTTACCCCGACGTTTTCGCCGCCGCGGCTAGCCATTCCGGCGTGCTCTCCCCGTTCTATGCGGGTCCGAGGCCATTCGAGCCGCCGCCGCGTTACGCGACCGACGTCGACACGCTGCAGGCGCGCGCCGCGCGGCTCTGGCCGTGGATGCGCCTCGCCTTTGGCCGCGACACCGCGGCGTGGCTCGCGCGCGATCCCGCCCGCCTCGCCGGCCGTCTTGCGCGTGCCGAGGGGGAGAGGGGAGGACCGATGCCGGCGCTCCGCTTCGACACGGGGCGCGATGATCAGTTGGTGGTGGACGGCAATCGCGCCTTCGCGCACGAGTTGTACACCCTGGGTGTGCCGCATCACTACGTCGAGTTTCCCGGCCGGCACGACTGGGCATACTGGCGCACACACGTCGAGGAGAGCCTCGCCTGGCTCGCCGGGCTGCTCGCGCCGGCCGGCGCGCCCCGGTAGAGTCGTCGAGCCGGCACGGCTCGGCCCCTGGCAGCAGGGCCCTGCGACCGCCTATTATCGAATGACACGAGGGATGCCGAGGTGCGCCGCATTGTTTGCATCGCGAGCCGGAGCTCCCTTCCCAACACCGCCCCGCTCGGGCGCCGCATGACGCCATTCTTCCCCCGCGACACTGTCGAATGGCGGTCTCACGAGCCGGCCGCGATCCGGCGGCTCACGCTTTCGCTCGTCGCGATGGCGCTGCTGGCAGGAGTGCTTTTTCGCCTCTACCGCCTTGCGGTGCTCATGTACGCCCCGCCTGAAAACTTGTGGGTGTTCCTCGCCGCGATGGGCGGGGGCATGCTCATCGTTCTGGGGCTGGCGACGCTGCACCTCGGCAACTTCCCCGTGCGTCACTGGCTCTGGCGCGCACCGCTGTTCGGCGCTTCCGAGGCGGCGGCCGCTGTCCTCACGGGCGCGGTACTTGTCGCGATCGGCGCCGATCGGATGGGCACGGGCCAGATGAGCTGGGGCGACTGGCGCGGCACCGCGCTCGCCACCCTCGCCCTGCATACGGGCGTCGTCTGTATGTTCGCGCTCATCCTCGCTGGCGTCGTTCAGGCGGTCCGCCGCATTCTCCTTCGCCGCGAGCATCGCGAGCACACCCTGGACGCGATCCACGAGGAGCACGTCAGGCACCCGTGAAGTGAATTGAATTGAACCCGGATCCTGTTCGCGATTGCGCGGATCGGCCACAGAAGTTTGCGACGACACGACAGCTGCGGGCCCGATCAAAGACGCGGAGCGAGAGGCCTCTGCGCGGAGCTGGTGAGCACACGGGCGACCACCTTCGTCTCCGCCGGCGCTCGCGCAGTTGGACAGGTTGAGGATGCACAGGAGTGTCCCGCGACGCGGCCACGCCGTGTCACATCCAATGCCAGCGGATGACGGCCCGCTCCCGCCGCTCGGCCAGCCACGCGCGGTAGGCCGCATCCGCCACGGCCTCACGCGTGGCGCCATCGAGACTCAAAGCCGGCTGGCGGCCAAGTATCTGGGCCAGATGCCAGCACCTGCCTTGGCGCACCGGTCCAGCCACAGCACCCGCCTCGGCCTCCAGGATCCACGCGAAGAGCTGGCGGGCGACAGTGACTCGTAGCATCCCTGCCAAGCCGACCGGGCACTCCGCTGCATTCAGCCGCTCCTCAACTGCGGCACGCAGGTCGCCGCGCTCCCGTGCGCCCGCCGCAAGACGCTCGGCTGCCTCACACTCGGGTACCTCCGCCTGAAAGAGGCGCACCGTGTCGAACTCTGTCCGGTGCTCCTCGAAGTAGGGCCGGACGCGCTCCTCCACCAGACCCTGCTTGAACTTGCGCCGCTGCACGTTCTCCATGACGAGCTGTTCGAACTGCGCCAGCGAGAGCCGCACGTCGTCCAGCCAGCGCTGAGTCGCCTCCATCGTGAACAGCCCGTGGGCCTGCCGAAAACGGTCCGCCCCTTCCTGCAGCTCCTGTGGGCTGACCGAGGGAGGATTCTCTCTGACCCCATCGCTCAGCAGGTGGTGCTCCAGAATGGCTTCCATCAGCTCGGGGTAGTTCCCCTCGACGCTGCGGAGGTACAGCAACGCTTCCTGGATGGTGGTTGGTGTGTTGTTGACCGTGACCAGATAGTTCGACGCCCAGTGATCCGCGTAGGAGATCGCCCACGGCTGACCGCGATCCAGGCACCAGGAGAGGGCGACCGTGTGCGCCCCTCCACCTGGAAGGCCGAGCAATAGGTCGTAGTCGGCGCGGTCGCTGGCTGGTGGCTGGTGGATTAGCAGGTCGGCGCGCAGCCCGGGATGTGTCGCCCGCCACTCGGTCACCCGCGCGCGCGCCGCGACGGGATTATCCGCCCTGCAGGACAAATCGCGTAGCAGTCGGACTGCCTCGCCGAGAACGCAGCCGCAGTCGTCCGACATGGGATCGGCTTCTTTCTCACTGGCAGGCCAGTGGCGGGCTAGGATCGAGTCGGCCCGTTAGCAGATCCGCGATCGCGTCGCTGATCGGCAATCCGGTACGCTCCTCCACCCACGCCCATTGGCCGTTGGGGTTAATCTCCAGGAACACATACTCGCCGTCTGGCGCTCGGACGATGTCAATGGCGCCGAAGCAGAGGTTGAGTTCGGTCAACAGCTCGACGCAGAGTGCCTCCACCTTCTCCGGCAACTGGCACGGACGGTAGACCACGCTGTCATCGTCTGTAGTGCCGCCAGTCGTGACGGGTAACGCGGCTACCCTGGGAGTCGATCTCGGCGGCGAACACGCGGGTCCCGACCACGGTGACGCGCAGCTCGCTCTGCTTCCGGACGTACCTCTGGAAGATCTCCGGGGCGTATCGGATCGACTGATAGGCCTGCGCGTCCCGCCGGTGCACCGGGTTGGTGAACAGGAAGACCTGCTCGCCGCCTCGCTTCGGTTCGGTGTCTCGAAGCGGTTTGCTCACCAAGTGCGCGTCGCACACACCGTAGAACTCCATGAACGCCGCGGGCTCGTTCGTGATCAGCGTCTGCGGGACGGCGAAGCCCAGCCTGCTGGCCAGCGCTAGCTGCACCACCTTGTTATGGGCGAAACGACTGGCGGCCGGTTTGGCGGGAAGCCACTGGCAGTCTAGGGTTTCCCAGACCCCTTCGAGGAAGTGCGTGCTGGTCCACTCGCTGTAGTTCCGTTGCGTCTCGTCGCGGAGCTCGGCGGGCGGCTCGGGTTTGCCAGGCCGACGGTACCAGACCGCTGTTACGGACGCCAGATCGAACTCGCGCCCATCGCATCTCAGCGATCGACAGGTCACGCCGCGCTGATCGAGGCCAATCCGCATGTGCGCCTGAGCGGGGAAACGAGCGGTGTCGAACCAGAGGTACTCGACGCCGCGCGCTTCCAGCTTGGCCGCGACGTACGGCACGTGCGCATCGTCGGCGCCGCTGAGAATCAGCACCGCGGCGCCGTGCGCGCTGGTGGGTCGCGGCTCGCGGCGGCTGGGCAGCGTCACTTCGGAGCTGTGGCCCGCTCCCCCGCCGGTGGCGGGATAGGAGGCTGCCCGCCCTACGAAGTCCGAGTCGAAAAGGCCATACGGACGATCGTGTACGGGGTTCCGAGGTACACCCCCTTGCAGCGAGAACGGAACGACCACCAGAGTTGTCCTGCTATCCGCCGTAGGCGGATTGAGTCAACCCGGCATTACAGCTGTCGATCAGCACCCCTCCTTCGCTCGGTCCCTTGTCATAGCTGAGTGCCAGTATCGTTAGGCTGCCCTACGACAATCCCGCTCCACATACCGGCACTTACCACCCTCTTGCCGCGATGACCCAGCCTGCCGATCGCTACCGAGTCTTTCGCCAGCTTCACGAGTCCGGTTGCTTCGTTCTTCCCAACCCATGGGACCTCGGCAGCGCCCGTCTGCTCGGTCAACTCGGCTTCCCGGCACTTGCGACCACCAGTTCCGGATTCGCTTGGTCCCTCGGCCGGCCCGACAACCACGTCTCGCTCGAGGCGACCCTGGCTCACCTTCGTTCGATCAGCCATGGCGTTGAGATCCCGGTCAACGCGGACTTCGAGGGCGGCTTCGCGACCGAGCCTGACGCCATGGGCGGCAACGTCACCGCCGCGACGACCACCGGGATTGCTGGACTCTCGATTGAGGATTCCACGGGCGATGCCTCCCGCCCCCTCTTCGACTTCAGCCTCGCGGTCGAACGAATCAAGGCCGCTCGACGAGCCATCGATGAGAGTGGAACGGGCGTTCTTCTCACCGGCCGGTCCGAAGGCTTCATCGTCGGACGTCCCGACCTCGGCGAGACGATCCGCCGACTCACCGCCTTCGCCGAGGCTGGTGCCGATTGCCTCTACGCGCCCGGCCTAAGCACCATGGCCGACATCAAAGCGGTCGTCGCGGCGGTGGCGCCCAAACCGGTTAACGTGCTGGTCGGCAGCGACTTTGCCACTGTCGCCGAGCTCACCCAGGCTGGCGTCCGTCGGATCAGCGTTGGTGGTGCGTTGGCCCGCACGGCCTGGACCGGGTTCCTGCAGGCGGCAAAGGAGATCGCGGAGTATGGGACTTTCACTGGGCTCTCTCGCGGCGTTTCATTTGACCAGATCAACCGGTCCTTCGCCTCGGAGTAACAACACACCCACTTCACTCATGCGCCGCCTCGTCTTCGCTCTTCTCCTCGCTGCTCCCGCAATCCCCGCGCAGCAGGACACGTCGGCGCGCCCGTTCGGCACGCTGCGCGCCCAGGCCGTCATGCAGCAGCGCTGGCTCGAGCGCCGGCTGGAGACCGTCCTTCCGCCGCTCATGCGGAAGTACGGCATCGAGATGTGGGTCGTGCCGATGCGTGAGTACAACGAGGACCCCGTTTTTTCATCGTTGGTCTCTCCCACCACTTTCGCCGCGCGACGGCGAACGATCTATGTCTTCTTCGATCGTTGCACCGCTTCCTCCGCCGAGATGGATTGCCGTGTCGAGCGCATCGCGTTAGGCGGCAGCTCACAGGGCGGGGTCTTCGCCGCGGTGCGCGCCACCAGGCCGGTGCCGTCCACCCTCGGGGCACGCGCCGCCGCCGGCGGCACGCTCGACCGTACCGCGGAGCTGTGGGGGGACGAGCAGTGGCAGGTGCTGAAGCGGGTGATCGAGGAGCGCAACCCCAGAGTCATCGGGATCAACATCTCCCGGACGTTCGCCTTCGCCGACGGACTCAGCGCCGGCGAGTACGAAGGGATGCGCGAGACGCTCGGCGCGGCGTGGACCTCTCGGTTCCGGCGCGCGGAGGGGTTGGCAGTGGACTTCATCGCCACCCGCCTTCCGGAGGAAGACGAAACGTTCGAGCGGATGACGACGCTGGTGTGGGAGATCATCGGCACCGCCTTCTCGGGCCGGGTCATCGTCCCGGGCACCACACGCACCAGCGACGTCGTGTGGTGGATGCGGCAGCGAGTGAACGACCTCGGCCTCGGATCGTGGTTCCAGCCATCGGTGACCGTGCAGCGGCGCGGAATGACCGCCGAGCAGATCGGCGAGGACCCGGTCATGCAGCGTGGCGACGTGCTTCACTGCGACTTCGGAATCACTGCGCTCCGCCTCAACACCGACACTCAGCACATGGGCTACGTGCTCCGTGATGGCGAGACCGATGCCCCACCCGGCATCAAGAAGGCGCTCGCCAACTCGAATCGTCTGCAGGACATCGTCATGGAGGAGATTCGGCCCGGGCGTACCGGAAACGAGATCCTCCTAGCGTCGCTGGACCGCATGCGGCGCGAGCAGATCGACGGGACTGTCTACACGCACCCGATCGGCATGCACGGTCACGGCGCCGGTCCGCTCATCGGACTCTGGGACCACCAGCAAGGCGTTCCAGGCCGCGGCGATCACAAGGTCATTGCCGGGATGTGGTTCTCGATCGAGCTCCAGGCCACCACGCCGGTGCCCGAGTGGGACGGCCAGCGTGTCCGGATGGCGCAGGAGGAAGACATGATCATCGGCGCCAATGGCGTGTCGCGCTGGGCATGGAAGCGGCAGGCCGAGCTTCACCTCGTCAGGTAGCGTACGCTGCGAGAAGTGCGAGTGTCGGGATGACACCGAGCGAATGAACCACTACCGCGGTGCCTCGTACCTCCCCATGAGGCCCGCGGGTCGCCTATCTTTCCGAGCGCCTCCCGAACGTCGCGCATCCGAGCAGGTGGAGAATCTCGTTGCGGAAAAATGACAAGCGTCTGATCGTCGTCGGCGACCGTGTGTTGGTGCAGGTCGAGGAGGGAGAGGACCGCACCAAGGTCGGGCTGTACCTGCCGCCGACAGCCGTCGATGGCCAGGTCGTACAAGGGGCGCAGATCATCGCCACCGGTCCCGGTCTCCCGATGCCCGACATTGGCGAGCCAGGGGAGGAGCCGTGGCGCATTCCGGCGCGCGAGACGCGCTTTCTACCGATGCAGGCGCGCGTCGGCGATTACGCGCTCTTTTTCCGAAAGGCCGCCGTCGAGATCACCTTTGAGGGGGAACGCTACCTCATGGTGCCGCAGACCGCGATCCTCGCCCTCGTCCGGGAGGGGGATCCGGATGACGAGGCGGACTAAATCGAACTCAATTGGAGAATTCCATGCCTTACGATGAACGCTTCGTCGCCCCCATGCGGCAAGAGCTTACCCGTCTCGGCGTCGACGAGATGCGCACCCCCGACGACGTTGACGCGCGGCTCAAGGACGCGGCCGGCACGACGCTCGTGGTGGTGAACTCGATCTGTGGCTGCGCCGCTCGCAACGCGCGCCCCGCAGTGGCGATGGCGCTCGAGCACGAGAAGACACCGGACGCGTTGACGACGGTGTTCGCCGGACAGGATCTCGACGCGACCGAACGCGCGCGGAGCTTCTTTACCGGCTACCCGCCGTCGTCCCCGCAGATCGCGCTCCTCAAGGAGGGGCGCCTGGTCTTCATGTTGGAGAGGCACCAAATCGAAGGACGGAGCGCGAACGCGATCGCCGCCGACCTCGTCGGAGCGTTCGACCGGCACTGCTGAGCACGCGCGCGACACAAAGCGGGACGGCGCGCGCCTCACGCGGTTTGCGCCGTCCGCTCCCTCCCCACAGAGAACCCTAACGCGCCGAGATCAGTCGCGGCGCTGCGACCCGGCCTTCGCCGTGCGGCGGACCTTGCGGGCCCATGCCTCCGCCGCGCCAAGCGCCTCGCCGCGGCCGCCGTGGCTCGCATCACCAAAGAACGCGGTGTGCTTCGGGCGCCAACCGGAGTCGGTGCGGCGGTAGTCGAGACGCACCACGAACCCGTGCGTCCGCGTGGATTCCTGGTCAATGCGGCTGATTCCCGGTGTGCGCGTCGCGGCGCGCTTGCGGCCGCTCTTGGCCGCTTTCGACGCCGTCGCCTTCGTCGTCTTGCGCGATGTCGCCTTCCGCGCGCTCGGCCTCGTACCGTTGCGTCCCATGCCTCGCTCCTGTGACGGGGTGGACTACGCCAGTCGCAGCGTCGTCTGCTTCGACCAGCCGATCTCCAGATTAGAAGATGCTAATTCTCGGTCCCGCGCGCTAGGCATCCCCCCAAGAAAGTCGCCAGACGAGCCCAAAAACGCCAACGATCTGGGCCCCGCGCCGGTTCCGCCGCGCCCCCCCTAACCCTAAACCACGCCACGGCCGTGGTCGTCAGGCTCTCGCCGCACGACTCCGGGCCCGCCCTCACCCGGCGCTGAACCGGTTCAGTGCCGCGCGCTCGTCCACGGTTAGGCTTTTCGGCCCGTCCGCGCGTGCCTTGGCCAGGAGCCGGTCGACCTCCTCGCGGTTAATCGCGTGCAGCGACTCTCGCGGGATGGCCTCCCAACGCTGCAGGTCCGCCACGTCCGACCCCGCACTCCCTCTCTGAAGCGCCGTCACCTTCGCCTTGAACTGTCGCGTGGGTGAGCGCCACTCGCGCCACCTCAGGTAGAGCCACCCACCTAGGAACCCGCCCAGGTGCGCGAAGTGCGCGATCCCGTCCGAGCGGCCGCCGAAGCCGCCGAACAGAGAGAGCGCAGTCATGACCAGGACGAGCACCCGAGCCTCCACCGGGACCACGCCCCAGATGAGGATGCGCTCTCGCGGCCAATAGAGCGCGAAGCCGAGCTGTACTCCGAAGATCGCCCCCGACGCGCCGACGATCGGAATCAGGGGATTCCCCGGCATCACCCAAGACAACAGACCGCCCGTCATCCCACTCACGAAATACAGAACGAGAAACGCGCGGCTGCCGAGCCGCTCCTCGAGCCGGGGGCCGAAGAAGTACAACGCGAGCATGTTGAAGAGCAGATGCGTCAGGCTCCCGTGGAGAAACATGTAGGTAATGAGCGTCCACGGGCGCAGCGGGATCCACGCCGGGACGAGTCGAAACAAGTACTCCAGAGATGGGACGGTCGTTTGGACGAAAAACATCGCCACGTTGGCGATGAGGAGCGTCGATACCCACGGCGTCATCCACGCCGCTCCGTCGTGTCGCGGGCACCTTGGCCGGCGGCGGTAGCAGTCATGCCGTGAAAGTATAGCCTGACGCGCACAACGTCCATCACGCCGGTACGCTCACAGATGGCAGCGCGCGAGGCCGCGCTTCTCCAGGTATCGCTGGTGATATTCCTCCGCCCGCCAGAACGGCGCCGCCGGCGTGACCTCGGTGACGATCGGCCGCCGGAAGCGACCACTCCGCTCCAGCGCAGCTCTGGAAGCCTCCGCCGCCGCGCGCTGCGCGTCGTCATGGTAGAAGATCACCGACCGGTACTGTGAGCCGACGTCAGGCCCCTGCCGGTCGCGCGTCGTCGGGTCATGATTGCCCCAGAAGACATCGAGTAGCGCCTCATAGGCAACCCGCGCCGGATCGTACCGGACCTCGACGACTTCGGCGTGCCCGGTGCGGTCGCTGCAGACGTCCTCGTAGCTAGGGTTGGGGATCTTGCCGCCGGCATAGCCGGTCGCCGCGTCCACCACACCCGGCACCTGACGAAATACCGCCTCGACGCCCCAGAAACACCCAGCGCCAAACGTGGCTAGCTTCGTGTCCCCCACCGCATCGTCGGCGGTTCGTTCCTCACTCAATGGCGTGCGCGCGCTCATGCGGGACCTCCTACGTCCATTCCGTAATGCGGACCCCGTCGCGGTCGCGGAACGACCCGATGAGGATCATGATCAGGTCTATCATCGCCCAGATACCGATGCCGCCGAGAGTAAAGAGCTGAAGGACGCCCGTGCCCACCTTCCCGACGTAAAAGCGGTGGACGCCGAAGATGCCAAAGAAAAAGCACAGGAGCGCAGCCGGTACGATCCGCTTCTCGGTCGGGCTCATGACCTCGGGAGGCGGGGCCTGCCACACGCCGCATGCGGGGCAGATTGCGGCCATCACGTCGATCGGGCGCCCGCAGTTATGGCAGTACTTGGTCGGGCGGTCGGGAACGTTGGACGTCACGGAGATTCTCTAGGGGTGAACAGGGGAGAGGTGGGAGGGGGCGCGGCAATATGCATCGCATCGGCCGATCTGCCCAGGGGCGTGGCACAACGCGCGCCTCACGGGGCACGGTCTGAGCTCAGCGCCGGGCGTAGACGCGCGTCTTTCCGTTCTTCTCGAAGGCGATGACCTCGTAGCCATCCTTCCTCGCCCCCATCTCCATTCCTGGAGAGCCAACCGGCATCCCGGGGACCGCGATCCCGGCAAACTTCGGGCGCTCGGCGAGCATTCCCCGAATTAGATCGGCGGGAACGTGTCCCTCGATCACGTAGCCGGCCACGGTCGTCGTGTGGCAGCTCTGGAGCGCGGCGGGCACGCCGAAGGTAGCCTTCACTTCAGTCAGGTCCTCTAGGTCGCGCGTGGTTACCCGGAAGCCGCTCGCGCGGGCGTGGTTCACCCACGCCTGGCAGCAGCCGCAGGTTGGGCTCTTGTAGACGACGAGCTCGGGCGCTACTCGAAGTGCAGTCGCGAAACCCGAGGCGGCTCCGGTGAGCGCGACAGCGGCGGCGCCGCCGACGCTCATCCGAAACCACTCTCGACGCGTGAGCATTTTTCCTCGCACATCACTGAATGAATGAGGGCGCACCGGAATCGTGCGCCCAACGATCGCAACGGAAGATGTGCTGGGGAAGGGAGGCGTGCCAGCGGCGCTACGCGACCGCACCGAGCAGCATGACGTGTTTGATCATCTTACCGATGAGGACGCACTGCACTGCATTGCCTCCGAGATCGTGACGACGCGGACGACCCCTGGCGGGTGAAACACGCGCGTACGATTCGGGATATCGAGCGGCCCGTCCGAAGAGGAACCGGCGGCGGGCTCACGCTGGTACGTAGGGTCGCTAAGAAACCAGATTTCCTCCCCTGATTCATTCGCCGACAGTTGCTGGAAGCCCCTCCGGCGGAGGAGCGCGAGCGCGCGGTGGTTCGGGCGCTCGACCCTCATCCGAACCAGCTCGACCTCCCGGCGCCGGGCGAGCGCAAGGAGCGCGTCGACGAGGGCGCCGCCGAGGCCGGCGCCTTCGTACTCCTGGCGGACGAAGACGACCAGCTCGTACGACCCCGTTCGGTCGGGCACCAGCGCCGCGTGGCCGACGATCCGCTCGCCCGCGTGGGCGACGACGTTCGGGCCGCGCCGCCAGAGCTCGTCGACCCAGACGGCTCGCTGCTCCTCGCCCCACGGCGGGAGTCCTTGCGCGCGCTGCGACGGGGCGAGGCCGCGGTACATGGCGAGTAGGCCGTCCCAGTCCTCGGGACGCCACTCGCCGATCTCGACAGCGCGGCCGCGGCGGTCGCGTATGCGCCGGCCAGCCGTCCGGCGCGGATGCCGCCCCGCCCACTCACGCATGGCGGAACTGAATGCTATGACCTCTAGGACCATTGCTGCTACCTCACCAGTTCAGGATCGCCTCGTCTACTGAATCAGGTGGTGGCGGCCGCCGGCGTCCAATACATCTTTGATGCGACCTGATACCTGAGAGGTCTTGCGCCATGGAGCTCCGACATCTCCGCTATTTCGTCGCCGTCGCGGAGGAACTCCACTTCGGGCGAGCGGCTGAACGCCTCCACATCGCTCAGCCGCCACTGAGTCGCCAGATTCGCGACCTCGAGCGCGAGGTTGGCACGCCGCTCTTCGAGCGCGTCCCGCGCGGCGTGGAACTCACCCCCGCCGGCCGCGCCTTTCTCCCGGAAGCACGCCTCACCCTCGCCCAGGCGGAGCGCGCCCAACGGACGGCCCAGCGAGCCGCCCGAGGAGAGATCGGACGGCTCCGCGTGGGCTTCGTCGAGGCGGCGATCTACTCCGGAGTGCTCCCGGACGTGTTGGGCTTCTTCCGCATGCACCTGCCGAACATCGGGCTCTCGCTCTTCGAGATGGACTCGCTCCAACAGGCGGAGGGGTTCCGGGAGGGGAGGATAGACCTGGGGGTACTGCACAGCCCACCGCCCGACGCGGACCGGTGGCTGCAGGTGGAGCCGGTGTACACCGACCCGTTAGTCGCGGCCATCCCGCATACGCACCGGCTCGCGGGGCGAAAGCGTGTCGCGATCGGCGACCTCGCCGCTGAGGCGTTCGTTCTTTTCTCCCGCCACGTCGCTCCGGGGCCGTACGACGACATCATCGCCCGTTGCCGGTCTGCGGGGTTCAGCCCGCGCGTCGTCCAGGAGGCGGCCGGGTGGCACACGCTCGCCGGCCTTGTAGGCGCCGGAGTGGGTGTGACGTTCGTCCCGCAGTCGCTCATGAGCTTCCAGCGGCCCGAGGTGATCTACCGGCCGGTCCGCAATCTGGGGGTCGACATGGGGATGTCGGCGGTCTGGAAACGCGGTGAGAAGTCACCGGTGCGCGAGCGATTCGTCACCGCGCTACGCGCCGTCGCGCGCGCGCGGCTGCGCGCGGGCGCCGGCGTCGGGCGATGACGCGTGCCCCTCGGCGGCGAGGATATGCGTGATCGCAGAGGGCTGATCCGCCGGCACGGCGGCAACCTGGGTCACGACGTACGCGCCGATCAGGTTCGCATGATGCAGCAGCGCGCGATCGTCAATCCCCGTGAGCAGACCGGCCAGGAGGACGGCCAGGAAGGCGTCCCCGGCGCCGACCGTGTCTCGCACCTCGACCTCGAAGCCAGGATGCTCCGTCCACCGCCCGTCGCGCCACAGCGCTGCCCCGTCGCGCCCCCGGGTGATGCACACGGTGTGGCAGGCGAACGCCTCCGTAAGGGCCGCGGCTGTGTCCCGCTGGCCCCCGCCCAGGTCGAACCAGGCGGCGAGGCGGCGCATCTCTTCGTCGTTCACCTTCACGACGTCGGCGCGGCGGAGCGACCGGCGGACGATCTCCCGGTCGTCGTGTGGGGGACGCAGGTTCACGTCGAACACCTTCAGCGCCTCCGTCTCCCACAGCCGCTCGATCGTGCCTCGCGAGACCGCGTTACGCTGGGCCAGGCTGCCGTAGACGATGGCTCGTGCCCCGGCCGCGCGTCGGAGAAGCGCGTCGCTCGCGGCGATGGCGTCCCAGGCGGCCGGCTCGACAATCTCGAACTCGGCATTACCGGCATCGTCGACGGTCACGCGGACGAGCCCGGTCGGCAACGCCGGGTCCACTTGCACGAGGTCGGTGCCCACGCCGTACCGCGCCACCCGCCGCAAAACCTCCTCCCCTAGGTGGTCGGCGCCGACGCGGCTGACCATCGTCACCGGCACGCCAGCGGCGCGCAGGTGGCAGGCCACGTTGAAGGGCGCCCCACCAAGGAACAGGCCCGTCGGGAGCGCATCCCAAAGCACCTCGCCAAAACAGAGGACCTCCGCGCCCGTCATACCGCATTCCCTAGTTCGAGGTGATGCGACGGCGCACAGCCGGCGGGGACGCCGCGGTCAACTGATCCAGCCGCCGAACATCGCGCTGAAAAGGCCGAGCACGGTTCCGACCGCGGCCAGCGTACCGATCACCGGGGCGGCGGCGCGCACCGATCGGAGGAGCAACGTCCGGCGCCCGAGCCAGCTCGGTGCCCACTGGTTGTTGTAGAGGGCGCGGTCCGCCAGGCCCCACGCGCCGAACGAGAGTACGGCGATCGCCGGCAGCCCGAGCCACGCTGCGCTCGGATGTGCCACAGCGACTGTTGCCGCATCCACAGCCCCGAGTGCTATCGCGACGGCGAGCGTCACCGTGGACGCGCGTCGCGCCTGGCCCGCGAGCAGCGTATAGACCGTCGGCTCCGCGTCAGGCTTCTCTGGAAGCCGCGGCGGAACCTGGGGGACCGGCTTCACGCGCCCTCGATCGCTCAGCGGCCGTCCGGCTCGATCACGATCACCGACGCTGTGGCCTGGACAGGGTACGATTCCATCACCGGCCCGGTGAACCAGACGCTCACCCGTTGCCCGACCCGAAGGTCGCCCGACGCGGCGGCGGACCCGCCCCGTCGAAGGAGGCGCGTCCCGTCCACCAGTCGCACGCTCGCCTTTGCCGACCCCGCCGCGTCGGCGGGGCGCTCCTCCACGCGGACGGTCGGGAGTGTGACCCCAGTGACCTGCCCCGTGATGGACGGCGCCTCGTTCGGGATCATCGCCCCCGCACCGCCCGGCGGCGCTGGCGGCTCGTCGGACCCCGACGCGCACGCCGCGGCGAGGCACCCGAGAGCAAGCGCAGCCAAGGGTAATGCGCTGGAAAGATTGGCACGCACGTCAGCCTCCGTGAGGAATCGTTTCACTCGCGACGCCGTCGCGCCCGTACCGTAGGATGCACAGGCGGTCGGTCCCGTGCCAATGGCCAACAGCCGATCGCGACTAGCCCCCCTCAATGCGCCTCGCGCGCGACGCGCTCCAGAACATCGATGGCCCGCTGGAGCACCTCGAGG
>JALZIF010000167.1 GCA_030860435.1 Gemmatimonadota bacterium | reverse complement strand
TCAGATGCAGGCGGCGGGGTACCGGTAGGATCGCACTCCTCGCTGCCTCCCTCCTGCCCAGTGCAACGATGGGACAAGATTCCCCGCGCGAGCCGGTGCTCATGGTCCCATTCACGGACGAGGAGCTGTTTCAGGCGTACAGGGTTACAGACTCCGCCAAGGAGGCCCGGGAGGCCGTGGCCGAGCTGGCCGAAGCTACCAGGCGACTCGCGCCTTACCGCGAGTGGCGCGCCAACCCCGCGCACCGCGGCCAGCTTCCGCCCGAGTCCATGCCGATATTCGGAATTTACCTCTCGGACGACACCCTGATCATTCTCTCGCTACTGAATGAAGATCTCCGCCGGCGGGTCCATGCGTACCTCGAGAAGAGGTCGAACGAGGCTGCGTGGCCGATGTGGGAAGAACGACGCGCCCTTCTGGCGCCATGGGTTGCCATGCGGCTGAGCGAAATCCGAGCAGAGGGCGACCCATAGGCACCGCCGTCGGGTAGCCGGGCGTAGCCACCCGCGCTCCGGGCCTCCATTTTGCCCCACGGCTGGGGCGGAGGGACGCCCATGAATCGACTGCTCCTACTCTTGCTCGCCGCACTCGCCGCTTGCGAGGTCCTCCCAAAGCGTGAGGCTCGCCAGGACACGACGACGGCCGTCCCGGACAGCGCGGCGATCGCGGCCGCGCGGGGCGCGACGGACACTATCAGCGGAGCGGTCCCGGCCACACCCGCCGACAGCGTGCGAATGGGGGCGGACACCGGCAGGGTGGCCATCTGGCCCGACCGGGCCGTTCGTGGCGGCGTGATCGTGGCGGTTGCGGACGCGCTACTCGCCGAGTCGCCGCGCTGCTCGTGGAAAGGGGCGCCGATCCCCTGCCACCGCAGCTCTACGGGCGGGGGGATCCGCGCGATAATCCCGCTCCCGGCGGACGCCCCGGGGGGGACGTTCACGCTCACGATCGACGCGCCGACCGCCCGCATCTCGCGGCAGGTAACTGTCGCCGATCACGACTTCGGTCGCGAGCTGGTCTTTCTCGATAGCGCCCACTACGCGCTGATACGGCGCGGGACTGACATCGCTCGCGACGCGCGCGCCCTACGCCAGGTCCTGACGGCTGCGGCAGGCGAGCAGCGCTGGGGCGGCGCGTGGCGCGATCCTGTCCAAGGGGGGGGTACAGAGAGCGGGGGGTACGGTGTGGAGCGGTTTTATCATCGCGCGTCCGACGCATCACGCGCGATAAGACTGGAACCAGCGCTCCGCGCGCGCGGCGCCTTCGGCGGAGACACGACTACCGCGGCTGCTGGGGATGTGCCAGCGTGGCGTCACGCGGGGGTGGACATCGCGGCACGGTCGGGGACGGCGGTCCGCGCCCCGGCTGCGGGGGCCGTAGTCGATGTGGGTGCTTACACGCTCACGGGACGCACGCTCGTTCTCGACCATGGCCAGGGGGTGCATTCCGCCTTTTTCCATCTGGACACGGTGCTCGTCCGGCGCGGTGATGTCGCGCGCGCCGGCGCAACGGTGGCGCGCGTCGGCGCTACCGGGTTGGCGACGGGACCGCACCTTCATTACGGGATATACATCCACGGATCCGACGTCGACCCTGCGGCGTGGAGGCGAGCTGCGGACTGGCTGGCTCAGAATGGGGGGGAGGGGGGCCGTCGCGGACGAGAGACGGATACGACACGGGCGCCCGACTGAGCAGCGCTACCCCTGGCCGGTCTTTGCCCCCGCCCCCGCCCTGGTCTGCATGACGTATCCGACGCCGCGCAGCGTTCGGATGAGCGGTCGGTCCTTGTCATCGCCGAGCTTGTGGCGGAGGTAGTTGACGTAAACGTCAACCAAGTTCGTGCCCGAGTCCATCGGGCGGTGCCACACGTGCTGGGCGAGTTGCTCGCGCGCGACCGGCCGGTCGGCGTTCCGCATCAAATATTCGAGCAACGCGTATTCCGTCTGCGTAAGCTCCACCGGCTCTTTGGCGCGCTCGACGCGGCGGGTCATCGGATCGAGTGTCACGTCGCGGACCTGCAGCATCGCGCTCCGCGCGGTGAGGGTTGCGCGCCGTAGCAGAGCTTTCACACGTGCGACGAGCTCGGTCATCTCGAACGGCTTGGGAAGGTAGTCGTCGGCGCCCGCGTCGAGCCCGCTCACCCTGTCCGATACCGCGCTCCGTGCCGTGAGCATCAGGACGGGCGCGCGGAATCCGCGCCGGCGCAGCTCGCGCGTCATCGCCATGCCGTCGCGGCCCGGGAGGCCGATGTCGGCGATGACGAGGTCGGGGTCAGCGTCGAGCGCTATCGTCAATCCCGCCTCTCCGTCCAACGCCGTCCGTACGCGATACCCTTCCGCCGCGAGGATGCGCTCGAGGACCGACAGCAAGTCGTCGTCGTCCTCGACCACCAGCACTGTCCTGCCGCGACGACCGTTGCTCATCTCCACAAACTAACTCCTGCCCACACCGCTTCAAGACAGACTGTTGCCAGTCGTCGCGCCGCACCCACGCTCTTCCCCTTGAGTCGAGCGATCCGCGCCGTTTCCTTTCGCGCGTGCTGCGAGAGCGAGTGGGACAGGGAATGATCGCGGGCTTGGTGGCCGCGGCGGCGACGATGGGGGTACTCGTCGGCTTCGGGCACGGGCGTGGCGCTCCCTCGCGCGTGCTCAACACCGTTGCCCACGCGGTCCTGGGTTACCGAGCCGAGATCACTGATGCCTTCGACCCCGCGGTCACGTTGACAGCGGTCGCCGTCCACGTCGCGGCACTCCTCATATGGGGGATACTCTTCGCGCTCGTCGCTGGCCGCCTGCGCGGTGTTCCTCTCTTTGGCGCGGCGGTGGTGGTAGCGGCGGCCGCCTACTTCGTGGACTTCCACTTGGTTCCGGCGCGCCTCACCCCCGGCTTCGAGACGGTCCTCACGATCTCGGAGCTGATCGCCGTCTACGCCGTCCTCGCCGCCGGACTGACGCTAGGCGCGGCGATCGGGCGGCCGGCGGACCAGCGGCCCGGCCGCGTTGCATAAGGCGAGAGCGCGACGCTGAATGCGGCACTGCCGCAACGCGGTCACGGGTCGGTCACGCGCGGGCCATCGTCGGAACTTTCGCTCGTGCAGTGGGTTGGAGCGTGTGAGCACCACGCACACACGACGGCCCTGCTCTTGCCTACCTTCGTGTTCGCGGACAGGGCTCGCTCGTGTAGGAGTGCGCTCCCGCACTCATCCCGTTCAACCCTCAAAAGGAGGGGCCATGGACGTCCTCGTTCTACTCGAGGAAAGCCCGGAGCCCACGCCGATGCTGGCGCGCGTGGACTCGGTGCCGGCGGCGCTCCTCAGCGAACGCCGCGCCCGCGACGTGGTGACGCTGTACGGCACCCCGAGTCCGGACTCGCTAGCGCTCGCCCTCGCCGCCGTAGTGGAGAGCCAGCGCGCGACTGGCGGTGGTGCCGGCTCGTTCCAACATCTGGGCGTATGGCAGGGGCGCGGCGCCGTCGGCGACACCGCCTGGCGCGACACGGCTACCGGCGAGCTGATGACGCGCGACCTCGACATCCCATTCGACACGCTCACCGCCGTCGCGCACCGGCTCCGCGACGAATGCGGCCCGCTGCTCCAGCGTCTGGTCGCCGGGCTCGCGATGCCCGACTGGCCGGAGGGTACGTGGCGGGCGATCACGATCACCTTCAACTCCGAGCTGACGCCCGTAGCGACGGCCGGTGGCATCGACGAGCTACTCGACGCCGTCCGGCAAGCCGAAGGATTCACCTACGAATACGAGGGCGACTAAAACGCGACTTCTTCGTCAGATACGGGCGTAAGCAAGGGCCATCGGTGATCCGGTGGCCCTTTGTACAGGGTTGAGGGTTGCGGGTTGAGGGTTGCGGGTGGCGAGACGAACTACCCGCAACCTGCAACCCTCAACCCGGTTCGCAACCCGCAACCCTCAACCTTCTTGACACCCGTCCCCCGCGCGGTACCATAGCCGAAGAATCGCCTCGCCCCCGCTCCGCCACGCGGTCGGGGGCGTCCACACCGTGCGGGGGAAGCGCCCATGAGGGAGTACAATAGCTCGGAGATCCGGAACGTGGCGGTCGTCGGACACGGCGCAAGCGGCAAGACCAGCCTGGTCGATGCGCTCGCGTTCGTGTCGGGAGCCAGTAAGCGCCACGGATCGGTCAAGGACGGCACCGCCCTCACTGACCACTCGCCCGAGGAAGTCGGCCGCGGCTACTCGATCAACGTCGGCCTCGCCTACGCCGAGTGGATAGACGCGAAAATCAATCTGGTCGACACTCCGGGGTACGCCGATTTCCAGGGAGATGCAATCGCCGGCCTTGCCGCCGCCGACGGCGCGCTCGTCGTCATCAGCGCTACCGGTGGAGTCGAGGTCGGCACCGAGCGCATGTTCCGCGAGGCGGTGGAAAGGAAGGACCCGGTGCTCTTCGTCATCACGTTGATGGACAAGGAGCATGCGTCGTTCGACCGCGCCTACGAGCACATCAAGCAGCGGCTCACGCAGAAGGTGATCCCGGTTGAGATCCCGATCGGGGAAGGGTCGGCGTTCCGCGGGATCATCAATCTGTTCGCGAAGAAAGCCTATATCTATAGGAAAGGGACGAAGACCGGGGAGTTCGACGAGGTCGACATTCCCGCCGAGGACCGGGCGCGCTTCGACCGCTATTACCAAGAGTTGATCGAGGCGATCTCCGCCACCGACGACACGCTGCTCGAGCGATACCTCGAGGGCGCCGAGATCGGGCGCGACGAGGCGATCCACGGGATGAAGGAGGCGATGAAGCGCGAGGACCTATTCCCGCTCTTCTGCGTCTCCGCCGAGCTCACATACGGCGTTCCCGCCCTGCTCACGGAGCTCGTTCAGCTCATGCCCTCGGCGTACGAGATGGAAGAGCTGCACGCTTTCAAGGGCGCGAAGGGGGATCAGACCGTCGAGATTCACGCGAAGGACGATCACCCCTTCGCGGCGATCGTCTTCAAGACGATCTCGGAGCCGCACGTCGGCGACGTCTCCTGCTTCCGTATCATGTCGGGGATGGTGGTGAACGGGCAGGAGGTGTTCAACGCGACGCGAGGGCACGCCGAGAAGCTGGCCCACGTCTCCTGCTCGCAGGGGAAAGAGCGCATCGAGGTCGGTAGGCTCCGCGCCGGAGATATCGGGTGCGTGGCCAAGCTCAAGAACACGCACACCAACGACACGCTCTCCACGCGCGAGCATCCGGTACGGCTCCCGCAGATCCACTTTCCGGAGCCGCTCGTCAACTTCGCGGTGCGCGCGGCGACCCGCGGCGAAGAGGAGAAGCTACAGGCCGGCTTGCAGCGGCTGCACGACGAGGACCCGACGTTCGAGGTCCGCTACAACGGAGAAACGCACGAGACGATCATCTCGGGCGTCGGGGAGCGGCATCTCGACGTCACGCTGGAGAAGCTCCGCCGGAAGTACGGTGTGAAGGTCGAGATGACGAAGCCGAAGATCGCCTACCGCGAGACGTTCAAGGCGCGCGCCGAGGGGCAGGGGCGGCACAAGAAGCAGACAGGAGGGCGCGGGCAGTTCGGCGATTGCTGGGTGCGGTTCATGCCGGGACCCCGCGGCAGCGGCTACGTCTTCGAGGACAAGATCGTCGGCGGCGTGATCCCGCGTCAGTACATCCCGGCCGTTGACCGTGGCATACAGGAGGCCGCGGTGCGCGGTATCATCGCAGGCTACCCGCTGGTTGACTTCAAGGTGGAGCTGTTCGAGGGGTCGTACCACGCGGTAGACTCGAATGAGATGTCGTTCAAGATGGCGGGGATTCAGGCCTTCAAGGCGGTCGCGCCGAAGTGCCGGCCGATACTGCTGGAGCCGCTCGACGAAGTAAGCGTCCTGACGCCTGACGAGTACCTGGGTGACGTGATGGGGGACCTCTCCTCGCGCCGCGGCCACATCCTCGGAACCGAGCCGGGCGGCGACGTTCCCGGCACCTGCGTGCGGGCGATCGTCCCGCAGGCCGAGCTGCACCTATACGCCACGGACCTCAACTCGATGACGCAGGGACGCGCCCGCTACACCCGCCGCTTCAAGGGCTACGATGAGATGCCCCCCGACGCCGCCCAGAAAGTCATCTCCGAATCGGCGAAGGATCAGAAGGAGCTTGCGGAGGTGTGAACAGGGTTGCGGATTGCGGGTTGCGGGCTGCGGGTTGCGGGGCGCAGCCGCCTTGACACACTGCGCGTCTACTCCCACCATCCGGGCCAGTGAAGGACTATCTCCAGGAGGCAGCATGTTCGTGAGCTTCGTGCGCCGGCTCGTCCTAGTCACACTCTCGGTCGCGCCCGCCGTGCTCGTCGCGCAGGAGATTGGAACGGTTCGCGGCCGCGTGACCGACGCCGGTACCGGGCAGCCGATCGCCAGCGTCCAGGTAAGGGTCGACGATACCGCTCTCGGTGCCCTGACCGACGCGACCGGCGCATACGTCGTCAACGCGGTCCCCGCCGGTAGCCGGAACGTTGTCGCCCGCAGGATCGGTTATTCAGAGGGGCGGCGTGGCGTGCAGGTCGCCGCCGGCGCGAGCGCGACCGTTGACTTCGCCCTGAGCGCCGCGGCGACCACGCTCAGCGAGGTGGTCGTGACTGGCACCGGCGCACCAACGCAGCGGCGCGCCGTGGGGACCAGTATCGGGAGCGTCGACAGCACGGCGATCACGCGAGCATCGGCGGTGACGGTGGATCAGGCGCTGCAGGGCAAGATCGCCGGCGCCCAGATCGTTCAGAACTCGGGGAACCCGGGTGGCGGCGGAATCACGATGCGCCTGCGCGGCACGAGCTCGATCATCGCCGGCTCTGACCCGCTCTACATCATTGATGGCGTGATCGTCGACAACAGCTCGGCGACGCTGCGGGATCTCGGATCGCGCAGCAACGTCCAGAACCGGCTGGCCGACATCAATCCGGCCGACATCGAGCGGATCGAGGTGATCCGGGGTGCCGCCGCGGCCGCACTTTACGGGTCGCGCGCGAACAACGGCGTCGTCCAGATCTTTACGAAGCGCGGCGCGGTCGGAAAGTCGCGTATCACGTTCCAGACGCGCGCGGCGACGAGCGAGCTGCCGAAATCGCTCGAGATCAACGACCTGCCGTTCGATATCACCGGGCAGCCGGTTCAGCGATTCGACCTTCAGGACCAGATCTTCCGCACCGGTACACTCCTCGAGGGCAATCTCAGTGTCGAGGGGGGCAACGAGCAGACGAGGTACTACCTCAACGGGACCTGGAGCGACGAGGAAGGGATCCTCGAGAGCACGTCGTCCACGCGGAAGGGGGGACGTATCAACCTGTCGCAGGAGATCACGCCGCGCCTCAACCTCGACATCGGCGCGAACTTCGTGAACACGCACAGCGAATTTCAGGTGAACGGGGAGGGGAACGGCGTGCTGACGGCGTTCCTCTTCAACCCCACCACGTACGACCCGCGTCCCATGGCGGGTGTCTTCCCCTTCGGCCCGATCATCCCCGTCAATCCGCTTCTCCAACTCGAGCGATTCCGCAACCCACAGGACGTGAACCGCTTCATTGGAAGCATGCAAGCCCGCTGGAATCCGCTGTCGCCCCTGACGGTGAACTACACCTTCGGTTATGACGGGTACTCGCTCGAGCAGAGCCAGTTCTTCCCGCGGGGTGCCTTTCCCGGCGGGGCCGATGCGACGGGGCTCGCGGGGAACGACGTCCGCAACTCGCGGATCGTCAATCAGGATGCCGTCGCCAATCTCCTGACGCCATGGCGCGATTTCCAGTTCACGACGAGCGCCGGCGTCAACTACACCGAGCAGAACATCCGCACCACCATCGCGCAGCGACGCGACCTTGTTCCGGTGGTCGAGGTCGTGAGCGGCGGCGCGATTCCGGCGGCGGGGCAGAGTATCGTCGATCTGAAGACGTTCGGCGTCTACGTGCAGGAACAACTCGCCTGGCGCGACCGCCTCTACCTCACCGGCGCGGTGCGGTGGGACGCGTCGTCCACCTTCGGCCCCGACGAGCGGTGGCAGGCGTTTCCCAAGGCGTCACTCTCCTACGTAGCGTCGGAGGACGAGTGGTTCCGTAACGTCGTCCCGGAGAACGCCGTCAGCTCACTACGCTTCCGAACCGCGCTCGGCTACGCCGGAAACCAGCCGGCGGTGCTCAACGCGTACTCCCGCTTTGACGACTACGTGCCGATCTCGTTCGCCGGGAAGCCCGGGGTGGTGAACAGCACCACCCTCGGCAACCCGGAGCTCAAGCCGGAACGGCAGCGCGAGTGGGAGGTCGGCGCCGATCTCGGCCTCCTGCGCGAGCGCGCTTCCGTGGAGGTGACGTACTACGACAAGCTCGTGGACGACCTGCTCTTCTTTCGTCTTGTCGCGCCAAGCACCGGCTACAGCCGGCAGTTCGCGGCCATCGGCGCGATGAGCAACAAGGGGTTGGAGCTGCTGCTTCGTACGATCAACGTCGATCGCCCGGAGTGGCAATGGAACATGACGCTCACCTACGCGCGCAACCGCAACCGCGTCGAGCGACTCGACATCCCGGACTTCCAGTCGGCGACAGGCTACCCGAATCGGATCAAGGAAGGGGATCCCATCGGCGTGTTCTACGGCACGTACGCCGCGCGAAACTGCGAAACGGGAGAGTTCCTCCTCGACTCGCTTGGGCGCCTCCGGCCGAGCACGAGCCTGCCGACGAGCATCGATGCGCGCCGCGCGCTCTCGGGCGGAGCCTGTAATGATTCCACGGCGAGGATTCTCGGTGACCCGAACCCCGACTGGCTCGGCTCGTGGCTGAACGAGCTGGCCGTGGGGCGCAACCTTCGCTTTCGCGTCCTGCTCGACGGCAGCTTCGGCAACGACGTGATGAACCTCTCGCGGCGCATTCGGGATCTTGGCGCGGGTCTCAACAGTCCCGAGGCCGAGCGCGAGCTACTTCCCTACGGCGACCCGCGCAAGATCGCGCCCGGCTACCTGGCCCGGCGACTTGGAATCTTCAGCGAGTACGTCGAGGACGGCACCTTTCTGAAGCTGCGCGAGCTCTCGGCTTCGTACATGCTCAACCAGCCATGGGTGACACAGTATTTCTCGGGGGGCGTCGAGGTGACGCTCAGTGGCCGCAACCTCTACACATGGACGAACTACTCGGGCTGGGACCCGGAGGTGAACCTCTTCGGCCAGAACGCCAGCGGCACTACGACGACGGCGGCGGATCGCGGGTTCGACTTCGCGCAGATTCCGATCCCCCGTACCTGGTCCATCGGCGCCCGGTTCACCTACTGAGCGGAGACGGCATGCGAAAGTACGTCGCGACGGCGCTGCTCGCGGGCCCGTTAGGGCTCGCGGCCTGCGACCTCGACACAACGAACCCGAACGCGCCTACCCAAGAGACGGTGGTGGAGACGGTCGAGGGGCTCACCGCGGTCGGTGTCGGCCTTCAGGCCCGCTTCGGCTCCTCCACCGGAGCGCTTATCTATGGCGCCGGCCTTGTCACCGACGAGCTAGGAGCGGTTGGCGCCGCCTTCTCGACTATCAGCGACGCCGCCCTAGGAACGGTCCCGCCGAACACTGGCTTCGCGGCGGCTATCTGGAACTCGAACTTCCAAACGATCAAGACGGCTAACGACATCATCTTCAGTCACGCCGACATCGAGATGCCTGACGGCATGCGGAGCGGGCTGGTGGGGATGGCGTACCTTCTCAAGGCGGCGGCGCTCGGCGAACTGCTCCAGGCGTTCGAGCAGGTTCCGATCGATACATACAACAATCCGACGCCGTCCTTTGTGGACCGGGCGACGGCGCTGGCGCTCGTCCTCGAGCTGCTCGACTCCGCCCAGGTCGCCTACACTGCCGCGCCGCCGAGCGCTCAGTTCACGGCGACCGTGCTCGTGCCGGGTTTCGACATCCCGAACACGATCCAGGCGTACAAGGCCCGCTATCGCCGAATGGCAGCCACATCGGCGGCCGACTGGCAATCGGTGGTCGCCGCTGCGGACTCGGTCAATCGAACCGTCTTCTCGGTGATCCCATTCTCCGACCAGAACCGGAACCCCGTCTTCAACGTCGCGACCGGCTCGTCCGGGGTGCTGCCGCGCGACACGTTTCGGCTGTCGGACCCGGCCGAGGCGCTACGTGTGGCGTTCCACGTCACCGCTGCCACGCCCGCCGCGCGCGACCCGAACATCCCGCTCGACAACTACGCGCGCTACTCATCGGCGTCGGCCGCGATCCCGACCTACTACCCGGACGAGGTGCTTCTCTTGAAGGCCGAGGCGCTCGTGAATCTGGGCCGGCTCGCCGAGGCCAAGGCCGTCGTCGATTCGGTGCGCACCGATTGTCCGGGGACTGGATTGGTGACGACCGATCCCGGTCCCTGCCTGGCGCCGTACACCGGGCCGCTGACCGCCGACGCCCTGCTCGAGGAGATCTACCGCAACCGCCGGTACGAGCTGTTCGCGACCGGACTTCGTTGGGAGGACGCACGGCGCCGCGATTCCGTCGGGATCGGCGGCGGCATCGCCACGCGGTGCTGGCTCCCGTACACCATCGATGAGCGAAACACGAACCCGGCGAACGTGCCCCCCGACCCCGAGGGGACCGAACCGCCGACATTCCCCGCACCGTGTCTGTGATGAGCGGGCGGACGATGGCAAACGATCGCGGCGCGCGCGCGCTGGAACTTCCGCCCGCGCTCCGTTCACCGATATCTCGAGGAAACGGAATGTCCTTGCGACTCACCAGCGTCTTGCTCGCGGCGGCCATGCTCGGCGCGTGCGGAGAGGAGACCGACATTCCGTCGGGCGTGGATTTCACCGACGACTTCGGCCGCATCCGCTTCGTGAACGCGATCGACGACTCGGCGAACGCGGACCGTGTCGACGTCCTAGTCGACGGCGTGCCGCTCGGCGTAAGCCTGGCGTACGGCGCTGTCACGCCGACCGGTGCGGCCACGTACTACACGGCGTACGAGGGTAGCCGCCAGTTCCTCGTTCAGCGTACCGCGAGTCCGGCTGTTACGGTCCTCGACGAGGCGGTCACCGTCACCGCGGACACCAGCCAGACGGTGTACGGCGTGCTCGACGGGACGTTCGTCACACTCGACAACACCGTGCTCCCCGCCGGTGACAGTCTCAAGCTCCGCATCGTGCACCTCGCGCCGAGCGCAGGGAACGTGGACGTGTACGTGACCGTGCCCGGCGCGAGCCTGGCGACGATCGCGCCCACGGTGGCCGACGTGTCGCCGCGGTCGGCGTCGGCGTACCTCACGCTCGGGCGGCGTGCGTATCAGGTGCGCTTTACGCCCGCGGGCACGAAGACCGTTGTGCTCACCGCGACGGTAACGGCGCCCGCGGGAGTGGCGCCGTACATTCGCACCGTCGTCGCGCTCGACCCGCAGGTCGGGACCGCGCTGACGTCGGCGGTGTTGACGGACAGGTAGGCCTATCGCGTCAAGACGAGGATCACGCCGGCCGGGTGTCCGATCCCCCACCGAGTCGTCGCGTCGGAGGCACTGAGGTATCGGATCTGGGTGATGCTCGCGCTGGGGATCGTACGGAGCGATTCCAGTTCGCCCAACCGCATGTTGTCCAGATAGACGACCGGGTAGGCCGGCGCCGAGTTGCGGATCGAGACAGGGCCCCGCGAGTGGAGGTACATCGGCCGGAGGGTCTGCACCACCTCGTACGCGTTAGGTGCCTGCGGTGCGGTCGCGATCTCGGCGGCGGTGATCAGCTCGTGCGCGACGCGGCGAGGTGCGGGGGCGCGCTCCGGGCCATCTGCGGACTGGCGTGCGGCGCACGCGGCGGTCAGTCCGAGAACGCCGAACGCGCAGAGAT
>JALZIF010000161.1 GCA_030860435.1 Gemmatimonadota bacterium | reverse complement strand
CCCCCTCCCCTCCCCCCCCCCCCCCCACCTCCCCCGGCGCCCTCCGATGCTCTCGCGCTGGCCATCCCGCCGCCCCCTCCCCCCTCGCCATGCGCCAGAAGCTCCCGCCACGAGATTTCGCTCCCCTTCCTAAACCCCTTCTGGGTCAGCTTCACCCCTTCCGGTGCGACGGCGACAGTGTAGGCCTGACCGTCGATCTCGATCTCGCGCCGAATCGGCTTCTGGAGCTTGGTGGCCATGAGGATCCTCGGTTATGAGGTGATGTGGCTAGGCCGTGCCATGCAAAAAAGGGGCACAGGGCGCCTGGAGGGGCGGCGTGGCCATCGCACTCACGGAATGTTGCCGGCGTGATGATACGAATCTCCATGCCATTCGGCATCGGGCATCCGCTTCATATGCGCCGCGTCGATAACACATAATCAACATACCACTCGCGCTGCTGTTGCCGGATCTGGGCGTCGCGGATCAAGCCGGCGGAGACGAGCATTTCGTGCGCCGGCTGCAAAACGCGCTGGAGATGCGACGGATAGCGCTGCGTCAGCGGGAGCTGCGTTGCGAGCTGCTCGAGCGCGACTCGCCACGTGACGCTCCCTTCCTCGCGAGCCACCTCGAGCAGACGGTACAGGCGGCGGGCGACGGGCGAGGAGAGCGCTAGGTACCGTGGCGCCGAGAGCGTGACGGTATGGCCGGCGCCAACGTTGCCGCGCAAAAAGGGCGCGAGCGTGACCTGCGCGACGCCGGGCTCGGCCGAGCTTAGCGTGGGAAAGAGCGAGAGCTGCTCGCGATCGGCGATGCGCCTTCGGTCGATTCCGACGGCGCTCAAAACGGCAAACTGACCCGCCACGTAACTCCTGCCTGCGGCGTCATAGTATGCGCCCACACTCTCGAGGGTGGTATGCTGGAGGCGGGTGAGCGCGGCGCGCAGCTGCTCGTAGGTGCGGCCATCCACCCGCCGCCCCATCGACCGGAGAAACGCGTGGAGGGTGAAGCGGACCACTCCGTCCTCCGGCGCTCCGTCCTCGGTGTACCGGTGCCAGAGCTCAACGTATACGTCCTGGTCGAAGGTGCCCGGAAGGCGGTCCCCGGGGCTCGGGAGAACGCGCCACCGCCCGTGCGCTGTCGCGAAGGTGACCACTCCCTCGTCTGCCGCCGAGTCGCTCAAGCGAAACAGAGGGAGTGCCTCCAGCGCACGATCGAGCAGAATCATGCGCGTCGCCGGACGACGCTGCGCCGCGAGGCTCATGGCGGAATAGTGGGGCACGCGAAGGACGCGGGGCAAGGACCGCACCGGACAGGTACCCGGGACTGGCGCGTTAGGCCAGACGGACGGCTTGGCCGGTGATTGCCCCCGCACGATCCGAGCAGAGAAAGAGAACTGTCTCCGCGACCGCTTCCCGCTCCACGTAGCGTGCGCTGTCCCCCATTGCGGCGACGTTTGCGGCGGTGCGGATTGTGGTCGGGGCGATGGCATTCGCGCGGACTCCGGTCTCGCGCTCCTCGTCAGCGACGGCGCGCATGAGCGCGAGTACGCCGCTCTTTGCCGCGGCGTAAGCGGCCATCCCCCCTCCGCGCCCGCCCGGAAGGACGGCGGCAGACGCGAAGTAGACGATCGCGCCGCGCGTGGAGCGTAGGAGAGGGAGGAATGCGCGCGTCGCAACGTACGCCGTCGTCAGGTTGATCTCGATCATGCGGTGCCACACGGCAACTTCGCTTTCGTCCACTGGCCCGCTCATCGCGAAGCCGCCGGCCATGTTCACGAGCGCGTCGACGCGGCCGGCGGCGACCGCACCGACATCGCCGGCGAGCGCCGCGACTTGGGCCGCGTCCGTAAGGTCGCACCCAAGGCCGCGTGCGTCACCTCCCGCCGCGCGGATGGCCGCGGCACGGGCCTCCGCCTCTCCCGCTTCCACGTCCACCACGACGAGACGCGCACCGCGCGCGGCAAAGGCGCCCGCGACGACTTCGCCAAGCTGGCCCGGTCGTCCAACGCCGGTAAGGACGACGGTCTTGTTCTCGAATATCATGAGAAAGAGATGGGGAACGCGCCACGTGAGCGGAAGGGCTGGGACGAGGGGCGGCCGCTGGGCGTCGTCCTTGCATAGCGCACACGTCGCTGTGCGCGGCGAGTCGCGACATTATACGGCGACACACAACTACGGAGCGTTCCCGTGGCCAAGACGATCGCGATCATCGTCATTGCCGTCATTCTCGTTGGATTCGCCGCAATCGGGATTCTCTACTCGGTACGCGGATCGCCGCTGAAGCACGTCCATGCGATCGGGGACGGGGACGGCCCGCCCGCGATCGGGGACCCTCAGTTCCGGCGGACGATGGAGCTTCTGACAAGCATGGAGCTCCTGACCGGGAATCGAATCGAGGTGATGACGAACGGGAACGAGACGTACCCGCGGCTCTGGGAAGACCTTCGCGGAGCGCAACGCTCGATCACACTCCAGATGTATTACTTCCAGCCGGGAAGCATGGCGGACACGCTGGAGGAGATCTTGATCGAGCGGGCGAGGGCGGGAGTGCGAATACTCTTCCTGTTCGATGACTTCGGTGCCCAGAGCATCGACGACGACTATTACGAGAGCCTGAACGCGGCCGGCGTGCGCACGGCGAAGTTTCGCCCGGTGCACTGGTACTCGCTCCACAAGGCGCAGAGTCGCTCCCACATCCGCGTCGTCGTGGTGGACGGGAGCATCGGATACACCGGTGGGTTCGGGGTCGACGACAAGTGGTTCGGCGACGGGCGGACGAAGGATCAGTGGCGCGACACCAACGTCCGCTTCACCGGTCCAGCAGTGATGCAGCTCCAGGCGACGTTCGCGGCGGGGTGGGTGGAGGCGACGGCGGAGCTCATCACGGGCGACGTCTTCTTCCCGCACGAAGGCTTTCACTCCGACGGTGACCACTTAGCGGCGCTCCTGCACACGGCGCCTACGATCGGGAGCACGGTAGCCGAGCGATTTCTCGCCCTTACGATCGCGAGCGCGCGGCGGACGCTCTACATCAGCAATTCCTACTTCGTCCCCGACGACGATTTCAGCCAATTGCTCATCCGAGCGGTGCGCCGTGGAGTAGACCTGCGCATCCTCACAACGAGCGACGAGACGGACGTTGTCTGGACGTGGCTCGCCGGTCGGGCGCGCTACGAGGAGCTGCTTCGCGCCGGCATCAGGATCTACGAGTACCAGCCGACGATGATGCATGCCAAGACGATGGTCGCCGACGGGGTGTGGTCTACCATCGGGACGATGAACTTCGACAACCGCTCGATGGTCTTCAACGATGAGTCGAACCTCGTCGCCCTCGACGCCGGCCTCGGCGCGGCGCTCGACTCGATCTTCATGAAGGACCTCGAGTTCTCCACCGAGATCCGCCTCGAAGAGTTCCAGCGGCGCCCATGGCACCAGCGCGCTCGCGAGCGGTTCGCCAGCTTGTTCACCCGGCTGCTATAGGGCGGCCGCGCATTATGCCCCGCCGCTCCGATCCGCTCCGTCCGTTTCATCCCATCGTCCGCGGGTGGTTCACGGAGACGCTCGGATGGCCGAGCGAGCCGCAGCGGCTGGGGTGGCCGGCGATCGCGTCCGGCGCGCACGCGCTCATACTCGCGCCGACGGGGACCGGGAAGACGTTGGCGGCGTTTCTCTGGGAGCTAAACCAACTCATCGTCGCAGGAAAGCGCGAGCCGCTGCCGAACGCCGTTCAGATACTCTACGTCTCCCCGCTCAAGGCGCTCAACAACGATATCCAGCGAAACCTCGACCGTCCGCTGTGCGAGCTCCGGGAACGGTTCGAGCGGGCGGGGGAGGCGTTCCCCGAGATCCGGGTCGCGGTTCGAACCGGAGATACGCCTGCGGCAGCGCGCGCGCGCATGATCCGGAAAACGCCGCATATCCTCATCACCACCCCGGAGTCGCTCCACATCACGCTCACCACGGAGCGCGGACGAGGCATGTTCGCCGGCGTTCGTGTGGTGATCGTGGACGAGATTCACGCCGTCGCGGGGACGAAGCGCGGGGTGCACTTGGCGCTCACGCTGGAGCGGTTGGAGCACCTCATCCGCACGCAGGGGATCGCGGGGGCGAGTCCGCCGCAGCGCATCGGGCTCTCGGCGACGCAGCGGCCGCTGGAGGAGATTGCCTGCTTCCTGGGCGGGTGCGAGTTGGCGGAGTTCGCCGCTTCCCCTGCCTTTCGCCCCGTCACCATCGTCGACTGCGGGCTGGTGAAGGAAATGGATCTGCGCGTAGTGTCGCCGGTGGCCGACATGAGCGAGATCCCCGGAACCATTTGGCCAAAGGTCGTGGACGTGGTCCATTACCACGCCCTTCGGGTGCGGACGACACTCGTCTTCGTCAACAACCGGGCGCTCGCGGAGCGAGTTTCGGCACGGTTGAATGCGCAGGCGGAAGAGGAGCTCGCTCAACCGTACCACGGCTCGTTGGCCCGCGAGCGGCGCCAACGGCTCGAACAGCGGCTGAAAGACGGGGAGCTGCGCGTGCTGGTCGCGACCAGCTCGCTCGAGCTGGGGATCGACATCGGCTCGGTTGATCTCGTCATCCAACTTCAGTCGCCGAAGCGGGTCTCGGCGGCGCTGCAGCGCATCGGCCGCGCCGGGCACACGCTTGGTGCGGTGAGCCGCGGGATCCTCGTCCCGACCTTTCGCGACGACGCGGTAGAGTGCGCGGCAGTCGTCGGCGCGATGCGGGCCGGGGAGGTCGAGCCGACGCGCGTACCGCAGAACGCGCTCGACGTCCTCGCCCAGGTGCTTGTGGCAGCGGCGTCGATAGAGGACTGGACGTCAGAAGCGCTTTTCACGCTCGCCCGCGCGGCCTACCCGTACCATCGCCTGACGAGGACAGCGTTCGACGAGGTGCTCGCGATGCTCGCTGGCAAGTACCCGGCCGACCTCGCGTCGGAGCTCGAGCCGCGCCTGACGTGGGACAGGATGACCGACCGCGTCTCCGGGTCGCGCCGCAGCCGGATGCTGGCCGTGATCTCCGGCGGCACGATCCCGGATCGAGGCCTCTACACTGTGAACCTCCCCGACCGCACGAGGCTCGGCGAGCTGGACGAGGAGTTCGTGCACGAGTCGCGCATCGGTGATGCGTTTCAGCTAGGGTCGTCGACGTGGCGCATCGCGGCGATCGAGCACGACCGTGTGATTGTGCATCCGGCGCCCGGTGCTCCAGCGCGAATGCCCTTCTGGCACGGCGAATACATGGCGCGCTCGCTCGAGCTGAGCCGGCGGGTTGGCGAGCTGCGGCGGGAGCTGGGGAGGGGAGAAGGGGAAGAGGGAAGTGGGAAAGGCGAAGTGACGGGCGCGACGTTGGCCGCCGCTCCCTCTTCCCACTTCCCACTTCCCGACGTCGATGACTCGACGGTCTCCCTCCTCCGCACCTACGTCGCCGAACAGCGCGTCGCCACGGGAGTGGTACCTGACGACCGGACGCTCGTGATCGAACACTTCCGCGACGAGTTGGGCGCGGTCCGCCTCGTGCTCCACTCGGTTTTCGGCGGACGGGTGAACGCGCCGTGGGGGATGGCGCTCGCGCAGCGAGTCCGGGAAGAGCTGGGGACGGACGTCCAACTGCAGACGACCGACGACGGGATCATGCTTCGCCTCCCTGACATGGGCGCGCCGCCGCCACTCCACGCCCTCCTGCACCTCTCCGCGGAGGAGGCCCGTCGCCGCGTTATCGACGAGGTGGCGGGTAGCTCGCTGTTCGGAGCCCGCTTTCGGATGAACGCGGCGCGCGCGCTCCTCCTTCCGCGTGACCCGCGCCGGCGGATGCCCCTCTGGCTCCAGCGGCTAAAGGCGCTGGACCTGCTCGAGACCGTGCGCCAGTGGCCGAGCTTCCCGATCCTCGTCGAGACGTACCGGGAGCTTCTTCAGGATGCGTTCGACCTCGACGGGCTTGCGGCCGTCCTCGGCGACATCGCGGCTGGGCGAATCGCAGTGCGGGTAGTCGAAACGGAGTCGCCGTCGCCGTTCGCAGCCAGCTTGCAGTTTGGCTTCGTGATGGACTGGATGTATGCGGACGACACGCCGCGCGCCGAGCGACAGGCGCGGCTCAGCGCGCCCGACCGCGGCTTGCTGGACGATGTGCTTGGCGTGGGGCCGGACGAAGAAACGTGGCGAGCGATCGAGCAGGTGTTAGCGGAGCGGTATGGGACGGCGGAGGGTCGTCAGGCGCGAAGCGCGGACGAGCTCGCGCACCTGCTGGACCGCGCCGGGGACCTCACGCCGGGCGAGCTGCGCGCCCGAGCAGCGGCGCCGACGGCATGGCGCGGCGGCGACCCGGTGGAAGAGCTGCTGAGTGG
>JALZIF010000136.1 GCA_030860435.1 Gemmatimonadota bacterium | reverse complement strand
GGAGTTTTTGGGAACTGCCGCTCGGGATGCGTCAGGCGCCTGGCAGAGCTCTCCTACGAAATAACAAAAGGACAAATCCGAAGCATCCGCCCCCATCGGAAGCATCCGCTTCAACGCTTTTGAACGTGGCTTGAATCAAGGCGGTTATTTCGTTGGCTCGACCAGAGCCTGATATACGAGTGTTGGAAATCTCGCCGTGGCTTCAGCGCCATAGGGGAACTGCTGAATCATGAACACCATGACCAGACCTTCCTTCGGATCGACTTTGTAAACGGTGCTGTATGCGCCCGCCCACCACCACGATCCGACCGACGTCAGCCCGTCGGCGCCTGCACGATCGGTGGTCCCGAAGGCCAATCCGAAACCTTGTCCCGGGGTCCAGTTGAACAGATCCCCAACCTGATTGGTTGTCATCAATTCGATCGTCTTCGGCGCCAGGATTCTTGCTCCGTCCAGCTCGCCGCCATTCAGCAGCATCTGGAGAAAGCGCGCGTAATCTCGCGCCGTCGATAGAAGTCCCGCGCCACCGGCGAAGCTGCGACGCGGTCCGTCGACGTAATCCCCTTGGCCAAGGGGGCCGTTGGGCGCGCGATGGACCTGACCGGTGCTGTCGGCCAGGTAGACGGCTGTCAGACGCTGACGCTTCTCGGGCGGGAGGAAGAAGAAGGTGTCCTTCATCCCGAGGGGATCGGTGATGCGGGTGCGAATGAATTGATCGAGCGGGATGCCTGAAGCACGCTCGACGACGCAGCCCAGAATATCGGTGTTGTAGCCATACACGTAGCGCTCGCCCGGCTGCGCGACGAAGGGGAGCGTGCCGAGGCGCTCCATCGTCGCGCAGATCGGCTCGTTCTTGTCCGCCGTGTACCAACCCTGACCCGCTGCCGGCCCAAGCCCTTTCGCCCGATAGAGAGGCGCGACCAGTGGCTCGGTTCCGTACGAGATGCCCGCCGTGTGAGTCAACAGGTCGCGAATCGTGATCGCGCGCTTCGCCGGCACCGTCACGCGGCCGGTATCGGACCGACTGGCGACCGTCGTGCGACTGAAAGTTGGAATGTACCGGCTCACCGGATCTTCGAGTCCGATCCTCCCTTCTTCGAGCAGAATGAGGATGGCCGCGCTGGTGATCGCTTTCGTCTGCGATGCAATCCGGAAAATCGCGTCGGGAGCCATCCGCCTGCCGGCTTCCTTGTCGGCGTAGCCCACGGCGCGCTCGTACACGATTCGGCCATCGCGCATCACGAGGCCTACCGCACCGGCAATTCTCCCCTCGTCGACGTAGCGCTGCATCATCTGGTCGATGCGCCCAAGGCGATCAGTGGCGAACCCGTTTTGTATTCTCGGCTTCGTTGCCGCTGCCGTCTGAGCGTGGAGCGGCGCCGCCGAGAGCGCGAGGACGAGCAGAGCGGGGTAAGGGGCTTTCATCCTCATCGGATTCTCCTTCTGCGTGTTCGGAACTCCTTCAATTCCTGGCGTTCGACTATGCTACGGCGGCGCAAATGGGGTAGCAAGCAGACCGGCCTTTTCAGCCGGGCGGGTTATGGCCAGCTTTAATTCCTACGCAGCGAGTGGATGACATGAACGTCCAGCAGTCGATGATGACGAAAGCGCTGCGGCGCTGGCGCATCGTTCCGGTGATCGTAATCGAAGATCCCCCCCCCGGCGTGACCGGCGATGGCAACATCACCGCGACCATCAACGGCACCCCTTGGCGGAGCTCATGCGCCGCAGATCGCGCGGCCGCTAGGACATCGAGTCTTCTCATCCCGGCATTTTGCCGCCTGCCTACGTCATAATACGTATTCCGGCATTGCCCGGAGAAATCATAACTTGTCTTCGTCGAGGACCGCCTGGTCGTCGCTGGCCTCGTACAGGGTTGATCGCAGGAGTCGCCGTCGCGGCGCTCCATAGGGGGGTACGTTCGCTCGCTTACCCCCCACCGCTGATGCTGCGATCCGCCCGACAGGCGGCGGAAGATTCGCCCTCGCGGTTACGCGCTCTCGCCCGTTTCCACGCACTGGAGCTGCCCATGTCGCTTCCAGGATCGCCCAGCCGCCTTCTCCGTCTCGGCGCAGCCTTGACCATGCTCAGCGTCTCCGGCTGCATTTTCAACAGGCTGTCGGTCGAGGATGTCCCGCGCTCCGAGGCCCTCACGGTCGTTACCTCCCCTGTCAAAGCGCACATGCTCGACGGAAGCACCGTCGTGTTCAGCAAGGGCGCGACGGTTGGAAATGGCTTTGTGAGAGGGGAGGGTGAGCGTTACGCGCTGGGCAGCACGAACCCCGTCGTTGTGGTCGTCGTGCCGCTCGACAGCGTCGTCGGAATGGAAACCTACCAGCTCAGGGTCGACATAGCCCCGACTATCCTCGCCTCCACAGCGGCGTTGGTGCTCGGCGCCGGCGTGGCCACCGTTGCAGCCGTGGCAATGTTCGGATCTTGTCCCACCTTCTACTCGGACAGCTCGGGCAAGTTCGTCCTGGAAGCCGAGGGATTCTCGTACAGCATTGCACCGCTCTTCGAGCAGCGCGATGTCGACCGTCTCCGGACGGGAGCAGCTCCGGACGGAACGGTGCACCTGGAGGTGCGGAACGAGGCGCTCGAGACGCACTACATCAATCACCTCGAGTTGATCGAGACTCGCCATCGGCGTGGCGAGACCGTCGTGCCCGACCAGCGAGGCTTCCCCCTGGTGGTTGGTGAGCTGTCACCCGCGCTGAGCGCGCGCGACCGCGCAGGACGCAACGTGTCACGCGTGCTGGCGAGCGCCGACGGCGACATCTTCGCCACTGACTCCGGAACGTTAGCCGCGGCGGATTCTACCGACCTCGAGGACTATGTCGACATCACCGCCCCGCGTCCGGGCACCGGCGACAGCATCGCGATAGTCTTCCGGCTGCGGAACAGCCTCCTCAACACTGTCCTCATGTACGACGGCATGCTCGCCGATCCAGGCGCAGCGTCACTCGACTGGCTCGGCAGCGACATTCAGAAGATCACCAACGCCATCGACCTCGGGCGCTGGTACGCCAAGCACATGGGCATGCGCATCTCCGTTCGCGATGGAGGGGAATATCGCCAGGTCGCACGGTTTGGGGACAAGGGCCCGATCGCATTTCACGATGTCGCGGTAATCATACCGGCTCCAAAGGGCGACAGCATCCGCGTACGACTGTCGTTTGTCGCCGACAACTGGCGGATCGACAAGGTGAGCTTCGCGACGAAGTTCTTCCACGCGCCGGTCCGAACCATTTCTCTTCACACAGTCGTCGGCTCCGATGGCGTCGCTGATACCGCCGCCTTCGCCGCTCTTGCCGCCGCCGATGATCGCTACCTTAGCACGGCCCCGGGCCAGCGCTTCTCCGCCCTGTTCGTGGCCGGTCCCATCGCTTCCGACTCGGCCCGCACGTTCCTGCTCGCCTCGCAGGGCTACTACACGGAATGGGTTCGGGGAAGCTGGATCAACCGTAAGGGCGCGGCGGCGAGTCCCTTCGTGGCTAACGAAGCGTCGATCGCGAGAGCGATCGGCAGGTGGCGTTCGAAACAGGCAGACCTCGAGCACCAGTTCTACTCCACCGCCATTCCGACGCGGTAGCCATGAAGACATCCATCGCCGTTCTTCTCGCGATCTCTCTGGCGGCGGGCTGCCGCTTCGGACCTCAGATCGAGAACTTCGATCTCGCCAGGAGTCCCCGTGGCGCCATCGTGCATGTGACGAGGGCTACCGGAGCCGTGAGCGGGGAGCTTCTCGCGGTCACCGAGGATGGACTTGTCGTTCTCGAGGGGACGCGAATGGTCTCTGTTCCATTCTCCGAGATACGCAATGCGAGATTCCCGGATCTAGGCGCCAGTTACCGCATCCTGGGACGACAGCGACCCGATCCTGAGGCAATGGCCAAGCTGCGCCGCGTGAGCCATTTCCCGCAGGGCATCACACCGGAAATTCAGGCCAAGCTTCTGACTATCTACCAGCAGTAGAGGCAGCGACTTCGTTCCTATTTCGATGAAACGTCTCATCTGCACCTTCATGCTCTCGTTTCTGCCGATGGCCGTGGGCGGACAGGAGCACGCGCCCCACAGTACTGTTATCGAGTCGGCGCCGAGCGCGGAGACAGCGGCATTTCTGTCGACTGCGCGGCTCGGCACGGAGAAGTACCGCGATCGCAACGCCGCCATCGCCGCCGGTTTCCGCCGGCTCGGCCGTGACTTCCCTTCGATGGGTGAACACTGGGCACACCCGGGGAAGGTCATAGATGGGCGCTTCGATGTCGCCGACCCGGCGATGCTCACTTACGCGACGATCGACGGCAGGCCCGTGCTGCTCGGGGTCGTGTACGCCATTCCTCTCGAGGGTGGCCAGGCGCCTCCGGCTCTTCCGGGAGGAGTGCAAGCCTGGCACGAACACAACGGTACGGTGGACCAAGAAAGTTTTCTGCCCGAGCACGGTGGTGACCATTCGCAAGGTGGCTCAGGCACCAGGCTAGCGATTCTGCACGTCTGGACGCTGCTGCCGAATCCTACGGGCCACTTTGCCGCCGAGAACTGGGCACTACCCTTTGCGAGGCTGCATCTGGAGCCGCCCCGAGCGTTTCCGGAAGCCGCGGCGAGGGCTCTTTCACTGGTGTCTGGATCGGAGGAGTTTTACGCGAGCCTTCTGGAGAACGAGCTCTCATCAGCCCCAGACCATGCGTGGCGCGCGACCCTCGCGGCTGCAACGGATAGCGCACGAGCAATCGTCGTCGCCCGCGGGGCGAAGGAGGCGCTTTCACCCGAGCAGATCTCGGCGCTCGAAAGAACATGGAAGAGATTCGCCGCGCGCCTCTCGGAGCACAGCCCCGCTCTCGCGCGACGGCTTGGCGGAGAGGTGCGGGACGGAGAGGCGAGGTAGCCTCCACTTTTCGGGATTCCTAGCCGCCACTGAGATATGTCCGAGTATCTCCAAGGGCGTGAAACGCATCGCGGCGGCGGCGAAAGCGAGGGAAGTCCTGACATGTACAAACCGCATGGGCCCACGAGCGTGTCCCCGTATATCATAGTCGACGGCGCGAGCCGCACCATCGACTTACTCGGGCGCGGGGTCGACGCGGTCGAGCTGCACCAGTTCCCGGCATCTGACGGCAAACCTCTGCACGCGGAGGTGCGCATCGACGACACCGTCTCATGCTGGCATACGGACCAGGGGGCTGGCCCCCGGTGCCTAGCGCCGTGCTGGAATCTATAGAATAGTTGTCACGTCATGTCGGTCTTCACGAATCCGTCCAGCAGGGATAGGAGTTTCAATCGCCGCCCCCGGACCGCTTCCCGGAAGTGAGCCTTGGCCGAGACCCGCGGCAAGGGACGTCAGGCGCCGAGCCGGCGGGCCCGGTCCACTTTGGAGCGGCCGGATGCTC
>JALZIF010000130.1 GCA_030860435.1 Gemmatimonadota bacterium | reverse complement strand
CCCCCCCCCCCCCGCCTCCCCCCGCCCCGTTCGACGGACTGAATCCCGAGCAGCGCGCCGCCGCCATCCACGGCGACGGTCCGCTCCTGATCATCGCCGGCGCGGGAACGGGGAAGACACGCACCCTGGTGTATCGCGTCGCGCACCTGATCGAGCGCGGCGCACGACCTGAGCGCATCCTGCTACTCACCTTTACGCGCCGCGCCGCTCAGGAGATGCTTGGCCGCGCCGAGCGCCTCGTCGGCGCGGCCGGGGCGCGGGTGCACGGGGGAACCTTTCACGCGACCGCACACCGGCTCCTGCGTGCCTACGGCCCGGCGGCGGGAATCCCAAAGGATTTCACCATCCTCGACCAAGCCGACGCCACGGACCTGACGGGGATCTCGCGCGCGGGGCTGGGCTACGCGCAACAGAAGAAAACGCGCTTCCCGAAGAAGGAAACCCTCCACTACATCTACTCGCGCCACGTCAACACCGAGATTCCGGTCGACGACCTGTTGCGCGACGAGTATCCGCAGTTCGTCGAGGACCACGACGCGATCGTTCGCATCTTCGCCGACTACACGGCGCGGAAAGCGGAGCGGAACCTGGTTGACTACGACGACCTGTTGCTCTTCTGGGCCGCGATGTTGACGAATGACGAGCTCGGGGCGCGCATCGCGGCGCTATACGATCACATCCTCGTCGACGAATACCAGGACACGAACCTCCTACAGGCGCGCGTCCTGCGCGGAATGTGTCGTTCACACCGCGACATCACGGTGGTCGGCGACGACGCCCAGAGTATCTACGCGTTTCGGGGCGCAAACTTTCGCAACATTCTCGACTTTCCCGCGCAGTTCGCCGGCGCGAGCGTCGTGACGCTCGAGCAGAACTATCGCTCGACGCAGCCAATTCTGGACGTTACCAACGTCCTGATCTCGCGCGCTGCCGAGCGCTTCACCAAGCAGCTCTGGACCGCGCGGGCAGGCGGCGAGCCGCCGTGGCTCGTAGCCG
Source organism: Gemmatimonadota bacterium (assembly GCA_030860435.1). Classification (GTDB taxonomy): domain Bacteria; phylum Gemmatimonadota; class Gemmatimonadetes; order Gemmatimonadales; family Gemmatimonadaceae. The sequence continues at coordinate 9,953 of JALZIF010000130.1, read as the reverse complement.
CGCGAGACGAGGGAGAGCAGACGCGCTTCGTGGTCGAGCGGATCCTCGAGCTCCACGAGGCCGGCACGCCCCTGCGCGACATCGCCGTGCTTTTCCGAGCCGGCTACATGTCCGCGGCGTTGGAGATCGAGCTCACGAACCGGAAAATCCCGTTCGAGAAGTGGGGCGGGCTCAAGTTTCTGGAGAGCGCGCATGTGAAGGACATGCTTGCCTTCCTCCGCGTGCTGGAGAACCCGCGTGACGAAGTGAGCTGGTATCGCACCCTCCTTCTCCTGCCCGGAGTCGGCGAAGCGACGGCGCGCGGCGCGGTCGAGGCACTCGCGGCACGCGACTGGAACTCGCGAGCACTGGCCACCTGGCTCCCGCCTCGCCGCGCACGCGAGGCGCATGCGGCGCTCGTGGCCCTACTTGACGGCCTCCGCAGCTCGTCAGGCACCGACGTGAGCGCCGACATCCGGACCATTCGCACCCTGTACGACGCGATCCTACGCGAACGCTACGACCGCGTCGATCCGCGCCTCGCCGACCTCGACCAGCTCGAGACTATCGCCGGCGGTTACCCGACGCGCGGTGCTTTCCTCTCCGAGCTCGCCCTCGACCCGCCGGCCTCAACGCAGGACCTCGCTGGGCAAGGGTCCAAGGAAGACGACGTGCTCACCCTCAGCACCGCGCACAGCGCGAAGGGGTGCGAGTGGGACGCAGTCTTCCTCATCTGGGCGGTGGACGGCTGGTTCCCATCGGCGCGCGCACTGCGAAGCGAGGAGGAGGCCGAGGAGGAGCGCCGCCTCATGTACGTCGCGTTGACGCGGGCGCGCGATCACCTCCACGTCGCCTACCCGGTAAACGTCTACACCTCACGCTGGGGCGCCGACCACACGATGGACCAGCTCTCCCGCTTCATCGACAGCGGCGTTCGGGAGCGGATGCAGCGGGTCGTGGTGACGCCCGAGGGCGCGGACCCTGACTTTGCGGACGCCGCACCGGCGCATCAGCTGCTTGACGTTCGCGCCATGCTCAGAGGGCGTTTCGGCGGAGCGTGATGCATCGCGGCAAAACCGATAGCCCGCGTGCCCGGTCACCGGCGGGGCCGAGTCATCAGTGTGGCGTTGCCTGCGGCTGATATCGGGGTACTGTGGTGTCGATGCCGATACAGGTACGCTGAGCCACGATCGCAGTGCTCCGTACGGGTCGTCAGGCTCGGATTTGGCCAGCTCGATGACGCGCCCGATCGCCAGCCGCAGGTCGCCGGCCTCGCGCGCCCACACCGCGTCGAACAGGCCGAGATCGGTGAGATAGACGCGCCGGGCAAGGAGCGCGGCGTTGTCGAGCCGGATTCGCGCGACGGCGGCCGCCGGGACCGTGCGGAGCCGCGGGGCGACGTCGCTCAGGAGCGTGGCGCGCGCGCGCGCGTAGATCCGATCCCGAGCACCAAGCCGCGCCGCTCGGTCGCTCGCATGCGCCGCGAACGCCGAGTCGAGCGCGTCGTGGAGCCTCCCGTAGAACCGCGCCAGCTCCTTCTGATCCTCCCACCGCTCCTCGCTCCGTCGCGCCGATGCCGTGTCACCGCGCGCGAGGAAGAACCAGGCCGCGCCGCGCGAGCCGACGAAGTTCGCGAAGGACTCGTTGAAGACGGCCTCGCCGGATGCATAGAAAGTGTTGTGCGTCAGCTCGTGGATGACGGTGTTCGCCAGCTCGATTGAGTCCAGGCGTAGCGTCGTCGTGACGAGCGGGTCGTTGAACCAGCCGAGGGTGCTGAACGCGGACGCGGGGCGCACATAGGTGTCGAGCCCGCCACGCTCAAGATCCCGCGCCGCGTCGAACGCGGCCTCGAAGTCGAAGTATCCTTTGTACGGCACCCGTCCGACGACCGGAAACCACCAGGTGTGGCGCGTCAACCGGTCGCGATGCGCTGCGCTCACGACGAGAACGAGCGTATCGTGGTCGAGGTGCGAGTACTGGGTGAAGCTCTCCCGCGCATCGAGACCCACGGAGTCGACCGCGAACGCCCGCGCGGCGAGCACGAGCCGCAGCTTCGCGCGCACGCCGGCGTCAACCGATGAGTCTCGGACCAGCTCGGAAATCGGTTGACGGCGCGAAAGGATCTTCGCTTCCTCCCACCCAGCGCGCACGAGGTAGCGCCCGAGCGGCGAGAGGAGGAAGACCCCCAGCATACCGCCAAGCACCAACCCCGCGACGCGGCCCCAGCGGCCCCGGAAAGTCCCAGTCAACCTGTTCGCTCTCTGTTATCCGTTCCTGTTATCCGTTCCCTGTTCCCCACTCCCCATTCCCTCTTTCCTCTGCCCCTCCTTCCCCCTTCCCTCTTCCCCTCTAACCCCCGGCCCAGACCCAGACCCAGACCCTAAGGCCCACCAACGGTCCTTCTTCCCTGGTCCCCGCCGCATGGAATGCGGTATAATTCGACAGTATGCGCCCGGGCTGCACGAGCGGGCGGCCGCAGGCGCTTCCAACAACGCCAGCGCCCGCGTGATTAGCTCATGTCGCGTCGTTTCCGCCCGGCGCCCTCCCATCTCGCCAGATCAGATGTCCTTCGTACACCTGCACTGCCATTCCGAGTACTCCCTGCTCGACGGCGCGAACCGGATCGATGATCTCATTGCGCGGGCGCTGGAGCTCGAGCAGCCGGCGCTCGCCATCACCGATCATGGAAATCTCCACGCCGCGTGGGAGTTTCAGGAAAAGGCGAGGAAGTCGAACGTCAAGCCGATCATCGGAATGGAGGCGTACGTCGCCCCGGGCAGCCGCCACGAGCGAGGGCGCCCACGAGCCGGATGCAAGCCGTACTACCACCTCGTGCTCCTCGCCCGGGACGCCACGGGCTACCGGAACCTCGTCAAGCTCTCCTCGCTCGCTTACACCGAGGGGTTCTATGTCAAGCCGCGGGTGGACCGCGAACTGCTCGCGCGCCACGGCGAGGGGCTCATCGTTTCTTCCGCCTGTCTGGCCGGCGAGGTCGCATCGCACCTGAGGGAGGGAAGGTACGAGCAGGCACGTGACGCCGCATCGTGGTACGCGAACTTGTTCCCGGACCGGTACTACCTGGAGGTCCAGGGACACGACAGCGAAGGCCAGGCGGAGTTGAACCGACAGATCTTCCGTCTCGCCGATGACATCGGCCTCCCCGTCATCGCCACCAACGACGCGCACTTCCTCCGGAGCGGCGACCACGACGCGCACGACGTCCTCCTCTGCATCGGCCTCGGCAAGACGCAGGAAGACCAGGACCGGATGCGCTACGACCGCGGACTCTACTTCAAGAACGCGGACGAGATGCGCGCCCGCTTCCCCGACCGGCCCCAGGTAATCGAGAACACGCTCCGCATCGCCGATGAGGTGGACATCGAGCTCGGGAAGAAGTATCACGTCCCGTCGTTCCCCCTCCCCGCCGGCGTGACGAGCGAGAACGAGCTGCTGATGACGCTGGCGACCGAGGGCGCGGCGCGCCGCTACGGCGATCCCCTACCGCCGGCGGTACGCCAACGCCTCGACTACGAGCTCTCGGTCATCACGACGACCGGCTACGCCGGCTACCTCCTCATCGTCTCCGATTTCATCCAGGCAGCGCGAGACCGCGGCATCCCCGTCGGCCCGGGGCGCGGGTCGTCGGCCGGGTCACTCGTCGCCTACGCGCTCGGGATCACCAACGTCTGTCCGCTCCGGTTCGATCTCCTGTTCGAGCGCTTCCTGAATTCGGAGCGCGTCTCGATGCCGGACGTGGACGTGGACTTCTGCTTCGAGCGGCGCGGCGAGGTCATCGACTACGTGCGGCAGAAATACGGGAAGGAGTCGGTCTGCCAGATCGTGACCTTCGGGACGCTGAAGTCCCGGGCCGTCGTCAAGGACGTCGGGCGGGCGCTCGGCTTCACGCCCGCGGAGACGGACGCGCTCGCGAAGTTGATCCCGAACCAGCCGAACTACTCGCTCACGGTGAAGGAAGCGCTCGAGCAAGTCCCCGAAGTCACGAAGCTGTACAAGACGGACCAGCGCTACACCCGTCTGCTCGACTACGCGAGTGCGCTCGAGGGCCTGTCGCGCCACACCGGGGTGCACGCGGCCGGCGTCGTCATCGCGCCCGGCCCGGTGGACGAATACGTCCCGGTCTGCACGCAGGCCGCAAAGGTGTCGGGGGCGAACGGCGACGATGGGCAGGTCGTCGTCAGCCAGTACGACATGCACGGCCTCGAGAAGGCGGGAATGCTCAAGATCGACTTCCTCGGGCTGACGACGCTCACCGTCGTCACGGACGCCGTGAAGTCCATCGAACAGCGCACAGGCCAGGTGATCGATCTCGACTCCCTTCCGCTCGACGACGCGGAGACCTACCGCATGCTCCGCTCCGGGCGCACCGCGGGAGTCTTTCAGTTCGAGTCGAACCTTGCCACCGACGTTTTGCGGCAAATGCGCTGCGATCGCTTCGACGACCTCGTCGCGAGCACCGCGCTCCTCCGCCCCGGCCCCCTCGATAGCGGGATGCACCGGGTGTACATCGCCCGCAAGCGCGGCGACGAGCCGGTCAGCTACACGCTTCCCGAGCTCCAGCCCATCCTTTCCTCCACGTTCGGCGTCATCACGTACCAGGAGCAAGTGATGCGCATCGGGCAAGCTCTGGCAGGTATGACGCTCGCCGAGGCCGACGTCCTGCGTATGGCGGTCGGGAAGAAGGACGCCGAGTTGCTACGGCAAGAGCTCGGAAAGTTCATCGAGCGGTCGATGGCTCGCGGCTACGAGCGACGGGTGATCGAGGAGATCGGCGCACAGATCGCGACCTTTGGCCGCTACGGTTTCCCGAAGGCGCACGCCGTGGCGTATTCCATCATCTCGTACCACACAGCGTACCTCAAGGTCCACTACCCGGCGGACTTCATGGCCGCGCTCATGTCGAGCTGCATAGGCGACACGGACAGCGTGGTGAAGTACATCAGCGAGGTGCGCGAGCTTGGGCTCGAGATCCTCCCGCCTGACGTGAACGAGTCGGGCTACAAGTTCACCGTCGTCGGCGATGGACGCGTGCGGTTCGGGCTCGGCGCTATCCGAAACGCCGGCAAGGCCGCGGTTGACTCGGTGCTTGCCGCGCGGCACGAGGGGCCTTTTGCGAGCATCTTCGACCTCTGCCAGCGCGTCGACCTCCGCGTCTGCAACAAGCGCGTGCTCGAGGCGTTCATCGCGTCCGGCGCGCTCGACGGCATCGGCGGACACCGCGCCCAGCACCTCGCCGCGCTCGATTCGGCGCTCCAAGAGGCGGCGCTCCAACAGGCCGAGCGCCAGAGCGGCCAGGTTTCGCTGTTCGGTGATACGGGCTCGCATGGCCCCACGAATTCCCCCACCGCATCACCACCGCTGCTTCCCAACGTCCCGGCATGGACTGACGTCGAACGGCTGGCGAAGGAGAAGGAGATTCTCGGGTTCTACATCTCGGGGCATCCGTTGGAGCCGTTCCGCACCGAGGTCGAGCTGTTCGCGACACACACTGTCGCGGAGCTCGGGCACTGGACCGATCGACCGATCGCGCTTGGCGTGGTCGTTACCGCCGTTCGGCGTCAGATCAGCAAGCGGACCGGCGCCGAGTTCGCGCGGCTCGCGATCGAGGACTTTTCCGGGTCCGGAGAGGTGCTCGTCTTTCCCGAGTCGTGGACCTTGATCGGCGCCCGCGTGAGGACCGATGTCCCGGTCCTTCTCAAGGGTGCCTACTCACGTCGCGACCAGGCGGCCGATGCGCCGACCTTCATCGTGGAGTCGCTGACGCCGTTCGCCGAGCTGCGCGCAACGGGCGGCGTCGCGGTGCAGATCGAGATCGCCGCCGACGCGGCACCGCCGCCCGGCGTGATGCGGGACGTCCGCGAGGTCGCTGAGCTGCACGCCGGCTCGGCGTCGCTCGAAGTTCGATGGAGCGACGGCAACGGGTCGCAGGCCCGACTCCGGTCACGCACACTCAAGATCGCCGTCACGATCGCGTCGCTGAGCGCCCTGCGGGCGCTGCTCGGCGGGGAACGCGTCAAACTCGTGCGCGGGAGCTAGCCGATGGGAACGATGATGGAGTTCGAGAAACCGATCGTCGAGCTTGAGAAGCAGATCGACGAGCTGAAGAAGACGGCAGGCAAGCAACAGATCAGCGTGACGGACGATCTCGCGCCGCTCGAGCGGAAGTTGTTAGAGTTGCGCGCGGAGGTGTACAAGAACCTCTCGCCGCTGCAGCGAGTGCAGGTCGCCCGCAACATGAGGCGCCCGTTCACTCTCGACTACCTCCGCCTCATCTTCACGGACTTCATCGAGCTCCACGGTGACCGGCTTTTCCGCGAGGACGCAGCGATCGTTGGCGGATGGGCACGGCTGGATGGCGAGACGGTGATGGTCATCGGCCACCAGCGCGGTCGCGACACGAAGGAGAACCTGAAGCGCAACTTCGGCATGCCGCACCCGGAAGGCTACCGAAAGGCACTGAGGCTCATGAAGCTGGCGGAGAAGTTCCAGGTCCCCGCCCTTACCTTCATCGACACCCCTGGAGCCTGGGCTGGACTGGGTGCCGAAGAGCGCGGACAGTCGGAGGCAATCGCACGCAATCTGTTCGAGATGAGCCGCCTCGAGACGCCGCTCATCGCCACGATAATCGGCGAGGGTGGATCGGGTGGCGCGCTAGCGCTTGGAGTGGCGGACCGCGTGCTCATGCTGGAGAACGCGATCTACTCCGTCATCACTGTCGAGGGATGCGCGGCCATCCTCTGGAAGGATGGTAAGAGTCCGGAGATGCGGGAACGCGCCGCCTCGGCTTTGCGAATCACGGCCGGGGACCTGCTCCGCTTCCGCGTCATTGACGAGGTCGTTCCCGAACCGGTCGGCGGCGCCCACAGCAGCCATGAGGACTCTGCCCGCGCACTGCAACATGCGCTCATCAGGCATGTGGACGAGCTGCGCCGCTACAAGCCGGAGAAGCTCGTCAGGCGCCGGCGCGAGAAATTCCTGGCGATGGGGGAGTACACCGAGTAAAACATGCCTCACCTCGTCGAGATCGCCTTCAAGGGCAAACGGAAGGACTTCTTCACCTGGGACCGTGGCGAACCGCTGGCGCTGAAGACGGCGGTTATCGTCGAGGCGGACCGCGGGGAAGACTTCGGCCGTGTGCACGCCGTCGGCGACCTCGCCGCCGTGCGGTGCGGCGGCTGCGCGCACGGGTGCGGCGCCACGCCGCCGCAACGCCGCGTCCTTCGCCAGGCTTCGCCGGAGGATCAGCGGCGCGCCGCCGAGCTGAGCGCGCAGGATGAGGATGCGCGCCGAAAGGGGATGGAGCGAGTGAAGGCGCACGGCCTCGTGATGAAGCTGTCCGACGCGGAATGGCAGTGGGACCGGAAGAAGCTCACTTTCTATTTCACCGCGGATAAGCGAGTAGACTTCCGCTCCCTCGTTCGCGACCTCGCCGCGGCATTCCGCACGCGGATCGAGCTCAAGCAGATCGGCGTCCGCGACGAGGCCAAGCGCCTGACGGGGATAGGACGTTGCGGACGCGAGTACTGCTCCGCCTCGTGGCTCCCTGAACTGCGCCCGGTGAACCTGCAGGTGGCCAAGGACCAGCACCTGTCGCTCAATCCTTCACAGATCTCCGGGGCGTGCGGCCGCCTGATGTGCTGCTTGCGCTATGAGCACGATTTTTATGTCGCGGCGCGCAAGCGCTTCCCGAAAGAGGGTCGGATCCTCGTTACCTCCAAGGGGGAAGAGAAAGTCGTCGCGAACGACATCTTCAACGACCGCGTCACTCTCCGCGCTTTCGACGGCGAGGCGCGGGTCGTGCCCCTCGCCGACCTGAAGCGCGACCTGGAAGAGCGCTCACCGCCCGGCGGCGCGCCGCCTACGGAGCGCGCCGAGCCGGAGGAGCTCGTCGCCTCACTCGCGGAGGACATCGCGCCGGACACCGACGACGCGGTGCGCGCCGGCGACCAATCGCGGCGGGAACGCAGTCCGGTAAGCGATCGGGGGGCGGGGGGGGAAAGGAAGGAAATTGACCCCGCCGGCGGCGACCGGCCCGCGCCGGAAGCTCGCGACGACAGCGCCGCCGGCTATTACCCTGGGCGGCGGCGCGGGCGACGCGGTGGACGTCGTCACCGCGGGAACGGAGGTGGCGAGCCGGGCACCGGCTCGAGCACGACGTAGAGTGGCGAGGTTCTATCTCACCACGGCAATCGACTACGCAAACGGCGACCCGCACCTCGGGCACGCACTCGAGAAGATCGGCGCCGACGCGATCGCGCGCTATCACCGCCTCCGCGGCGACGATGTCCACTTCCTCATGGGAATGGACGAGCATGGGCTGAAGGTCGCCCAGGAGGCAGCCGCGCGCGGGGTCGAGCCGCAGGCACTGGTCGATGAGGTGGCGGCCGTCTTCGAGCGGGCGTGGGCGCGCCTCTCTGTCTCCTATGACCAGTTCATCCGCACGACTGCGCCGGCGCACAAGCGTGGCGTGCGCGCGCTCATCGAGCGTATCGCCGAGCGGAATCCGAGCGACTTCTACGAGCGGTCCTACGAGGGATGGTACTGCGTCGGTTGTGAGCTGTTCAAGCGGGAAGACGAGATCGTGGACGGGAAGTGCGTCCTGCACCCCACCCGCGCGCTCGAGTGGGCGAGCGAGCGGAACCTGTTCTTCCGATTGACGCACTACCAAGCATTCATCGAGAGGCTCATTCGCGACCAGCCGCGCTTCGTCCAGCCGCAGAGCCGCCGCAACGAGATTCTGGCGCTCGTCACTGGTGGACTCGAGGACATCTCCGTCACCCGCTCTCGCCTGACGTGGGCAATACCCTTCCCGCTCGCCTCAAGCACAGGCGAGCACCAGGGAACGTGGGTCTGGTTCGATGCGCTGCCGAACTACCTCACGGCGACCGGCTTCCCAGACGTTGAATGGCAGGCGCGCTGGCCGGCTCAGCTTCATGTGATCGGGAAGGACATCACGCGGCTGCACGCGGTCATCTGGCCCGCGATGCTCGAGTCGGCGGGGCTCCCTCTCCCGGAGCGCGTGTGGGCGCACGGCTTCATGTCCGTCGACGGACAGCGATTCAGCAAATCGGCCGAAGCGTCGGTGGAGCTCGGCGATGCGATAGATCGTTTCGGCGCGGACGCGTTACGGTACTTCGTCCTTCGTGAAGTCCCATTCGACGGAGACGGCGACTTCTCGTGGAAGCGCTTCGAGGGCCGGTATGCCTCCGACCTCGCGAACGCGCTCGGCAATCTCGCGAGCCGCGTCATCTCGATGGTGGAGAAGTATTGTGACGGCGTGGTTCCGGCGACGGGCGGTCGGGACCAACTTGCGGTGGATCTTGATCCGCGATACGCACCGCCGGACAGGCCGGACGAGGACGACGTTACGGCCTACCACGCGGCCATGGACGGATCGCGCGGGTACCTTCTGCACGAGGCTTTGCGTCGCGTCTGGGCGATGGTCGCGCGCGCGAACGAGTACGTCCAGAGCACAAAGCCGTGGGACCTCGCGAAGGCCCCCGCCCGGCGGACCGAGCTCGATTACGTGCTGGCGTCCCTCGTTCGCTCGCTCGCGCGTCAGGCCGTCCTGCTCGTACCATTCATCCCGACAAAGGCAGAGGAGCTATGGACGCAGCTCGGCGCCCCTGGCCATGCGGCGGACCAGCGCTTCCCCCACCTGGCGGAGCTGCATCCGGCAGGATGGCGCGTGAAGAAAGGCGCGCCGCTCTTTCCGAGAGAGAAAGTGGAGGCGAAGAGCTAGCTAAGCCTCGGTCACGTGGCGACGCAGTTTGGCCCTTGCCAGCTCGGCTCGCCGGCCCCCCTCAGGCGCTACGGTACATTCGGCGCCGGCGGCGGCGATGGCTGCGCCGGCGCGGAAAAATCCACCGTCGGCACCTCACGATTCGCGGCGTCAGTCACCTCGAAGTACGGCTTCGCGCCGGCCCCGATCACCTTCGCCGTGATCGCGGTCGGGA
>JALZIF010000120.1 GCA_030860435.1 Gemmatimonadota bacterium | reverse complement strand
TAAACGACCGTGCGACTCGAGTAGAGCGTGACCGACCCGCGTACGACGCCGCTCACGGCGACGGTTCCATCGACGAAGATGACGCCCTGCGTGGCAGGGTTGTAGCCGCGGAAGAGTGGGAAGAGATATTGCGCCTCACCCTGACGATCCACGTTGGTGAGCTGCTGGAGAACGTTCGGGTTCACCGCGTTCGGCCACTGCTTCCACTCGCCGTACCTGCCTCTGGCGGTGAAAGTCGTGTCGTCGCCGCCCTTTTCCCAGTCAGCGCGCGCCCACCCGAGGCCGGTCTGGTTGTACCGCTCGACGGGCGCGAGGTGCGGGTCGCCGCCCGGATAACAGCGCGCGCCGGCGCCGCGCATCACTACATCGAGCGAGAGATTATTGCGGTGAGCGAACGCCGCGGAGCTGCTCATCCCGTCGTAAGCGTCGAGGAGGTTCTCGAACCAGTCGTAATCGCTGCCGGTCTTGTGGATGGCGGCTGGGAAGAACTTCAACTTTCCGCTCGCATCCCGGTGCCAGTCGCCGCAGTTCTCGGGGAGGAAGTTCCCCCGTATCCAGGGGGCGCCCAGGAGGGTGTTGCCGGTGTACACGCGGAAGAAGCCCTCGTCCGCGTCGGTGGAGTCACCATCGGCGTTCATGTCGAGCGCCACGAACTCGATGCGCATCCGCACCGTGCTCGCGCTGCCTATAGTCGGCGCGATGAAGTCGAAGTCGGCGGCGGTCGCATAACCTTGCAGGCTCCCGAGAACCGTGTTGTTCGGAAGCGCGATCGCCTTCGAGTTCTCCACGAATCCTTTGTCGAACGTACCGTATGGCTTCCCGCTGATCGTCTTGGCGGTTCCGACGTCGTCACGGAAGCGCGCGCCGGTGCTGTGGATGTTGATCTGATCGTTGGACCACACGGGGCCGAACAGGTCGTCGCCGCCGCCGAAGTAAATGGGCGAGCCGTTATTCGTCTCCTTGTTCGACCAGTAGGCGAAGCGGGCAAAGCTTTCCTGGGCGAGCTCTAGGCGTCGCACGTAACGGGCGCCGCTTGCGTCACGGGCCTCACTGACGATGCTCGCGAAGCGGCCGAACTGCCCGCTCGCCGAGCCCGTGGGCCCGACGTAGAGGTTCACTTGCACGCCGGGGATGGGGTTGCCGTCCGCCCCCATGATGATGCCGTCCGTGAGGATCTGACTGAAATCCTCCTGGGGCAGGAGGTTCGACTGGTTGTTGATGCGGCTCTTCGCCATCTGCAGCGCGGCCTCGCTCGCGTAGCGGAACTCGCGCTCGCGGTCGTACTGGCGGGTGATGATGCTCGCGCCCGACGTCAGGAACATCGCCGATGTCACCAACGCGGCGATGGCGACCGTCATGATGAGCACGAGCACGAGGGCCGAGCCGCGACGATCGCGGCCACACGCACGGTGCTGTCTCTTGCTGTTCATGTTGAGCCTCACGGGATGGTGACCGGTCCGGCGGTTGAAACGCCGGAGCTGGCCGGGGTACAGTCCTGCGCGATCAAACCGTATTCCCAGTCCCCGTCTGGGACATCGGTGTCGAAGAATTCGTAGGTCACGAGACCGGCTGGGACGCTGGTGAAAGGCTCGCCCCAGTCGATGCTCCCCCCGGCGCGGCGGAAGATCGCGTACCGATCGATATCCCGCTCGCCGGCGCCGTCGTCTACAGACGCGACCCACGTCAGCCGGACGGCCGGGGAGCTATTGATGATGGTCTTTGTCGCCAAGAGCGCAGCACCGAGTGGGGGCTCGCCGCACGAGGCGAAGCGGATCAGTCCCGAGTTGAGGAGGCGAATGCTCCCCTCGGCTGTGCGAATGGCGGAGTCGCCGTGCACCTCGCTGTAGATGCTGCTGATCCGAACCCGCACGCTGCGCACGCTGTCGGTGAGCGCCGAGCCGCCGATGTCCTCGTTAGAGCCGTGAATGACCGCAGAGTGAACGAGGGGAAGCGAACCCTGTGGAACCTCCACCAATGCGCCTCCGGCCGCGCCCTTGTAGTACCGGAATATCGGTTCTCCCGGGCGCACGATGATCGCCTCGGCGACGACCATCGGAGCGAGGTCGTTGACGCGGCGGAACATGATGTGGTCGTCTGTGCGCGCTGTCGTCGAATCGGGGGACACCCAGTACGAGATCGTTTCCGCCCGGCTGGGCAGCGGCGTCCCGGTGTTATCGAGCACCTGCTGCAAGTAGGTGGTGTCGGGGTAACCGATCGCGGAGCGGGGCAAGACGATGCGCCGCGCCTGGTCGAGAACCGTGGTGCTCCCCAGCGGCGCGGTCGGATCGTAGTACACCGCACCCATCTCGTTCTGGTCGGTGGTGATCAGATCCGCGTTGAAGGTGATGGCGTAAGCATCGGCCTGCACGAGCAGCGGCTGCGGGTTGACGATCCCCGCGCCGGCGACGCGCAGGTCGCGGTCAATGGCGTTCATTGCGAAGCGGGCGTTCTGAATCGCGTCGTTGCGGCCGGCGTGCGCTGTGACGGTGCGCGCCTGCACACGGAAGAACGGAACGGCGGCGGCGAAAATGAGCAGAGCCAGCGAGACCGAGACCATCATCTCGATCAGCGTGAAGCCCGCCCGGCGCCGCGAAGAATGGATCGTCATGCGCGCCTCCTAGAAGCTGCTGATCACGGTCGTCTTCCTTGCCGGGTACGCGAGGCGCGGCCCGGTGACGGACACGGTGATCACCTTGTAGTCCATGGAATCCGCCGGTGTCCCGCCGACGCGCAGGATCTGCGTCTGGCGGGTGAATCCAGGGTAACCCGGGATCGAAGCCTCGGTCCCGGCGAAATAGCTCTCGATCGTGGCGTAGTTACCGTTCGCCTTGATCGTCTCGATTCGGTCGGTGACCAGGTCGCCGGCCGAGGATCGCACCCCCGTCTGAGTGACGGTCCGGGCGAAGTCAACCGTGAAGCGGCTCATCCCCACCATCATGATGCCAAGGATGGTGAGGGCGACGAGCACTTCAGGCAGGGACATGCCGGCGCGCTGCGCCGGACGGTTGTGGCGGGTCATAGGCCGGCCCCCTTCCACTGGCTGTTGAGGTAGCGGAACCATTCGGTGCGTCCGGTGGACTGCACGACCGAGATCCCGCGGAAATCCGAGAGCCGCGGGCGGCCGGCGTTCATGTAGATCTCCAGGTCGGTGCTCGCCGCGCCATTGCGGCGGAAGATCACGCTAGGCATCCCGTTGATCGTGCTGACGTTGCCGCCCGTAACCGGGGCGCCGACGGTGCCACCAATCCCCGCGGGCGGCGTAGCGAATTGTGCCTCGTCCTCGAGCGCCCGCCACGTTACACGCTCCGACGCGTCCACCACGCCGTCGTTGTCGCGGTCTTCGACTACGCGCAACATGCCGCGCGCAAGGTCGAAGCTCACGATCACGTCGTACTGGCGCGCCACAGCGACGCGCTCGGCTACCTGCAGCACAGAGCGGACTAACCGGGCGTTCGTGTCCCATCTTGAACTGGGTCGGGTTGATCTTCGGGATGGCGAAGGCGCTGATCACCGCCATGATCGCGAGCGCGGTGAGCAGCTCGACTTGGGCCCTATCACGCTGCGGGCCGGATTCGTCACATCGTGGCACTTGGGGTTGCCGGCGTGACGCTGCGGCCGACTGGCGCGTCCTCGGTATGCCGCCGTACGCCCCACGATCAGACGATCTCATGGGCATTCTCGCCACGCTCCTCCCGAACCAGCAGCGCCTTCTTCGGCTCCGAACCGCCCTGCGCGACCGCTACACCATCCACGTCTGCATGGACTGGGACGAGCTGTTGGTGACGTGCGAGCGCCGCGCGGTCTCAACCGCCGTGGTGGACCCCTTCTGGCCAAACGCGGAGGAGGCGCACTTCGACTCACTGCGCCTGCTCAAGCGGCGCTTTCCGTCGGTCGCTGTGGTGCTCTACGCGAGCGTTCCACCGGCGTCGCCGCACGATCTGTTCGAGCTCGGGCGCTTCGGGATGGATGGGCTCATCATCGCCGAGCAGGACGACCAGCAGGCGCGACGCATGCTGGCCCGCATCGAGCAGGCGGAGGCGCGCGGGCTCACCGATGCTCTGCGCCGGGCCCTCGGAGACGTGCGTCCGACTGCGCGCGACGCGACGCTCATCGCCGTGACGCGCGCGCACCAACGGCTGTCGCCGGACGCGCTCGCGCGGATCCTCGGGATCCGGCGAAAGGTGCTCTCCGAGCGGCTCGTGCAGGCAGAGTTCCCCAGTCCGCAACCGTTGATCGCCTGGGGGAGGCTGATCGTGGCCGCGCGGTTGCTCGAGGACCCGGAGCGGACCGCAGATCGTATCGCTTTCGCGCTGGAGTACCCGTCAGGCAGCGCGTTCCGTAACAGTTGCCAGCGCTACGTGGGCGCGACGCCCCAGCAGATCCGCGCTAACGGCGGCGCGAAGTGGGTGATCGAGCGGTTTCTGGGCGGAATGGGGCGAGGCGTGGTGGGAACGGTGGCGGAAGCGCCTCAGTTGGTGGCGTAGTCCTTCAGCCCGAACGGTCCAGCCTTTCTCCCCCCCCCCCATCAGCACCGCCATGACAGCCTTCTGGGCATGCAGGCGGTTTTCCGCTTCATCCCACACCCGGCTCTGCGGGCCGTCGATCACCGCGGCCGAGACTTCCTCGCCCCGATGCGCGGGGAGACAGTGCAGGAAGATCGCGTCGCGGCTGGCTCGTTTCATCAGAGCGGCGTCCACTGTGTAACCCGCGAAGGCACGCTCGCGCTCCTTCTGCTCCTCCTCCTGGCCCATGGACGCCCAAACGTCCGTGTTGACCGCGTGGGCTCCTTCGATCGCTTGCCGCGGGTCGCGCGTGACCGTCACCGCCGCCTCATCCTGCGCACGGGCGAGGAGCTCCGGATCCGGGTCATATCCCTGTGGGCACGCGAGCGCGAGCTCGAAACCGAGGCGGTAGGCGGCGTTGATCCAGGAGTTCGCCATATTGTTGCCGTCACCGATCCACGCGATCTTCTTGCCCTCCCAACCACCGAGGTGCTGGCGGATCGTCAGCAGGTCGGCGAGAACCTGGCAGGGGTGCAGCAGGTCGGTTAGGCCGTTGATGACCGGAACGTCGGCGTGCCTGGCGAGCGCCTCGATCTCTGCATGCGAGAAGGTGCGGATCATGATCCCGTCCACATAACGCGAGAGTACCCTGGCTGTGTCCGCGATCGGCTCCCCGCGCCCGAGCTGGATGTCGCGCGGCGAGAGAAAGAGGGCGTGTCCTCCGAGCTGCCATGCCCCCACCTCGAACGAGACGCGGGTGCGCGTGGAGGATTTCATGAAGATCATCGCCAGCGACTTCCCAGCCAGCGGCTTCTTCGTGTATGCGCCGACCCGCATCGCCTCGGCGAGATCGAGAACGCGGCTCAGCTCATCGCGGGCGAAGTCGGGGATCGCCAGGAAGTCACGGTGGGGGCGGTCGAACGTCACAGAATGTACCGCCTCAGATCCTCGTCCTCCACGATCGCCTTCAAGCGGTCACGAACGGTCGCGCCGTCGACGTTGATCGGGGCCGTGCCGCGGTCAGGGAGGTCGTACATGACGTCCTCGAGAAGGGTGGACATCACGGTGTGAAGGCGGCGGGCGCCGATGTTCTCCATGCGGTCGTTGACCGTCGCCGCGATGCGGGCCACTTCGGCGATGCCGTCAGTGGTGAACGTGAGCGCCGTCCCTTCCGATTCGACGAGCGCGGCGTACTGCTTCGTGAGCGCGTTTTCCGGCTCCGTCATGATGCGGACGAAATCGGCCTCGGTCAGCGGCTTCAGCTCGACGCGGATCGGGAAGCGGCCCTGGAGCTCCGGTATCAGATCGCTCGGCTTCGAGACGTGGAACGCACCGGCGGCTATGAAGAGCACATGATCCGTCTTCACCATGCCGTACTTGGTCTGGACGTTCGAGCCTTCGACGATCGGGAGCAGGTCGCGCTGCACTCCTTCGCGCGAGACGTCTGGCCCTCCCATCTGCGACCGCTCCCCCGCGATCTTGTCGATCTCGTCCAGGAAGATGATCCCGAGGTTCTCGACCCGCTCGAGGGCATCGGCTGTCACGTCCTCCATGTCGACGAGCTTATCCAGCTCCTGCTCGAGCAGGATGCGCCGCGCCTCGGAGACCTTCACCGTCCGCTTCTTCTTCTTCTTCGGGAGCATGTCCTGAAGCATCTCAGTGAAGTTCTCGACCCCTTCCGGCGCGCCCTGGGGGACGAGCATGTCGAACATCGGACCGCTACGCTGGGTCACCTCGATCTCGATCTCGCGCTCCTCGAGCTGCCCGTCGAGGAGAAGCTGCTTGAGCTTCTCGCGGGTTCGGCGGTGGCGCTCCTTGACGGAGTCGTCGTCGATCTCGCGCGACACCTCCCCGCTGGACGATACGACGAACAGCGCTGGCGCGCCGCCGGCGCTGGCGGCGGGGGAGGCGGCAGCGGCCGGCGCGACCGCGACGGGCTTGGCCTCGGCCGGGGTAGGGAGGAGGAGGTCGAGGATCCGGTCATCCACTCGCTCATGCGCCAGATCTTCGACCTCCGTCTCCCGCTCCCCGCGAACCATGTCGACAGCGCTCTCGACGAGGTCTCGCACCATCGCTTCAACGTCGCGGCCGACGTAGCCAACCTCCGTGAACTTGGACGCCTCCACCTTTATGAACGGCGCCCCGGCGAGCTTGGCGAGCCGGCGCGCGATCTCCGTCTTGCCCACTCCGGTCGGACCGATGAGGATGATATTGTTCGGTGCGATCTCGTCGCGGATCCCGTCAGGCGCCTGCTGCCGGCGCCACCGGTTCCGCAGCGCGATCGCGACCGCCTTCTTCGCCTCCCCCTGCCCAACGATGTACCGGTCTAGCTCGGCGACGATCTGGCGTGGCGTCAGGTCGGAGAGGCGGGAGACGGCTTGCTGGGTGCGCTTGGAGAGCATCGCTATTGCAGCTCGAGAACCGTGACTTTCGTGTTCGTATAGACGCAAATCTCGCCCGCGATCGTGAGGCCATGCCTGACGATCTCCTGCGCGGGGAGCGGCGAGTGGTCGAGAAGCGCGCGGGCGGCGGCGAGCGCGTAGGAGCCGCCGGACCCGATCGCGAGGATCCCGTCGTCCGGCTCGATGATGTCGCCCGTGCCCGAGAGCACGAAACCGTGATGGCGGTCCATCACCACGAGCAGCGCCTCGAGCCGCCGCAGGACTCGATCGCTGCGCCACTCCTTGGCGAGCTCCACTGCGGCGCGCGGGAGGTTCTCGGGATAGCGCTCGAGCTTCTCCTCGAACTTCTCGAACAGGGTGAACGCGTCCGCCGCCGCGCCGGCGAAGCCAGCCAGCACCTTCCCTCCCCGGAGCGTTCGGACCTTCTGCGCGTTCGACTTCATCACCGTTTCGCCGACGCTCACCTGTCCATCACCGCCGAGCGCGGCTTTTCCGTCGCGCCGGACACCGAGGATCGTGGTGGCGCGGACGCGTCGCAACAAGTTTGACATGGCAGGAATAATATCGCCGGGGGGGGGGGGC
>JALZIF010000091.1 GCA_030860435.1 Gemmatimonadota bacterium | reverse complement strand
TGATCGACATCCACACGCATCTTCTCCCCGGCGTGGATGATGGCTCCACCGCGTTGGAGCAGTCGCTTCCGGTGCTGGAGCGCTTCGGGCGCGAGGGGGTCGAGGTGGTGGTCTGTACCCCGCACCTCCTCGCCACCGACGCGGATCGGGTCGACGACGAACGCTATGCCGCGATCTTCGACGAGCTCGTGGCGGCAGCGCCGGCGGCGCCCCGCTTGCTCCGTGGATGGGAGATCATGCTCGACGCACCCGGCATCGACCTGGATGGGCCGCACCTGGGGCTCGGCGGGTCCAGCGCGGTGCTCGTCGAGTTCCCCCGCTTGAACGTCCCGGCCAGTGCGTCGCAGGAGCTCTTTCGCATTCGCAGCAGCGGACGCGTGCCAGTGCTCGCTCACCCGGAGCGATACTGGGGGTGCAGTCCGGAGCGGGTAGCCGAGTGGCGGCGCGCCGGCGCGGTGATTCAGCTCGACGGCACCATGCTCCTCGCGGGCGGACCGATCGGGAAGCTGGCGCGCGCATTGCTCGAGCAGGGGCTCGTGGACTGCATCGCGAGCGACAATCACGGCGACATTCGCTCGCTCGCCATGGCTCGCCGGTGGCTCCAGGAGCTCGGGGCCGCCGAGCACGCGGCGCTGCTAACACGGACAAACGCGGACCGACTGCTTCGCGACGAGCCGGTGCTCCCCGTCGCGCCGCTTCCACGACTGGAGCGCGGAATGCTCATGCGGTTCAAGCAGCTTTTGCTCGGACGTCGTTGACCGACTCTCCAACTTCTCGGCTCACGCAAGGGCTGCTCGAGCTCGCGGACACCGCGCGGTGCACCGCCGACTCGCTCGCCCCAGCGATAGAGCGGGCGCTGGAAATGGTGCGGACGACCGTCCGTGGCGGGGGAACGCTCTTCTTCTGCGGGAACGGCGGCAGCGCGGCCGACGCGCAACACATCGCCACCGAGTACGTCGTCCGCTACATGCGTACCCGCCGCGCGTATCCCGCGATCGCGCTCACCACCGACACATCGCTGCTTACCGCGGCCGGCAACGACCTCGGCTTCGAGTTCGTCTTCGCGCGACAGGTCGAGGCGTTGGCCAAGCCAGGCGACCTTCTGATCATCCATTCAACGAGCGGCAACTCGCCTAACGTGCTGCGTGCCGCCGCGGCGGCGACGGCCCGCGGCGTTCCTGTGCTGGCACTCTCCTCGCGCGACGGTGGCGCGCTACGCGCGCTCGCTGACCATTGCGTCGTGGTGCCAACCGACCGCGCTGACCGGGCGCAAGAAGTTCATCTCTGCATTCAGCACCTGATATGCGAGATCGTGGAGACCGAACTGTGATAGCTCTTCGTGGGAAACGCGCTCTCGTAACGGGCGGCTCGCGAGGCATCGGCGCCGAGACGGCTCGCCTGCTCGCCGAGTGCGGAGCGGATGTCGGGATCGGGTACCTGCGCCGCGAGGAAGACGCGGCGAGCGTTGTCCGTGACTGCGCGGCGCTGGGGGTGCGTGCCTTCGCCCACGCGGCTGACATCTCGACGGCAGAGGGGACGGACGATCTGTTCGCCCGCGCCGAGCGAGAGCTTGGAGGGCTCGACATCTTCGTCGGCAACGCCGGAATCTGGCCGCCGGACGTGGCTACGCTGGCTGAGATGGACGACGAGCGCTGGGCGCGCACGATGCGGCAGAACGTCGACTCGATCTTCTACTCGACGCGCCGCGCGGCACGCATGATCGGCAAGGGCGGGCGGATAGTCCTCGTGTCCAGCACGGCCGCGCAGCGCGGCGAAGCGTACCACGCCGACTACGCGGCCTCGAAGGGCGCCCTCATCTCGCTCGTGAAGTCGCTCTGCATCGAGCTCGCGCCTCGCGACGTGACGGTGAACTGCGTCGCGCCGGGGTGGGTGGACACCGAGATGTCCGCCATCGCCTACGCCAGCGGCGGAAAGGAGCGCATCGCGGACTCGATCCCGCTCGGCCGCGTCGCGACCGCGCGCGACATCGCCGGCCCGATCGTTTTCCTCTGTTCCGAGCACGCCCGCCACGTGACGGGCGAGGTGCTGAACGTGAACGGCGGCAGCGTGTTGTGTGGGTGAACTGGGGGGAGGAGCGGCCGTGCCCACAGCCGGTTCCAGCCCGTTACGCGACCGAGAGCTGTGGCGAACCGTCGGAGGCTGGCTCAGCCCCGCTGTCGAGCTCTTGCCAGATGTCGAAACAGCGCCAGCCGAACTCGCGCGCGGCGCGAATCTGGTCGGGGAAGCCAAGCCAGTCGGTCCACCCTTCCTGTTCGGCGCGCCAGCGACAACACCACGAGAAGCCGAACCGTCGCACCTTTCCGTCGGCCTCGACTTCGATCACGCCGGTGAAGTCGGAGCATCCGGAGCGAGCGTCTACACGCACCTTCTCGATCGCCAGCTCTGGCTCCTCGCGGAGGAGCTGCGTGAGCAGGCGCATTACCTTGATGGGGGGGTTGCGCCGGTTGAGGTGGATGCGGCCGACAGCGGCGCCGGCGGCGAAGGCGAGCACGTCGCCCTTGAAAGCCTCGGCGGCTCGCGATGCAGCAAGAGTCTCGGTCAGATCCATACGCCTCGAAAGATAAACACTTGAGTTCAGATATCCACCCCGACCTGCGACTGCCGGCGCCCGTGCTCGAGATCGCGGCGGCACTCGAGCGTGCGGGGTTCGAGACCTGGTGCGTGGGCGGGGGGGTTCGCGATGCCCTGCTCGGCCGCGTGCACCTAGACTGGGACTTGGCGACGGCCGCGCGTCCGGCGCAGGTTCGAAAGCTATTCCGGCGCACTGTCCCGATCGGCGTTGACTTCGGAACCATCGGCGTGTTGGACGACGCGGGAACAATGCACGAAGTCACGACGTTCCGCCGCGATGTGCGGACCGACGGCCGCCACGCCGAGGTGGAATTCGGCGCCTCGCTCGACGACGACCTGGCGCGGCGCGACTTCACCGTCAACGCCATCGCGTACTCGCCGTCCCGCGACGCGATCCACGATCCCTTTGGCGGGCGTGAGGACCTCGCACGGCGGGTGATCCGATCCGTCGGCGACCCGGACGAGCGGATGCGCGAAGACCGCCTCCGAGCGCTGCGAGCGATTCGCTTCGCGGCGCGCTTCGGCTTTACGATCGAGCCAGCGACATGGCGGGCGCTCGAACGCAGCGCGCCCCACCTAGGGCGTCTTTCCGCGGAGCGGGTTAGGCAGGAGCTGGAGAAGACAATGGAGCAGGTAGACCGGCCGGGCAGCGCTCTCGCAATGTGGCGAGACGGTGGGGCGCTCGCCACGCTGGTCCCTTCGCTCGCGGGGATCGGAGCTGTGACCCTTGCGTCGCTGGACGCGATCCCGCGTGCTACGCGCCCGCGCCAGGAGCACCGCACGACTGACCGGCTCACCGCGCTCTTCGCCGACCTCGCGCCGCGGGAGGCGGAGCGTACACTTCGTGCGCTGCGCTTCTCGAACGCACAGGCGGCGTGGATCTCGGAGGTTCTCGGACGCTGGCGCCGCGTTGCACCAACGCTGGGCCCGGCGTTGCGCGCCGAGACCGAAGTCAGCGACGTGGAGCTCCGTCGGTGGGTGTCGGCGACCGGTCGGCTGCACGTGCGTGCGGTCTGGCGTCTGGCGGCGGCGCGGCTCGCGGCCGCGCGGGGCGAGGCGGTACCACAGGGACGCTGGACGCTAGTACATTCGCTGTACCGGCGGGCACTCTGGACCGCGTTCCGCTCCGGAAACGCGCTCGATCTGACAGATCTCGCGGTGGATGGGGACGATCTGCGAACGGCGGGGATTCCGGCCGGGCCGCTGCTGGGCACGATCCTCACGCAGCTTCTCGGGGTGGTGATAGGAGACCCCTCGCGTAACCGACGCGAGTGGCTCGTGGAGCGAGCGCTCGAGCTGTACCGGGGGCCGGCAGGGGAACCGCCAGGGGAGCTCTAGGCATGTTCTTTCGAGGGCGCCAACCGGAGACGTCGATCTGGCGACGGTTCCGCACCGCGACGGACGGGTTCTCCTTCGCGAAGGAGTCCGACCACTACGCCGCGCACGTCGTCGCCAACGCCGAGCGCTCCGTCGATCTGTTCAACACGCTACTGGAACACCTACCCCCGGCGGTGGATCTGTTCATCGAGGATGCGCGCCCCAAACGACGGTGGAAGGGGGAGCGCGTCGCTCTCCCCGACGTGCGCGACGCGGTGGCGCGGCTGCGGACCCCACTCGCGGCGTTCGGCGGGATCGAGATCGCGGTCTACACTTCGGAAGATCAGGTGACGATCAACCACGTGCTCGAGCTATTCGTCTACTCCCGCACGGACCAGTGGCTTTACATCCTGAAGGGGAAGGGGCTCGAGGAGCAGCGGGCAGTGCGCACCAAGAGTTGGAAGCTCCGGCGCCACGAGTATCCCCCTGCGCCCGAGCTGAGTGACGCGGTAGCGGCGACAGCGACGTCTCTTGGCCTCACCGAGGCGTGACGTCGAACGCGCTGGGCTACGCGGTCGTCGCCGCGCTCGCCAACGTCCTCGGTGCTGCGGCGGTGACGTGGCGCGCAGGGTGGAGCGTCCGCGCGCTGGAGACGATGGTCGCGCTGTCGGCGGGGTTCATGATCTCGGCCTCGGTCACCGACATCTTCCCCGAGGCGATCGAGCGCGGCGGACGTGTCGCGGCCGGTGTGGCTCTCCTCGGCTACCTGCTTGTGCACCTGACGCAGCACACACTCGCCCCGCACTTCCACTTCGGCGAGGAAACCCACGAGGTTTCCCCCATGGTCAGCGTGAGCGCGCTCATCGGGCTGCTGTTGCACACCTTCGTGGATGGGGTGGCGATCGCGAGCGGCTTCCACGTGAGCGATGCGCTCGGCACGTTGGTCTTCCTCGCTATCCTGCTGCACAAGTTTCCCGAGGGCCTCGCGATCTCCAGTCTCTTCCTCGCCGCTGGTGCGGGACGCGCGCGGGCCCTCTACGCCGCGGTCGCCCTCGGCGTCGCGACGATTCTCGGCGTCGTCCTCACCGAGTTCGTGGAGCTGCTGCAGACCTTCGGCCTTGCGCTGTCGGCCGGGGTGACGCTGTATGTCGGCGCGTCGAACCTCGTCCCGGAGTTCCAGAGTAAGCTGGGCTGGCGGCTTCCGGTCGCCTTCTTCGCGGGGTGCGGGCTGTACTTCGCGGCGCGTGTTGCGGTGCGGGTGTGAGCCCCAAGCCGCGCCGCTCGAGCGCCGACGGTCCGTCGCTCTTCCAGGTACCCGCATCCTCCCAGCCGCTGGCCGCGCGGATGCGGCCGCGGACCCTCGACGAGTTTGTCGGGCAGGACCACCTGCTCGCGGAGGGGAAGCCGCTGCGTCGCGCGATCGAGCAAGGCACCGTCGGCTCGATGGTGTTCTGGGGCCCGCCGGGGTCAGGGAAGACGACGCTGGCCTTGCTCATTGCGCAGTACACAGAGCGCGAGTTCGTTCCCTTTTCCGCGGTCACGGAGGG
>JALZIF010000085.1 GCA_030860435.1 Gemmatimonadota bacterium | reverse complement strand
GCGCACTACCGGTGGCCAGGCAACGTGCGCGAGCTGGCAAACATCGTCGAGCGCCTCACGATCCTGCACGGCGGAAGCGATGTATCGCTCGCTGACCTGCGCGCCGTCCTACCGGTGGAGCGCGAGGGAACCCCGACGGGCAGCTCCGCAATCATCGACCACAAAGCCACCGGTGAGCTCCTCGACCGCCCTCTGGCCGAGGCGCTCGACGGGTTCGAACGGCGGCTCATCTCGGGCGCACTAGCCCAGTCCGACGGTAACGTCGCCGAAGCGGCGCGCCGCCTCCAGACTGACCGCCCGAATCTGTATCGCCGCATGCGGCGGCTGGGGATCGAGTGGGGGGAGGGGTAAGAGCGTAGAGCGTGAAGCGTAGCGTGGAGCGTGGAGCGTGGCTCCGTGCCACTCCGACACACACATCCGCCCCCAGCGGTGGACGCCGTGTGCCGGGTGGCGGGCAACGGTGCCCACCGAAGCTGTTGATTATCTTCCGGTTGAAGCGCTTCACCACCTTCGGTACACGCTCTGCCCTGCCCTGGTGCCGGTACATCTCCCGGAGCAATGATGCGTACCGCCACTATCGCCTCATCTCTGACCTGGCTCGTCATGTCAGTCGCCGCCCCTGTCTCGCCCAGGGCACAGGAGCGCGACACATTGGCGCGCGACAGCGCCCGGATCGCCGAGTTCGGGTTGCCGCGCAGCGTCGTGCAGAACGTGGTGGACCGGTACAACGCACCCGCGGCGCTCCGCGCGAGCGGCAGCCTCGAGATCCCCGGTGACCAGGTCGTCGCCGGTGATGTGGCGGTCCTTAACGGGCCGCTGACGGTGGGCGGCCGGGTGCGCGGAACCGTCGTCGCCGTCAACGCGGATGTGTTCCTGGAGCGTGGTGCGCGCATCGATGGTGACTTGTTCGTCGTGGGCGGGGTACTCGAGGGGGACGGTGGCGGTACCGTCGGAGGCGAGATCGTGTGGCATCGTGAGGCGCTCGCTTACCATCTCGAGGGAGAGCGCATCGTCGCGGACCGGGACGCCGGAGCGGAGGAGGGACGCATGCGGCGCTGGGTGCGGCGCTATGAGCGGAGCATGAGCAAGATCCGCCTCACGTCCGACGGCGCGTACAATCGAGTCGAAGGGCTGCCAATCCTTCTCGGACCGTCGATCCGGGCGCGCACCGCCTGGGGACGCATTCGTTTCGATGCCTACGGCATACTTCGAACGGCCAACGACTTTGCCTGGGACAGCGACAACATCGGCCACGACGTCACTGGGGAGTTGCAGCTCGGACGGGGGCGTGGCCTCGCCGTCGGCGCGCGGGCATTCGATGTCGTGAGTCCGGTGGAGGAATGGCAGCTCCGGGACAGCGAGGTGGGGCTCGCGTCATTCTTGTTGCGCCGCGACTTCCGCGACTACTACAACCGGCACGGCGGGCAGGGGTATCTGCGGATGTTCGTGGGGGGCGGAGACGGGGCGAACCTGACACTGGCTTACGGAGAGGAGCGCTGGGCGGCGAGGTCGGTTCGCGACCCGTTTTCCCTTTTTCGGAACGGCGATTCGTGGCGCGCTAACCCGTGGATGGATGAGGGCCGCCTCAGGTTAGCGAACGCGACTCTCACGGTCGACACGCGGAACGACGAACAGGACCCGTGGACAGGGTGGTTCATCACCGCGGATGTGGAGCGCGGAGCGAGCGACGCGCTACGCCTCGCACCGACGTCGCCCCGCGTTCGCACGCCCGCCCCGCAGCCCACGATCGAATTTGTAGCCCCGCAGGAGACGGATGTCGAGTATACGCGTGGCTTCCTCGATCTGCGCCGCTACAACCGCGTCTCGACTGAAGGTCAGCTCAACTTCCGGCTCGTCCTCGGCGGCTGGCTCAGCGGCGACCCACTCCCATTGCAGCGCCGCTTCTCGCTCGGCGGCCCCGGCTCACTTCCCGGTTACGACTTCCGCAACTTCAGAGAGGATCACGTCGACATGCTGACTTGTAACACGCCTGGGTACTTGCCGCCCGACGGGCGGCCGGCACAGTGTGAGCGGATCGCGCTCGCGCAGGTCGAGTACCGCGGTGACCTCAAGATCAGCATCGGCCGCGGCTGGGACGAGGAAGACGAGGACCGGCGCGACCGTTGGTCCTTTGACTACCACCCCTCGGCTCAGTGGGTGGTGTTCGCCGACGCGGGGCGCGGCTGGATAGTGAATTCCGCCGTCCCGAGCGACGTCCAGGTGGACAAGGACAAGTTCCCGTCTCCGCGCCACTTTCGCACCGACGTCGGTGTCGGGCTCGACTTCGACGCGATCGGCTTCTTCATCGCGAAGTCCACCTCGAACTCGGACGAACCGGCGAACTTCTTCGTGCGCTTGCGACACCGTTTCTAGGGCGTGCGCGGTATCGTCGCCCTTTACCTCGCCGCCCTCGCGCTCGGTGCCACGTTAACGGCGTCGGCCGCGGTCGCGCAGCGCGCGGCGCACATAGCCGTGGACCTGCCTCCCGCCGGGCGCCGAGCGAGTGAGGCCCCCACGATCCGCAGTGTCGGTGTGCTGTCTGACAGTCGCACACGCGACCTCCTCAATCACGGCTTCCCGGCGCGCCTGCATTATCGCCTGGAGCTCTGGTCCAGCGGCGGATGGTTCAACGACGTCCTGCGCGATATCGAGTGGGATGTAATCGTCCGGCTCACGCCGCTCGACCGCCGCTACGTCGTCGCCCGTATCATCGGCGACCGGGTAACTCAGCTCGGCTCCTTCGACCAGTTCCGCGACGTCGAGACGCTCCTGTCAGCACCGTTCCAGCCGCCGATGTCGCCGCGCGAAGATGACACTCGCATGTACTATAGCGCGGCGCTGGACGTCGAGATGCTCTCGGTGAACGACCTGGACGAAGTCGAACGTTGGCTGCGAGGTGAGCTGCGCCCCGCCGTCCGCGGCCGCCGGAACCCCGGAACCGCGATCACCCGGGGCTTGCGGTCGCTCGTGGTCGGTCTGCTGGGCAGCGAGAACCGCCACTACGAGGCGCGAACGAGGACCTTCGTGCCCGAGTGAGCGATCAGTCGAGCGGTCGGCTAATGCCTTCGCTCGAGCACCTCGATCCGGTGCAGGACCTCGCTGCCGTAAAACAGCTTGATGTACTTCGACTGTGTCGGCGTCAGGCGGCGAACGGCCCAGCTCAGGTGGACGAAATGTGGCTCGACAGGGGTCTGAAGCGGGTGCATCCCGATCTCGCCGGGAAGGTGATTCCCCTTGCGCGCGTTGCAACCGCTGCATGCCGTCACGACGTTTCTCCAGTCGTTCGTGCCGCCGCGCGAGAGTGGAATCAAGTGATCGCGCGTGAGCGACTCCCGCGGGCGCAGTTCGACGCCCATCCGTCCACAGTACTGGCAGCGATAATGGTCGCGGGCGAAGAGAAACGTGTTCGTCACCTGGCGGCGGAAGCGGCGCGGGACGTGGATGAACTTCATCAGCCGGATGACCACCGGGCGCGGGAGCGCCAGCCGCTCCGAGCGCACGAGCCGGTCAGGCTCGGCCTCCACGATCTCCGCCTTTCCGTCGAGCACGAGGCGGAGCGCCCTCTTCATGGGAACCATGGTGAGGGGCTCGAACGACGCGTTCAACGCCAGACAACCGATGATCACGTCCACTCTCCTTGGACGCCGAAACGAAACTCCCGCCGCGGACGACCGGACGGGAGCATGAGGAGACCGCTACGGTCTGCGAAACACCGTGCACCTA
Source organism: Gemmatimonadota bacterium (assembly GCA_030860435.1). GTDB lineage: Bacteria > Gemmatimonadota > Gemmatimonadetes > Gemmatimonadales > Gemmatimonadaceae. The sequence goes on along the minus strand of JALZIF010000085.1, from coordinate 17,758 downwards.
GCGACGACGCCCTCATCCGCGCGCCACTCCCGCCGGAACGTGCTCCGGCACCATCGTCAGCCAGCCGTAAGGATCGTCGATCTGTCCCATCGCGATTCCGAGGTATCGCTCTTGAATCGTCAGAGTGATCGGTCCGGGCTTCCCGGCGCCGACCTGAATCCGGTCCACCGAGCGGATCGGCGTCAGCTCGGCCGCCGTCCCGCTGAAGAAGAGCTCGTCCGCGATATACAGCATCTCGCGCGGAATGGGCGCCTCTCGCACCGGGATATCGAGGTCCGCCGCAATCCGGAGGACGGAATCCCGTGTGATGCCCTGTAAGATACTCGCCGACAACGGAGAGGTGTATAGGACTCCGTCGCGAACCAGGAAAAGGTTCTCCCCGCTTCCCTCCGCCACGAGCCCCGAGGCATCGAGCATTACCCCCTCGGCGTATCGGTTGAGCCTCGCCTCCATCTTTCCGAGCTGCGAGCCGAGGTAGTTTCCGCCCGCTTTGGCGAGCATCGGAATGGTATCCGGCGCCGGACGTCGCCAGCTCGAGACGCAGACATCAACGCCGGTCTCGAGAGCGTCATCGCCGAGGTAGTGCCCCCACTTCCAGGCGATGATGAACGTCTCGACCGGAGCGTCCAATGGATACACCCCCATCTGCTCGCCCGTTCGCACGGCCAGTGGCCGGAGATAGCAGTGGCGGAGGTCGTTCGCCTGGACCGTCTCGACGCACGCCTGTGTCAGCTCCTCAATCCCGTACCGCATCGGCATGCGATAGATCTTGCACGAGTCGTGGAGGCGCCGCAGATGGTCGGACAGCCGGAAGATCGCGGGTCCGCTTGGAGTCTCGTAGCAGCGAATTCCCTCGAAGACAGATGAGCCGTAGTGGACGACGTGACTCATCACGTGAATCGTCGCGTCTTCCCAGTTGATGATCTGGCCGTCTCGCCAGACTCTCGACGTGCGCCCGTTACTGCGATCCGCCATTGGCTTGCCGGTGGGGTATCCATGAAAGTAACGGCGAGCCCGTGCATAGCGCCAGCAGGAGCTCGGTCGTCGGCCCTCCCCCGCTCTCGTTACTCGTTTGAGCGCCGGCCGCTGATTCGTTCGGTCGGGCAGCCGCTAACGCGGTTCCGTTCGCTCCGTTCGGCGCCATGTGGCTAGATCCGCGCCGACCCGGGCGACGCGCCCCGCCAGCCCCGGGCCGGTCGCCGGTACACGCCCCGACACACGGTCGATCAGCACTCGTCCAGCGACCATGACGAGCGAGGCAGTGCTTCCGCCGAGCGCGAATACCGCGCTGGTGGCGGGGTCCTGCACGGGTACAGCGCGCATGTCCTCGAGCGAAAACGCAACCATGTCGGCGTCCTTTCCCGGCTCGAGCGAACCGATGCGGTCCGTCAGCCCGAGCGCCCGCGCGCCGCCGAGCGTAGCCAGCTCGAGGGCAAGCACGGCCGGGAGCGCGTCAGGCCGCCCGCGCCGCGCGCGCTGTGCGAGGGAAGCGAAGCGCGCCTCCTCGAGCAGATCCATGCGATCGTTGCTCGCCATCGAGTCCGAGCCGAGGCCTACGGCGATGCCGGCATCGAGCATTGGGAGCAGCGGAGCGATCCCGTTCCCGAGCTTCGCGTTCGAGATGGGACAGTGCGCGACGCCGCACCGAGCGGCGGCGATCGCCGCGATATCCTCTCCATCCACGCGCACGCAGTGGATGAGAAGCGGGCCCGCCTCGAGGACGCCGAGCCGCGCCAGGAGCGCAACCGGGGAGCGAGCTCGCGGCGGGGTCGCGATGCCGCGCTGGCGAAGTCGGGCCGCGAACGGCCCGTCCCCGCGTCCGACGAGCCGCGACTCCGCCTCCGACTCGGCGATGTGGATGGCCAGCGGGAGAGCATCGCGCCGGGCGTACGCGGCGACAGCCCCGAAGAGCGCATCGCTCACGGTATACGGCGCATGCGGGGACACGCCGAGCCTGACGAGAGGCGTCTCCCCCTGACGGAGAATCTCTACCTTCACCCGCAGCGCGTCCAGGGACCCCGCGCATGCCTCCGGGTCCGGGCCGAACGTCTCCTGGTACATGATGCCTCGGACGCCCAGCTCCCGCATCGCGCGGAGCGACACGCCCGAGTCGCAGGTATCGGCAAAGGTGGTGACTCCGGCGAGAACCCCCTCGAGCACCCCAAGCCGCGCTGCGTCGAGCAGGTCGTCAGGCGAAAGGACGGCGGTCTTGGCCCGCTGGAGGGTGGCGACCCAGTCGTCGAACTCCAACTCCTCGAGAAACCCGCGCATTGCGGTCAGCTCGAGGTGCGTGTGAGCGTTCACGAGGCCGGGCATGAGCAGTACGTTGCCGAGCTCGCGGTCCTCGCCCGTCGGCGCGCCAGCGCGGGCACCCACGTATGCAATACGTTCTCCGTCGACCGCGACCGTGCCATTCTCGATCGGCGGCCGCGTGACCGGCAGGACCCAGCGGGCGTGGTAGCGGATCATCTGCGGGGAGCTGGAAGCTGGGAGCTGGGAGCTGGGAGCTGGGAGCTGGGAAGTGGGAAGTGGGAAGGGGGGACCTGCTTAAGGTTCCCGTTTACCGTGCGAGAACGGATCGTATAGGTCCTCATCCTTCACGCCGATGGAGCGCGCCAGAGCCAAGGGGAAGGTGACGTCGCCGACCTGCACCGAGCTGTGGCCGTCGGAGCCGAGCGCCAGGCGAAGCCCGGCGTCATGGGCGCGGCGGATGAAGCGCTCGTGGGGGCGGTAGCGAGCGGAGATTTCCATCGCGATCCCGGCGTGCGCGAGGGCGGCTATGGCTCGCTCCTCATGCGACTCGGTCCAGAGCTCATCGAGTGGGATTTGGCGGTATGGAAGCGGCACCAGCGTGGGGTGGGCGAGGATCTCCACCGGCATCTCGCGCGCGAGGCGCTCCAGGTTGGCGAGGTGGATATCCATGTACTCCGGCGGGGTGAGGCCGGGTGGTATTCGGCGGCTGAAGGCGTAGATGAGCGCGCCGTCGGTTCCGTACACGGCGTGCAGCGAGCCGAGGCGGTGGGTGAAGCGTGCGGTGACGTCGTCAGGCAGCTCACGCCAGAGGGAGTCGTGCCAACAGAACTCTGCGCCGCGGGCGACGTCGTGGCGTTCCAGCTCGTCGAGATAGATGCGCGCCGCGTCGACCGTCTTTACCGCATAGGTAACGTCGCCGGAGAGGTGGTCCGCGACGCTCGGGCGGACGCCGCGAGCGCGCACCGTCTCGACCAGGTCTGCGACGGTGAGCGCTCCATCGGACATCGTGGTGTGCGCGTGACAATCGATCGGGTGCCAGGTCGTCAGGCGGTGCCCCCCATCACGCGTTCGATCATCGCGGTGGGATCTGGAACGGGTTGGGGATCGTCCGCGCCGTGTCGCGGCTCGGCGGGGCCGGCGCCGGAACCACCGGCGCCGTGTCCAGGCTGTCGGCACCGAGGTTGAAAAGCGAATGCACGTCGCACTCGCGTACCGGGTCCGTTCCGGTGATAAAGTAGTCCGCGCCGATGGCCTCCGGCGGGCAGAAGGGATTCGGCAGAAGCCCCGTTGTCCGATCCACCTGCCGGACGGTGATCCCCTCCGGTCGTGCCCAGTCGCGGGGTGCGGGGCGGCGCTGATACACCTCGGTCATGAACGCTGTCCACGCGGGGGCGGCGAGGCGGCCGCCCTGGGCGTTGGCCTGAATTTTCTGTGGCCGGTCGAATCCCATCCAGACGCCGGCGACCAGGTCCGGCGTATAGCCGACGAACCAGACGTCGCTGCCATCGTTCGTCGTCCCCGTCTTCCCGCCCGCGGGAACACGGAATCCCTGTGCCCACACGGCCCCGTATGCGGTGCCACGGCGCACGACGTCCTTCAACATGTCTACCATGAGCCACGCCTCCTCCGGGGAGAGGACAGGGCTGCGCACCGGCGTGGCCCGCCACAGCACCTCGCCGCCGGCGTTTTCGACGCGCGTCACGGCGAAGGGAGCGGCCCGGGTGCCTAGCGTGGCGAAGGTCGTATAGGCACCGACCATCTCGATCGGGTAAACGTCGGCGGCGCCGAGGTGGATCGAGGGATACGGGGGAATCGGTGTCGTCAGGCCGAAGCGCCGGGCCATATCGATCACGCTTCCCTCGCCCAGTTCGCGGCCAAGCCTGACGGTGGCCACGTTGCGCGAGAGGTAGAGCGCGCGCCTCATCGGGATCGGCCCCTCGAACTTGCCGTCGTAGTTCCCCGGAGCGTAGTCGCCCCCCTCAGGGAGTGGGATGCGCAGCGGGATGTCCTCGAGCACGAACGACGGCGGGCGCCCATTGCGAATCGCGTCGGCGTAGACAATCGGCTTGAACGTGGAGCCGGGCTGCCGCACCGCCTGGGTCGCACGATTGAACTTGGAGTCGTCAAAGTCGCGCCCGCCAACCAGGGCGCGGACGGCTCCGCTGCGCGGGTCCATGGCGATGAATGCGCCCTGGAGGTAGGGCGACGTGGGGCTGTTGGCGTCGCGCGCTCCCGTCGCACCTTCGGCGATGTATTTCTCGTAGGTGACGTGACGGAAGCGGCCGTACTTCCCCGACTCCACCGCGCGCAACTGCGCCTCGATCGCGCGCTCGGCAGCGAGCTGCATGTCCGCGTCGAGCGTGGTATGGACGCGAAGTCCGTCGCGGTAGAGCCGCTGCCCGAATTGATTGTCTAGCGCCTTGCGCACCCACTCGACGAAGTACGGCGCGAGGTCTCCCGACTCCTCCCTACGGCCGAGACGGAGCGGATAGGCCTTGGCAAGCCGGGCGTCGGCATCGTTCACCGAGCCCTGACGGCGCATCAACTCGATGACGGTGTTGCGGCGCTGGATAGCCCGGTCAGGGGCGCGCCGCGGGTTGTAGCGCTCCGGCGCCTTGGGAAGCGCGGCGAGCGTCGCCGCCTCGGCGACGTTGAGGTCGCGGACCGACTTGCCGAAGTAGCGCTGCGCCGCGGTCTCGACGCCGTACGCGCCGTTGCCCAGGTAGATCTGGTTGAGGTACAGCTCGAGGATCTTCTCCTTGGAGTACTGGTCCTCGATCTGCCTCGCGACCTTCGCCTCCTTGAGCTTACGGGTTATCGTCTTCTCGCGGCGCGAGATCCGCTCCGAGAAGATGTTCCCCGCCAACTGCATCGTGATCGTCGAGAAGCCCTCGCGCCACGCCAGCGCCTGCGCGTTACGGATGACCGCTCCGGGAACACGAATCCAATCGATTCCCGAGTGGCCGTAGAAGCGCTTGTCCTCGGTATTGACGAACGCGTCGCGCACCGGCTCCGGGATGTCCGCGAGCGCGACGAGCGTGCGCCGCTCGTGGCCGATCTCAGCGATGAAGCGACCGTCGGCGGCGTACAGCTTGGATGTCTGCTGCGGGGTAAAGTCCTCGAGTACCGCGGTGGACGGACACTGCCCGCCCCGGCAGACGAGCGTCCACGCGCCGTACGCGAGGCCGGCGCCAGCCGCTGCGAGGAAAACGGTCCCGAAGAGGATCACCCGACGCAGGCGCGACCGACCGCGCCCGTGCCGCGACGAGCGTTCAGCGTCCGGGCGGCGCCAGCGCTCAGCCACGAGAAAGCCTCGTATTGGACCGTTGTACGCGAGGAAGCATCCGAATTAGCATGGCGACTAGAAGGTAACGGGCGACTGACTGTCGTTCAACGCGGTGCGCTCCGTGTCTCGGGGTAGGGCGTGATCGCTTATCATTCTCGCATGCCTCTCCCTACGACGCTTCTGGACGAGCTGGGCTGGCGCGGCCTCGTTCATCAGTACACCGAAGGGCTCCCGGAGTGGCTTACCCAGGCCGCGCCGGTCAGCGCCTATTGCGGCTTCGACCCGACCGCGCCGAGCCTGCACGTGGGCAGCCTCGTTCCGGTGATGGGGCTAGTGCACTTGCAGCGCACGGGGCATCGCCCGATCGCCCTCGTCGGCGGCGGGACCGGGCTGATCGGGGATCCGAGCGGCAAGACTTCCGAGCGGCATCTCCACACGCCCGATGTGGTCGAAGCGAACGCGCGCGCGATCGAGTCGCAACTCCGCCACTTTCTCGACTTCGATGGCGCCGGTAAGGCGGCGGCGAAGATGCTGGACAACGGCGTATGGTTGCGCTGGCTGAACGCGATCGACTTCATGCGTGACATCGGGAAGCACTTCCGGGTAAACGCCATGCTGCAGAAGGAGGCGGTGCGTGCGCGCCTCGAGAGCGAGATGGGAATCTCCTATACCGAATTCTCGTACATGCTCCTCCAGGCGTACGACTTCCTCGAGCTGCACCGGCGCGAGGGAGTGACACTCCAGATCGGCGGCAGCGACCAGTGGGGAAACATTACCGCGGGCACCGATCTCGTCGGGCGGGTCGCCGGACGCGCCGCACACGGGCTCACCCTCCCTCTGGTGACGACGGCGACCGGCACGAAGTTCGGAAAGACCGAAGCTGGTACGGTATGGCTCGACGCGGCGCGCACATCGCCGTACAAATTCTTCCAGTTCTGGATCAACACCGACGACCGCGACGCCGGAACGTACCTACGCTACTTCAGCCTGATGCCGCGGGAGGAGGTGGAGGGTCGTGAGGCGGAGCTCGTGGAGCACCCCGAGCGTCGAGAGGCTCAGCGCGCACTGGCGCGTGAGGTGACGGAGCGAGTGCACGGGGCGGAAGCGGCGCGCATCGCCGAGGAGGTGTCGGGACTCCTATTCGGCGGAGTGGAGCCCGGCGAGCTCTCCGCCGCAGCGTTTTCGGCGCTCGCGGACGAGGTTCCATTTACCCAGGTGCCGCCTCCGCAGAGCGGCGCGTTCGACACCGCGGAGCTCTTCGCGGCGGCGAAGCTCGCGAAGTCCAAGGGCGAGGCGCGTCGCCTGCTAGAGCAAGGGGGACTGTACCTGAACGGTCGCCGGCTGACGGCGGAGGAACGGACGGTTCCGATCGACGGATTGCTCGCCGGACACCTGCTGTTACGGAAGGGGGGGCGGGAGTATTGCCTGGTGCGGGTGGAGCGCTAGCCTCGAGCTACGAGGCCGCTTCGACGAGCCGCAACGCTCGATCCAGCTCCTCGGCCGTGTTGTAGCAGTGCGGCGAGAGGCGGATCGCGCCTTCGCGCAACGCGTGCTTCACCCCCGACCGCGCCAGGCGCTCGGATACACGAACAGCGTCCCGCGGCGCGACCGCAACGATCCCGGCGCGGAACGCCGGGTCCGCCGGTGTGACGAGACGCACGACGCGTTGGGAGCGCGCCCAGTCCACCACGAGCGAGGCCAGTGTCACGACGTGGTGCTCGATCGCGCCCGGTCCTAGCTCGAGCAGGAGCTCCAGGCTCGCGTTCATCGCGGCGAAGTCCTGGTACGGGAGCGTGGTCACCTCGAAACGGCGGGCGTCGTCGTGCCAAGCAGGATCGTAATCGGTAAGACGCGTGAAGTCGTCGGAGGAGCGCGTCGCCATCCAACCCACCGCCACCGGCTCGAGGTTGCGCACGAGCGCCTCGCGGACATAGACAAAACCGCTCCCCCACGGCGAAAGGAGCCATTTCTGTCCACCGCATGCGAGGATATCGACGTCTAGAGAGTGCACGTCGAGCGCCAGGGCGCCCACGCCCTGAATCGCATCAACGACGAAGAAGATGTTCCGCTCGCGGCACGCCCGTCCGAGGCGGGCCAGGTCCACGCGATAGCCGGTGGCGAACGCCACCCAGCTCACGGTCACGACACGCACGCCGGGCCGGTCGAGCGCTGCGATGAGCGAGTCCTCGTCCGGCAGCCCGTCCACACACGGAATGCGTTCCAGCCGGATCCCGCGGCGCTCCAACGCCATCCACGGGTAGACGTTGGCGGGGAACTCCAGGTCGAACGTCAGCACCACGTCGCCGGCCGCGAGCGGCAACGCGCGCGCGGCCACGTTGATGCCGTACGACGTGTTAACCATGAGCGCGATCTCGGTGAGACTCGCGCCAATGAGCCTCGCGCACAGCTCGCGCGTGCGGCGGATGGTGCTGAGCTCGTCCTCGTCGGTTATGCGCCAGGGCTCAGCGCGGAGCGTGTTGAACGCGTGCTGCGCCGCAACCGTGCGCGCCGGCAGTGGCCCCGTGGAGGCGTTGTTGAGGTATATCGCGTCGCCCCGCGCCGCCCAAGGAAACTCACGCTCCCGGAGCGCGTGGACGTCGTAGGTCACCTGCCGCCCGGCCCGTGCGTCGCGCCTCCCGCCTCCACGCTCAGCAGATGTCTGGGGTCGAGCGCGTCCCGGAGGGCGTCGCCTAGGAGGTTGAAGCCGAGCACCGTCGCGCCGATCGCTAGGCCGGGAAAGACGGACGTCCAGGGCGCGTTACGTAGCTGGCTCAGGTCACGGCCGTCAGCGATCATCGCGCCCCAGCTCGGTGTCGGCGGCTGAACGCCGAGCCCCAGGAACGAAAGCGCCGCCTCGGCCATTATCGCGCCCGCCATCCCCAGCGTCGCTGCGATGACCACCGGCGCGATGACGTTGGGGAGGACGTGACGCACGAGGATGCGCCGGTCGCGGGAGCCGAGGGCTCGCGCAGCTTGCACGAACTCGAGCTGCCTGACGACGAGCACCTGCCCGCGCACCAGCCGCGCCATCCCGGCCCACCCTACGAGGCCGATGGTGATGAAGACGACGCCCATCGACGGATCGAGCGCGGCGACCATCGCGATGAGGAGAAGGAGCGTGGGGAAGGCAAGGGTGACGTCGGCGAGGCGCATGACGAGCTCGTCCACCCAACGACCGTAATAGCCAGCAATGAGCCCAAGGGTGACGCCGAGCCCGAGCGCGATCGCCTGGGAAACCAGGCCCACGGCGAGCGAGACGCGGGCGCCGTAGACCAGTCGCGCCCAAACGTCCCGCCCCTGAAGGTCCGTTCCGAGTGGGTGGGCCAAAGACGGCCCGACGAGCTGGTTGACGAGCTCGATCCGTACCGGATCATGGCGCGCGATGAGCGGCGCGGCGACCGCCATCACCACGAGGAGCAGGACGACCGCGAGGCCGATAAGGGCGCGGGTGTCGCGCCACAGTCGGGCCCAAAGGAGCGCGAGCATCAGGACCGCGCGAAGCGGACAGGGTCGCGCAGTCCGACTGGGGTGTCGTCCGGCTGACGCTTCCATCGGCGGTGATGCCAGAAGTACTGCTCCGGGGCCTTCCGCACCCATCGCTCCAGCACTTCCGTGTAGCCCGCGACAACGCGGTCCACATCCCGCTCCAGGTCGCCGGTGTCGTCCACGGGGACGCGCTCGAAGCTCAGCCAGTAGCGTCCGTCCGGCTGTCGGAGGGCCGCGCCGAAGAGGACGGGAACCTTCCATCGGAGCGCGAAGACTGCGGGCCCGCGTGGTGTCTTCGCCGGGCGACCGAAGAACGGGACGTAGGTCGAGGCGAGGTTCTTGACGCCCTGGTCCACGAGGAAGGCCACAGCGCGCCCCGCCTGAACCGATCGCGCCGTGCGGCGGACCGCCTCCTCGTCATAAACGACCGTTATCCCGCTGCGAAGGCGTGTGGCGTTGAGGTAGGCATCGAACAGGGGGTTGCTCATCCGCCTGACGACGGCGTCGACGGGAATGGCGCGCGCGACAAGGTAGGAGCCCGCGAGCTCCCAGTTGCCGAGGTGTCCGGCGACGATGAACAGTCCCCGGCGGGCCGCCATGGCCTCCTGCACCAGTTCCCACCCGTCGACACCCTCGACCAGCGCCAGCACCTGCTTTCGTTGGAGCGACGGGAGAAGCGCCGTCTCGGTCGTCAGGCGCCCGAGATGCTCATACGCGGCACGGGCGACGCGTCGTACCTCGTCGCGGGACTTCTCGGGAAAGGCGGCCTCGATCTGCCGCTCGACGACGCCGCGCCGGATCCCCAGCGGCCGGTAGCCGAGCACGCCGACGCTAGCGCCGAGCTCCGTCGCGCGCGGCCAGCTCAGTGCGCGCAGCCCGCCGAGGACCGCGCGGAGCGCCCAGTACTCGGCCCGATGGGCAAGGGTAACGTCCATTGTGGCGCCAGGCAGGTCAGCGGACCCAGAGCGTCCGGTCGGACGCGTTGCGTGCCGCCCGCTCGAATCCGTCCACCATCGCCTCCTCGCCGAACTCGCGGGCGACACGTACACGTCCTGCGGCTCCCATCGCCTCGCGCTGGTCATCGTGCGCGAGGAGCCGTGCCACCGCCGCAGCGGTCCCGTGCGCATCCTCGGGGTCGAGGAGAAGTCCGGCGATGCCGTCAGCCACGTAGCGTTGTGCTATCACGTCGCGTTGCGCGAGCACGGGGACCTGCAGCGCCAGAAGGTCCAGGTAGCCGTAGACCGCATCATCGCCGCGCGATACCACCCAGCCGATATCCGCGGCCCGGAACACTGAGAGGTAGTCGTCGCGCTCGCCAAGGAAGCTGACGCGTGAAGTGATGCCGAGCGCCGCCGCGTGCATGCGGAGGTCCTCGTTGTCGGAGCCGGAGCCCACAAAGGCGACGCCGAGCTCGGGATGGAGCGGCGCGAGCATCGCGAGGGTCCGCAGCACTACGGCAGCGCGGATTCGGCTCGTCGGGTCGTACGAGCAGGCAATGAGCCGCTCGGCGCGGCGGATCCCGACCGCCGCACGGAGAGCGGGACGGATCCCGTCGTACGCCGCGACGCTGACCCCAGGGGAGACTACGACCGTCTCGATGCGGGCGCCCCTGGTGGGTACGGCGTCCACCTCCTCGTCCAGCTCGACCATCCATCCAGTCAGCGCCAGCCGCGAGGCGAGGCGGCCTTCCCGCCCGACCGCCGCTGGGCTGCCTGGCGCGATGCGCCTGACGATTGCCGCGCGCTCCGCCATCCGCGACCCCGCGGAGACGATGAGCTGCTCTCGTTCGGTGTGAACGAAGCAGACCTCGACGAAGCGCATGGTGAGAACCTGGCGCAAATGCCACGCGGCAATTCCCCAGGGAACGCCCAGGTCGATCGGCAGCACCTCGTACGCCGCGTAGTCGAGCCGCTGCTCCACCGGGCTGTCCGGGGAGCAGACGAAGGTGACCTGGTGACCACGCGCGGCCAGCCCCCGCGATGCGGACGCGAAGACGCGCGCGCTCCCGCTCCAGGCGCGCCCGGAGTGCAGAAAGAGGACGCGCACGCTAGCGGAACCCGGGAATCCGGGACCGGTGACCAACCGCCGCGGCCTCCGGTCCAGCATCGGCCGTTGCCGTCCGGGCCTCCGACTCGCGGTCTCCTACCCCAGGTCCCTGGTCCCTGAACTGCATCGAGTACAGTCGGAAGTATGCGCTGCGTCGCGCCAGGAGGTCATCATGCGTACCGCTCTCGACGATGCGTCCGCGCTCGAGCACGAGGATCTGGCTCGCGTGCGCGACAGTCGAGAGGCGGTGTGCGATGACGAACACGGTACGTCCCTCGAACAGGCGGTCGATCGCCTGCTGAACGAGCCGCTCGCTCTCGGTGTCGAGCGCCGACGTAGCTTCATCGAGAATGAGGATCGGCGGATCGAGGAGCAGCGCGCGAGCGATCGCGATGCGTTGCCGCTGCCCGCCGCTCAGGCGCGTCCCGCGCTCGCCGAGCGGCGTGTCGTAGCCGGCTGGCAGCTCGCGAATGAAATCGTGCGCGTTCGCGGCGCGCGCCGCGGCCTCGACCTGCCCCGGGCCGTATCGCTCCGCGCGGCCGTAGGCGATGTTGTTCCGCACGATGTCGTTGAAGATGACCGTCTCCTGGCTCACGATTCCCGTGAGGGCTCGCAGCGCATCAAGCCGGATCTCCCGGGTGTCTACGCCATCGAGCAGGATACGTCCCGAGGTGGGCTCGTAGAAGCGCGGGATGAGGTCGACGAGCGTGCTCTTCCCCGACCCGCTCGGTCCGACGAGAGCGATCACGTCACCCTTCCGCGCGACGAAGCTCACGTTCGAGAGCACCGGCTCGTCGCCATAGCTGAACCCCACGTCATCGAAGACTATCGAGCCCTGCAGCTCGGCGGCTTGCCGGGTGCCACGGTCGGCCGCTGTCTCGGTGGGAGTGTCCAGCACCTCGAGGATCCGCTCCGCTGCCGCGAGGGCCGCCTGTGCGGTGGTCGGCACCTGTGAGAGCTGCTTAAGCGGTTGCAGCATCCGCATGACGAGGATGAGGAAGGTGATGAGGGCAGCGCCCGAGAGCGATCCTTCCTCGAGCACTTCGCGCGCTCCGATCCACAGTATCAGGACCGCGATCGCCGTCCCGATCGTCTCGGTGATGGGCTGCGCGAGTGCCCCGATGCGCGAGACGCGGGCCATTCCCCGCGCGTACGCATCGCTCGCCGCGAGGAAACGCGCCTCCTCGTAGCGCTCCCCGCGGAACGACTTGACGAGCCGCACGCCGCTCACCGCCTCTTGCACGACGCTCGCAATTTCACCGTACTGGCTCCCCAGCCTGCGGTGGCCGGTGCGCAGCTTCCCGAGGAGCGGCTGCAGGGCCGCAATGAGCATGGGGGCGACGATGAGCGCGAGCAGCGCGAGCTTCCACGAGATGGCGAACAGCGCCACGATGGTCGTCAGGACCACGGCGGCGCTCTGCAGCGATCGCGTGACCAGCTCCACGATGAGCTGTTTCGTGTGCTGCGTGTCAGTGAGCACACGGGCAAGCACCTGCCCGACCTTCACGCGCACGAACCATCCCAGCGGAAGCGACTGGAGATGACGGTAGAGGGCGTTGCGCAGGTCCCGGGTTACATACTCCTGGAGCTGGGCCCCGAGCTGACCGCTCATCCACACGATGAAGTTCTTGAGCGCGACCGCGCTGAGGATGACGAAGATGATGTTGCGCAGCGACCCCATCTTGTCCGCAGGGTCGAGAAGCGAGCCGATCGTCGCTCGGAGCACATCCGTCACGAGCCCCGGCCGCGTAGGGAGCGGCGGCTGGTCGAACAGCGCGTTGAGGAATGGGATGAGAAGGGTGAAGGAGAACACGTCGAGTACCGCGACGGCGATGTTGCACGCGACCGTTCCCGCCATCCGCCAGGCATGAGGGCGGAGGAAGGAGGCGAGCCAACTCGCGCGCACCTACCGCTTGGGCGTGAGCAGCGCCACCGGGAGGATGACCTCCTCGGGCGTCACGCCGCCGTGGAGGAAGGAGCCCCGGTAACGCGACTGGTACTCACGCAGCTTCGTTGGATACACGAAGAACGAGTCGCCGGTGGCGAGCAGCGTGTTGGCGCCAAGCCCGCGGCGCGGAAGCCGTAAGGCGTCGGCATTCGTGAAGAGGAGTGCCTGTTCGGGACGCTCCGCTCGGAGGTCCTCGCCGAACTTGTAGCGCAGGTTCGCCGTCGCGTCGCGCTTGGCGAACACGGTCGCTGGTGTGGTGCAGTGAATCGAGCCGTGATCGCTCGTGATGAGCACCGGTATCCGCCGCCGCGCCGCCTCACGAAGCACAGAGAGAAGCGCCGAGCGTTCGAACCACTGCCGCGTCAGGCGGCGGAGCGCGATCTCGTCGCGCGCGACCTCGTAGAGAATGGCCGACTCGCTTCGGCCGTGAGTGAGGAGGTCGACGAAGTTGAAGACGAACGCGCTCACCCCCTCGGCCGCGATCGCGCTTGCGCTCCGCCGCTCGAGGTCATCCGAGTCGTTCGCCGTCGAGATCTTCTCATAGCGCACCGGCGTCGGTCCGCGCAGCTCGCGAAGATGCGCCTCGAGTAGCTCCCGCTCATGCGCGTTGAGCGTCTCGTCTTCGCGCTCGCGCCACCAGTCCGGAAACCGCGCCGCGATCTCCCCCGGGAAGAGGCCGCTGAAGAGAGCGTTTCGCGAGTAGGGCGTCGCCGTGGGCACGATCGAGAAATGGTAGCTGCACTCCACGTCGAAGAGCGGCGCAAGCACCGGCTGGAGCACCCGCCACTGGTCGAGCCTGAGACAGTCGATCACCACGAAGAGCGCTGCCTTCGTTCGCCCAAGAATCGGCACGAGAAACTCGCCGACCACGTCGATCGACAGCGGCGGGCGATCACCCTCGAGATCCTTCAGCCACGCAGGGTAGGCGCCGCGCATGAACTCCGCGAACTCGCGGCGCAGGTCCGGGTAGAGCCCCTGGAGCGACTCATAGAGGCTGGCTTCCCCTGCTTCGGTGAGCTTGATGTCCCAGTCCACCAGCTCGGAGTAGCGCGAGATCCACCCGCGCCAGTCGAAGGTGCGCTCGCGCTCCAGCTCCATCGCGCGAAAACGTTCCACGAACGAACGGGCTATCGCTTGCTGCCGGATGCGTGGCCCGTCGAGAAGCTTGGTGACCGCCGAGAGCACCTGTCGAGGATTGACCGGCTTGACGAGGTAGTCGCCGACGTTGACGCCGATGGCCTCGCGGAGCGTCGCGTCGTCCTCACTCTTCGTGACCATCACGATCGGGAGGTCCGGGTCCACCTCACGGAGCTCGCGGTACGCCTCCAGTCCGCGCTTCCCCGGCATCTGCTCGTCTAGCAGGACGACGCTATAGGGGCGTCGGCGGAGCAACTCCACGGCATCGTCCGCGTTACTCGCTGTATCCACCTCGAAGCCGCGCTCGCGGAGGAAGATTCGATGCGGCTCGAGGAGGTCAACCTCGTCGTCCACCCAGAGGATGCTCTTCACGGGCTGTGGCATCGGAAAAAGGTAGCCCGCGGGGGATGGGGGGGCAACGAGCGCAGGCGTGGGGCGGCGCGGGCGCGGACATACGTAGATTCACTCCGTGACGTATCCGCCGCGGTTCCCCTTCCCCGCCCTCGCCGCGCTCGCCGGCCGCGTTCCGCTGAGTCGCGGGCGCGAGGTCGCCGTCGCCTGCCTGATGGGGGCACGGCTCGCGGCCGGCACGCTGCCGCCGCTCTCGCTTTCGGATCGCGTGCGCGTCGAACGGGCGAAGGCGGCCCGCGTGTGGCTCGCGGGCCTGACAATGCCGGCGAAGCTTCGCGGCACCCTCGCTCGTCTATATGATGCATCCGCGCGGGCAACCGCCCCTGAGATGGCCGTCGCGGTGCGCGCCGCCGCGGAGGCCGCCGCGACCCATCTCGACGCGGCCGCTCGTGCCGAGCTCGAACAGCTCGCCGCGACTGTGGCCGAGCACACCTTTTTCGTTAGAAGCCGATGACACAGCACTCCGAACCGACGCATCTGACGAGAGTGATGCAGCGCGTGGACGCCGCCGCCGAAGGCGCGCCCGCGCGCGACACGGTCCCCACCGGATTCCCGAGCGTGGACAAGCTGCTCGCGGGCGGACTGCGTCGCGGCGACCTGGTGGTCCTCGGTGGCGACGTCGGGTGCGGGAAGTCGGCGCTCGCGCTCGCCGTCGCCTTCCGCGCAACCGCCCTCGGGAACGGCGTCGCATTCTTGTGCGGCGAAATGGGCGCGGAGCGGCTACTCGAGCGCGCTCTCGCGATCGAAGGGCGCGTGAGCATCGACGACATGCGCCGCGGCACGCTTAACGACGAGGCCCGCGCCGCGCTCCGCGTCGTCGCGCTCCGCCTTCGCGGCGAGCAGCCGCAGATGACGCGGCTCGCGGGGGGCATGGCTTCGCTCGACGACGAGCTGCGCTCCCTGCTCGACGTCGAGCTGGTGGTCATCGACTCACTCGCGGCGATCCCACTTGGAGTGGCACCGCAGGATGAGGAGCTGGCTGCGGCAATCCGACAGCTCAAGCGGCTCGCCGTCGAGACGCAGCTCGCCATTCTCGTCTGCGCCCCGCTCGCTGTAGACGTGCGCGCCCGCGCCGACCATCGCCCGACCATCGCCGACTTCGGCGCTCTGGGCGCCGTCAGGCAGCACGCGGATGTCGTCCTCGCCCTCTACCGGGAGGAGCAGTACAACCCAGGATTCGGCACCGAGGGGGGAACAGAACTTATCCTCCTCAAGAACCGGAACGGGGCCACGAGCTACGCGGACCTCTACTTCTACAAGCACTGGCTTCGATTCGAAGACATGGTCTAGCTCCCGGGGAGCCGGGACGAGGGACAAGGCACTAGGGGGCTGTCAACCCGGCTCGGCCCGCGCTCCTGGTCCCCGGTTTCTGGCCACTCTGTATATTCCTCGGCAGCGACCGTGCGCCGCCGTCGGACGGCACGCGACACAGAGCGTCCTATGGAGCAGAGCAGCGATGGCCGGTCACAGTAAGTGGAAGCAGATCAAGCACTACAAGGCAGCCGCGGACGCCAAGCGTGGCGCGATGTTCACAAAGCTGATCCGCGAGATCACCGTCGCCGCGAAGCAGGGTGGTGGCGATCCGGCAGGGAACCCGCGCCTGCGCACCGCAATAGAGACGGCGCGCGCGGCGTCCATGCCCAAAGACAACATCGAGCGCGCAGTCAAGAAAGGGACGGGAGAGCTGGAGGGGGTAGACTACCAGGAGGTGACGTACGAGGGGTATGCGCCCGGCGGAGTCGCCCTGATCATCCAGGCGCTCACCGACAACCCGACGCGCACCGTCGCGGACGTGCGCCACAGGCTCTCGCGTGGCGGCGGAAACCTCGGCGCGGCCAATTCCGTGGGCTGGATGTTCGAGCGGAAGGGCCAGCTCTACATCGACGCGGCCAAGTACGCGGACGAGGACGCGCTGCTCGAGGCAGCGTTGGAGGCGGGTGCGGAGGACTTCCGCCGCGACGGAGACCAATACGTCGTGACGACCGACCCGACTCGGTTTCACGCCGTGAAGAGCGCGCTCGAGGCGACGAACATCGTCCCCGCCGAAGCCGAGATTGCGTACGTTCCAAGAACATCGGTTCGCGTCGAGGGAAAGACCGCCGAGTCGCTCCTCAAGCTGCTCGAGGAGCTCGAGGACCTGGACGATGTTCAGAAGGTGGACGCCAACTTCGACATGGACGTCGCGGAGATGGCGAAGGCATAGGTGCTCGTCCTCGGCATCGATCCGGGTACCGCGGTCACCGGGTACGGGGTTGTCGCGGGGGAGCCATTTGGCTCCCTCTCCCTCATCGAGTGCGGCGTGATCCGCACGAACTCGCAGAAACCGCTGCCCGCCCGCCTCCGCGAGATCTACGATGAGATCTGCGGTCTAATCTCGCGGCACCGGCCGGACGTCCTCTCGATCGAGGATGTCTTCTACTCGAAGAACGTTCGTACGACGGTCGTCCTCGGTCACGCCCGCGGCGTCGTGCTGCTCGCGGCTGAGCAAGCGGGGGTGGAGATCGCGCAGTATCCTCCGGCCCAGATCAAGAAGGCGGTGGTCGGGACCGGGATGGCGACCAAGGAGCAGGTGCAATTCGTGGTGTCCCGGCTTCTGCGCCTCCGGAATCCACCTTCCCCTGCCGATGCCGCGGACGGTGCCGCGTGCGCGCTCGCCCACTTCATGAGCGCGCGCCTTCCGAAGCCGAGCGCACTGTCCACGCTGGTCGCGGGCGGCGGGCCGCTCAAACGCGCGCGCGGCGTGGGCAAAGGAAAGCTGTGAAGGCCTCACGATGATCGCGCACGTCCGCGGGAAGCTGGTCGTGAAGGAGCTCGACCGGGTGGAGATCATGACGTCAGGCGGGGTGGGATACGAGCTGGCCATCCCGCTCAGCGCGTATGAGGCGCTGCCGAAAGTCGGCGAGGATGCGGCGCTGCACTCGTACCTGGTGGTCCGCGAGGACGGGTGGCAGCTCTTCGGCTTCAGCACGGCGTTCGAGCGCCGGGTTTTCCAGCGCCTACTCGCGGCAAAAGGCGTCGGCCCGCTACTCGCCATCGGGATGCTCTCCACGCTCTCCGCGGAGCGCCTGGTGCGCGCCATCCGGGAGAAGGACATCCCGACGCTCCAGAGCGTGCCGCGCGTCGGGCGGAAGAAAGCGGAGCAGCTCATCCTGGACCTTGCCGACAAGCTCGATGACGTCTTCGTGGACGCG
>JALZIF010000075.1 GCA_030860435.1 Gemmatimonadota bacterium | reverse complement strand
CAAACGGGCGGATCGTTAGGTACGGATGGGGCGGGATTCGAACCCGCGAGACCCTTTCGGGCCCACACGCTTTCCAGGCGTGCGCCTTAAACCGCTCGGCCACCCATCCACGGCTCGGGGCACAGGCCCCGCGCGAGACGGCGGGGCGGAGCAACGGACAGGGTGAGATTCGAACTCACGATACCGGGGTCACCGGTATGCCGGTTTTCGAGACCGGTGCCTTCAGCCACTCGGCCACCTGTCCAACGACCTGCGCTCACACGCGGCAACGCCGTGCAGGACGCGAAGTTTAGCCGCGCTCCGGAGGTGAGTCAACCGAGTCCGGACGCCGCTCGCGGAAGAACGCACGCAGCAGCTCGCCGCAGTCCTCGGCGCGCACGCCGCCGCGCACATCGGGCGTGTGATTGAGGCGCGGGTGGCGGAGCAGGTCTCCCACCGAACCTGCCATCCCAGTCTTGTCGTCCCACGCTCCGAACACTACGCGCTCCACACGCGCGAGCACGATCGCCCCTGCGCACATAGCGCACGGCTCCAGCGTCACGTAGAGCGTGCATCCGGTCAGACGCCACGTTCCGGCGCGCGCCGCCGCCTCACGAATAGCGAGCATCTCGGCATGCGCGGTCGGGTCCTGGTCGCGGACGGTGCGGTTGGCCGCACGGGCGATCACCGATCCGGCGCGCACGATGACTGCCCCCACGGGGACGTCCCCCGCCGCCGACGCCTCGCGCGCTGTGGCGAGCGCGGCGTCCATCGCGGCGTCATCGGCAATATCGCCTGACGACGACACACCCGGCTAGGCGACCGTCGCCGTCTGGTCGGCGTTGGTGAACGCGAGGCGTCCGTCGGCACCGCGCGTCACCACAATGCGGTCGCCCTCAGCGAACCGGCCCTCGAGCACCGCAAGCGCGAGTGGGTTCTGGATCTCCCGCTGAATAGCGCGCTTGAGCGGGCGCGCACCGTACACAGGGTCGAAACCCGCCGCGGCAAGGTGACGTTTAGCCTCGGGCGTCACCTCCAACCCGAGCCCGCGGTCCGCGAGCAGCCGCTCCAACCGCTCGAGCTGGAGCTCGACTATACGCTCGACCTCCTCCACGCCGAGCGGGTGGAAGATGATGATGTCGTCCACGCGGTTCAGGAACTCGGGCTTGAACGCGATTCGCAGCTCGCTCATCACTTGCTTCTCTACCTCCTCCCAGTTCTCCGTCCCGAGAGCGAGGATATGCTGGCTAGCGAGGTTCGAGGTCATGATTACCACGACGTTCCGGAAGTCCACCGTGCGCCCCTGCGAGTCCGTGAGTCGCCCGTCGTCGAGTACCTGGAGCAGAACGTTGAACACATCCGGGTGCGCCTTCTCGATCTCGTCGAACAGCACCACGGAGTAGGGCCGGCGGCGGACGGCCTCGGTGAGCTGCCCCCCCTCCTCGAACCCCACATACCCTGGGGGCGCGCCGATAAGCCGCGCCACGGCATGCTTCTCCATATACTCGGACATATCGATGCGCACCATCGCCTGCTCGGAGTCGAACAGGAACTCGGCGAGTGCGCGGGCGGTCTCCGTCTTTCCCACCCCGGTAGGCCCGAGGAATATGAACGACCCGATCGGACGGTTCGGGTCCTGGAGGCCAGCGCGAGCACGCCGCACGGCGTCTGACACCGCCTGGATCGCCTCGCGCTGCCCCACCACGCGCTCCGCCAGGTGGTCCTCGAGCTTCGTCAGGCGCGCCCGCTCGCTCTCCAGCATCCGGGATACGGGAATGCCGGTCCACCGCGCGACTATCTCGGCGATGTCGTCGGCGTCCACTTCCTCCTTGAGGAAGCGGGGGCCCTCGCCCTCCTTGCTCGCCATTGTCCGTTCGACGGACCGGCGCTCCGCCTCGAGCTGCGGGATGCGCCCGTAAGTGATCTCCGCGGCCTTCCCGAGGTCCCCGGCGCGCGTCGCCTGCTCGCCCTCTGTGCGAAGCCGCTCGATCTCCTGGGTGATCGCCCCGACACGGCCAAGCGTCTCCTTTTCCGCCTGCCACTGCGCCTTCATCCCCGACGACCGTTCACGCAGCTCCGCCAGCTCTCGCTCGATGGTCTGCCGCCGCTCCACGCTGGCCGGGTCCTTCTCCTTCATTAGTGCCTGACGCTCGATCTCGAGCTGCATGACCCGCCGCTCGACTTCGTCAATCTCCTGGGGCAACGAATCGATCTCGATCCGCAAGCGCGACGCGGCTTCGTCGATGAGATCGATCGCCTTGTCCGGGAGAAAGCGATCACCGATGTAGCGGTTGGAGAGCGTCGCCGCCGCGACGATCGCCGAATCGGTGATGCGGACCCCGTGATGCGACTCGTACCGCTCCTTGAGGCCGCGGAGAATGGCAACGGTGTCCTCGACCGATGGCTCACCGACAAGGACGGGCTGGAAGCGGCGCTCGAGCGCCGCATCCTTCTCAACGCGCTTACGGTACTCGTCCAGTGTCGTGGCGCCGACCACGCGCAGCTCGCCGCGCGCAAGCATCGGCTTGAGCATGTTCCCCGCGTCCATCGCCCCTTCGGCCGCGCCCGCTCCCACCAGCGTGTGGAGCTCGTCAATGAAGACGACGAACTGGGCCTGGTCGGCGGTGAGCTCCTTGAGTACGGACTTGAGACGTTCCTCGAACTCTCCGCGGTACTTGGCGCCGGCGATGAGCGCCCCCAGGTCGAGCGCGACGAGGCGCTTGTTCTTGAGTCCCTCCGGGACGTCGCCGTTGATTATGCGCTGCGCCAATCCCTCGACTATGGCGGTCTTCCCGACACCCGGCTCGCCGATGAGGACCGGATTGTTCTTCGTTCGGCGCGACAGAACCTGGATGACGCGGCGGATCTCCTCGTCGCGGCCGATCACTGGATCGAGCTTTCCGCGCCGGGCGGCATCAGTGAGATCGCGGGTGAAACGCTCGATCGCCTGATACTGCGACTCCGGGTTCTGGTCGGTGACGCGGTGAGGCCCGCGAACCGCGCGAAGCGCCTCGACCAGCGCGTCGCGAGTCGCTCCGACTCCGTGCAGGATTTCGCGGGTCTCAGTGCGCGGCACGCTGGCGAGCGCGAGCAGCATGTGCTCCGTCGAGACGTACTCGTCGCCAAGGCTCCTCGCCTCCCGATCGGCGTCGTCGAGCACCTGGTTCATCTCGCGGGAGAGCGAGGGCTGGGCACCGCCGGATTGCTTGGGGTGCGTGGCAATTCGCGCCTCCACTCTGGCACGCACGTCGGCAACGCTCGCGCCGAGCTTGTGCAGCAGCGGTATGACGATGCCCTCATCCTGGCCGAGAAGCGCCAGCAAAAGGTGCGTGTCGTAGATCAGCGGGTTCCCGTTGCGGCGAGCTTGAGTGAGCGCCTCCGACAGCGCCTCGGACGCCTTTACGGTCAGCCGATCCGGACTGATCATGGCGGTCTGATCGCGCTTCTGGCTTCGTTCGCGAGCTCGCGGATGACCTCGCTCGCGGTCGCGGAGAGGGCGGCGACTATGGCCGGCATGGTGGGTTCTTGGACCGCGCGTTCCAGCCGCCGCGATCCGCTCCAGACCACCGAATCATCTTGCACCCGGACGAGCTGAGCGCCGAGAGCGACGGCTACGAAGACGCTTTTGCCGCGATTCACCTCCTCGAGCTCCTGGACGCTGCCGTGCCAGACGTAGGCGAAGTGCCGGCGACTCGCGGGATCGAACAGCGCATGCCCCTCAGTCACTGGTGCGGCTTGGAGGACGCGTTCGGTGAGCCGGCCCAGCTCGTCGCGTAATGGCAGCGCCCACTCGCGGTTCGGGTACGTGCCGTAGCCCGCCCCTTCCACCCGGTAGACGAGCTGATGCCCGCCGTACACCCCGGCGGTGACGTACGGGACGACGGCAATGCCTCCGGCTGCCGCCGGTTCCGTGAGCGCGGGAGCCGGCCCGGGGCCTGCGTTCCCGTCGGGCGCCGGTGTATGGACGAGGCGGTACAGCTCAACAGAGGGGAGCTGGCCACGCATGCACCCGACACTCAAAAAAACGACCAGGGCCGCCGCCAGGCGGGAAGAGCGATCAGTCACGAGGCTGTGGCCCGGCGGGCTTGGACGGTGGGCGGCGGCTCCGGAGCACGCTCGAGGGGTCGTTCTCGAGGCGAGCCGAGAGCCGGGCAACGTTGTCTGCGGCGCTCGAGAGGTCGCGTACGATCGCGTCGATCCGCTCGCCGCGGCCTAGCGCGTCGCGCAGCTCAGCAACGAGGGCGCGGGTATCGCGCATCGCGGCAACCGCCTCTTCCTGCGCCGACGCGAAGCCGGGCCGCGCGCCAGACACTGTGGTATCGAGCGTCGCGATCAATCGCTCGGTGCGCGCGAGCACGTCGTTGAGTCGCAAGGTCGATGTGTCGAGCCCCGCGAAGACCCGCGCCGACCCCAGGTTGGCGTTGATGACCAGGGAGTCCATGCGGGCCAGCGTACGGTCGATCCGCTCCAACGGCGATCCCGAGGTGAGGCGCTCGACTCCCCCGATCAAGGTGTCGGCGCGATCGAGGAATTGTGCCAGGCGGCTCATCGCGTCCTGGAAGGTGAGGTTGTCTTCGCTCACCAACGTGCTGCCCGGCGGAAGTGGGGGCGCGTCCACACGTCCAGGAGTGAGATTGAGATAGGGCGCTCCAAGAAGCCCTACCTGCGTGATCGCTACGCGTGTATCGCCCCGGATAGGCGTCCCGCCGCGGACGCGGAAGCTCACGCGAATGCGGGTCGAGTCGTCCTCGTCGAGAGCGAGCGAGGTGATCGAGCCGACTAGTAGGCCGCCATACCGCACCTCGTCGCCGAGGTTGATCCCCGGCACGCTGCGGAAGACGCTGTGATACTCCATCCCGCCGCGGAACAGTGATGGGTAGCGTGCGAAGGCGACGAGTGCCAGTAGCACGAGCGCCGTGGCACCTAGGAACGCCACTATCCCGACGCGGGAGTCGCCGGAAGTCATGCCGCGCCGCGCCGGTTGAGGAGGCGGTGCACGATCGCGTTCGGGCTCTCGCGGACCGCCTCCGGCATCCCCTCGTCAATGATCGCCCCGTCCGACATCACGTAGATGTAGTCGGCGCGCCCGAAGGCGTAGCGCACATCGTGCGAGAAGATCACGAGGCCGAAGCCGTGACTCTCCTGCAGGTGCTCGAGCGCGTCGTCCAGTTCGGCGGCTGCGTGAGAATCGAGCCCTTGGGACGGCTCGTCGAGGAGAATCAGCGGGGGACGAAGCGCGAGGGCACGCGCGAGAGCAACGCGGCGTTGCGCGCCGCGCCCGAGCTGTAGCGGCGTCATCTCGGGGTCGCTGTCGAGCCCGACCGCCTCGAGGAGGAGCGCTGCCGCGTGGCGCGCCTCGTCCGAGGTGGCGTTCGTATGCTCGAGGAGCGGCAGCTCGACGTTCTCGAGCGCGCTCAGGCGGCTGATCAGCGCCGACCCTTGAAAAACGACGCCGATGCGGGTGCGCATTCGGCGCAGAACGGCCTCGCTCTCACCACGGGCATCGTACGCCTCGCCGTCCACGACGACCGTTCCACGCAGTGCCTGCTCCAGGCCGACGAGATGACGCATGAGGATCGTCTTGCCGGAGTGGATAGGTCCGAGCACGATCACCGTGGCGCCTCGCGGGCAGCGCAGCGCGACGTCGAAGACGGCGGGGCCGCGGCGCGGGCCAGTGAGCGACTGAACGTTCAGGACCGGGCTCGTCACGCTAGCGCGGGAATGAAATAGAACACGGCGTTGACGACCGTGTCGACGCCCAGAACCCCGATGACCGCGTACACGACGGCGCGCGTCGTCGCCTCGCCAATCGCGGCGACCCGGCTCTCCACGTTCAGTCCCTCGTCTGCTGCCACCATGACGATAATGAACGCGAAGATGACGCTCTTCGCCAGTCCAATGAACAGGTCGCGCACCTCGAAGGCGAGGCGGAGCTGATCGAGAAAGAAGCTGGTGCTGAACTTGAGGAAGAGCGTCGCGCCGATCCACCCACCGAAGATGATCAGGCCGTCCGATAAGATCGTGAGCGCGGGGAGAGCGATAAGAAGCGCGGCGAGTTTGGGCGCGACGAGATACTTGACCGGATCGAGCCCCATCACTCTCAGCGCGTCGATCTCCCCGTTGGCGCGCATCGACGCGAGCTCGCCAGCGACGCCCGCGGCGCTGCGTGCAACGACCATCAACGCGACGCCGATGGGCCCGAGCTCACGAGCGGTGAACCAGCCGATGGCGCGAACGCTCATCATTTCCGCGCTATACGCCGAGAGTTGGTAGGCGACTTGGAAGACGGTGATGAGGCCGACGAGTACGGACGCGGTCGCGACGAAGCGGAGCGCGCCGAGCCCGAGAGCTTCGAACTCGCGCTGAATCCCTGTCCCGATCGCCGTCCGGCGCGAGAATGAAAGCCAGGCGAGCCAGTAGACGCCCGTGATTGCGAGCTGCCCGCGGCTCAGAAAGCGCCCACCGGGGACGAAAAACGGCGCCGAGCGACGCAGCTCGCCGGATTCGGCGAGCGCCTCGCCGTCGGGGTCGGTATGGATAACGGTCACGGGATCGCCCTCACGTTATCGTGTCGCGGCGCGAGCGGCCACGGAAGCGCCGCGCGCGCTTGACGGCCCCCGGGCGCGCGTCTAGCCTTGCCATGCGATGCGGACTGTACTCTTCATTCTCGGCGCGGCGCTCGTGACGGCCGAAGCCGGTTGCGGGCGGTTGGGATCGTCGCCCGGCGTCAGCGACTCCACCTTCGTCGCGACGATGGCGGCGCTCCAGGTCATCACCAACGACCCTGTGCAGGATAGCGCCGCGAAGGCTGCCGCGCGCGGCAAGGTGTTGCAAGAGCAAGGCCTCACCCCCGAGCGGTTGGAGCGCGCGGCACGCGCGCTCGCCGCGGACCCCGACCACGCCGCCGCTCTCTGGGCGCGCATCGACTCGACGGCTCAGCAGCTCAGCGATTCACCGCGCTGACCGCGAGATACGACAACGCGGTGGAGGCGAAAAGCCCCCACCGCGCCGTGGACTCCCCGCGGCTAGCACGGGGCGCTTCACTTCATGACCAGCATCTTCTTCACGATAACTTTGCCGTCTACCTCGAGCCTGTAGAGATAGACCCCCGACGCGACCTCCTGCGAGGTGGACAGGTAGTTCCCATTCCAGAACGCGTCGTACCGCCCACACCGCAGCAACAGATTCTGCACCGCCTGTCCCGGCGCCGGATCCCCCTGCAGAATCGGGATCGCGACCAACTGCGCCAAGAGGTTGTAGATCTTCAGGCTGACGCGGTGCTGCCGCCCAGGATCCGAGCACGTCGGGACTTCGCCGATCGTAAACGGGATCGTGGTCGATGGGTTAAACGGGTTCGGAAAGTTCTGTCCGAGCTCCAGCCCTGAACTTCGCTCGCGGGCGGGCGGAGTCGTCGGGGTCCCCTGCGCTGCCACAGGATGCGGCGCGAGCGCGCCCAGGGTGAGCACGCACGCAACCACTGCCGCCCAACCGTGCCTCATGCGCCTTCTCCGACCTGACGAAAAAGTGTCTTGGTGCTCGCTCCTTCGAGTGGTTGACCGAATCCTCCCTTCCTAGGCGAACATATGACCCCGCTCACGCTCTGTCAAGCAAGCCCGCTCCAGAGCGTCGGAAGGTTAAGCCATTCTAATTACACGACCTCCCGCACGTCGTTCCGTGACCCCTAGCCGGTCGCAGAACTCCAGAAACGGAATGAGATACTTGCGCGAGAAGCCCAGCAGCTCGCGCAGCTCGGGCGGGGTGTACTCCCGTCCGGGCACCATCCCTGTTCTCAGCACTCCGACCAGCGCCTCGACCACGCGGCGGAGATAGTACCGATCGGGCTCCACTTGCACTATCAGCTCTGCACGCTCCAGCAACCGCAGGAGGGCCGACGTCTGCGGCCCGTGAGTTACCTCCAACTCGCCCACGGACGGCGGCTCTCGCGCCGCGCGCTCCAGGGCGTCTATCAGCTCCGTCCGATGCCGCTCCTGGGCTGGCGTCAAGGCTGGAACCCATCCTCGCCGACGGACGAGCGAGCCGTCGATCTCGAGGTAGCCTGCCTCCGCCAGCCGATGGAGCACTCGATCCGCGACGGCGCCACCCGCGCCGATCCGGGCGCGCACCGACTGGAGCGATACGCCTAGCTCGAGCGGATTGCGCTCGTGGTACGCGGCGACGAGTTCCTCCACCTGGCGCTCCACCTCCGCGAATGCCGAACCGGCGTAGAGCCGCTCACCGACGCGCACCACTTCCGACGCCACCGCCGCGAGTAGGGCGGCGAGCTCGTCGGGGCGGACGCCAGTCCTAACGGGGAGCGCCGCGAGCGTGACGCCGCGAATTCCATCTGCCGCGAGCATCGCGCGCAGGCGGTCGGCCGGTGTCTGGGGCGATGCCGTCCGTGGCCGTGCCCTGCGGCGCGCCGGCGCCGGGTCGCCGACGATACCGCCACCGATCGTGAGGATCGGCGATGCGCTCCGTATTACGAAACGGTCGCCCGCGCGAGCGACTAATGGCTCGTCCAGAACGAGCCGAGCCTCGCGGCGCTCGCCGGGCTGCAGCGATCCCCCCGCGCAGACGATGCGCGCCCCGACATCGCTCGTACCGAGGTGGAATCGCACCCGTGTCCGCGGCCCGAGCTGCTGCCCTGCCCCCTCGAGCAACACAACTTCGGCGAGAAGCGCTTCCGTCTCCTCCCACCCGTCGCCGTCGACGAGCACAGTACCGCGTCGGACGCCGCTGACCTCCACGTTGGCGAGAGCGATGGCAGCGCGCGTACCGGGGCGCGCCGACGTGACCGCCCGGCCGTGCGACTCGATGCCGCGGACTCGGGCGACCAGCCCTCCTGGAAAAAGCCGTACGCCGGCCTCGCGCTCGAGCGTGCCGCTCCAGACGGTGCCGGTAACGACGGTTCCGGTTCCACGCACGGTGAATGCGCGATCCACCGGCAGCCGAAAGAGGTCCCGCGGCGCGCGCTCCGGCAGCGCGCGCGCCGCGCGCCCGATCGCGTGTCGTAGCGCGTTCAGTCCGTCGACGGCGAGGATCGATGTGGCGATGACCTCGGCCGTCGCGAGCGGGGTACCGCGCGTAGCTACGCGGACGTCCTCGCGCACCAGGTCCAGCCACTCATCATCCACGAGATCGGCCTTGGTGAGCGCGATAACCCCCGACTGCACGCCTAGCAAGTTGAGGATCGCGAGGT
>JALZIF010000222.1 GCA_030860435.1 Gemmatimonadota bacterium | reverse complement strand
CTTCAACGCATGTCTGGATCGCATCGGATCACCGCCTGGTGATGGGCATGGGGAAGGGGATAGGTGTGGGAAACCCAAACGCCATTCCGGCGACTGTTGACGATAGGAGCGGATGCCGGGCGGCGTCAAGACAGATTCACGGTTCTCATTTCTCCGCGGAAGATGATGATGGAACCGGTCGCCGCGTGATCCGATCCCCGTCAGGCGCGCATCGCGCCAGGATGCGCGCGCGACGCCCGCCGAGAGGAAGAGCGCGCCGAACTCATCGGGTGAGTGGAAGCGGATCCGAACAGCGTGTGTGGCGCAGCAGGATTGCACACGGGCGACCAGCTCGTGCGTGTCAATGGCGCGGCGGTGCGAAGCTGGCGGGAGCGCGCGTGTCTTTCGAACTTCTCGATTGGCGACACGGCGACCATCGCTGTGCAACGGCCAAGCGGACCGGTGACCACGCGTGTCGTCATGCGCAGGTACGATCGTCGGTTGTTCGAATCCTGCTTATCGAAGACGCTTCCGAGAGGCAGCGCCGCCTGCGGATGGCTTGGATCGAAGGTCGCTGATCCGCGAAGCGGGCGCCGTTACCCGGAAACCCGCTGAGTGGCTTGAACTAGGGGATTGGCTCCGCTGACAGTACCGCTGCGCGGAGCCATGGCCCGAGCGGAGTTGTGAGTCAGTGCCGCAATGCCAACCAGTCGAGCAAGCTGGAGATGTAATTCGGGGCTGTAGTTGGCCATCCACTCGGACCTGGCGGCAAGCGGAAGGTGTGATCTGCACCGGGCAGGATTCGAACGGTTACGTCGGCATTTTGGGTGTTGCGCAACACGGCGGCGGCAATGCGAGCGCCACTTTCCGCAGCCGGTACGCGCTGATCCTCGGCACCATACATGAGCAGGACTGGAACCTTTACCCGCGACCACCACGCCAGCGGTTGGTATTGCGCGAAGGCTCTGGAGAACGACCAATACGCGTTGTTGGAAGGCGGCGGCGCGAAAAACCAACGACTGTCTCGCGACGCGGCGACAAGCGAGTCGAGACGGAGCCTTGGTTGGCCGTGATAAGCGACGGAGACTAACGCGCTCACGTACGCGAGGGCACTCGCGGAGTCTGCGGCGGTAAGCGTCTTCGTGTACAACGAGTTCAGAATGCTGAAGATCTCCACGGAATCGGTTGGCAGTCCGGCAGCCGCGGAAGCGATGACGAAGGCGACGTGCTCGGAGCTCACCGCCACGAGAGGAGCGAGCGTTCCACCCTGACTGTGCCCGTGTATGCCGATCCGCCGACGATCGATCCGTGACTCCTCGAGGAGCCGGGCGACCGCGGCCACACAGTCACTCGCGAGATCGTCCGGAGTGGCCTGGCGCCAGTCGCCTGATGAGCCGCCAACGCCGCGCTTGTCGAAGATGAGAGCCGCGATTCCACGATCGGCAAGCCTAGTGGCCACGTAGCGCGACGCCCACCGGCCTTCGGCCCCGGAGCCGTGCAGGAACACGACAGCGGGGAGGTCGGTTCCAGTCGACGGCAATATCAGGGAGCCTGCTAGCGTTGCGGTGTCGCTCGGAAATGTGATCTCCCGTTCTTCGAATGCCGGGCGTACGACTGCCGTACGATAGTACGCAAAACGACCTTCACTCTCACCCTCGCGAAGGATTCCGGACAAGGAATCGCCGCGCACCGTGCCGGTGAGTATCATGGTCGTCCGGTCACCGCGAAGCGTCAGGGTCACGTTGCAACACCCCTGGACTTGCGCGTCGGCGAATGGAATGGCGGAGACTCGCAGGCGATCCGAGTCGAACGTCGCGGTGTATCGACCAATGCTCGAGTCGCGCTGCACGCGCATCGTCACAGCCATGGTATCGCCGGCCCGCGACCAGTATCCCTGCCAATCGCCGGCAAGCCGATCCTGAGCAGCGATGGCGGTTGTGATCGTGCACGTTGCGAGGAGGCCGGCGGCAAGATGCATGGCTAGGCACTCCGCGAAGTCATCTGTGCGTTTTCTCATAGATGGCAGCGGTTTCTCTGAATTCTGGTCACCGTCGAGAGCCTCCCTGTTGATTGCGGCCTCACGGTGGGATGTCTGGTCCCGGCCATTTGAGGCCGTGTACCCAATATCTGACTCGGCTAGAGAGAAGCCGTCGCCGAGGCGGCAGTGAACGCGTCGGCGTACGTTGGCGTCGACCGCAGAATCGCGAGCTCGTCTTCACTCATGTCGACCTGGATGTCGGCGAACAAGGGCGTGGTGAGATACCGCTCGCCGGTATCCGGGAGCATGTAGAGGATCGCCGATCCCCTTGGCGCACCCTGCGCGACTTCCATCGCCGCTGCAAAGGTGCCTCCGGCCGAGATACCGACGAAGATCCCTTCGTTCGCCGCGAGCTGCGCACCCAAACGGGGCGAGCCCGTCGGTCCGAGCTTGGCGTGCACGGCGACATCCCGCTCTCCGCGCGACCGAATCTGCGCTGAGCGCAACGACGTCGAGCGCTAGGATCCGCATGATGTTCGTTCGAGGTCTGGTGTGCGCTATGGTCCGTTAGGCGTAGTCCGATTCCTTCAGCACGTGATGCGTAACCCCGCAATCAAAGCCCTTCGCCGGGCGGCACGTCGGCCACGTCGAGCGTCGCCAAGTCGGCGCGCGTGGGATTCGCAATGGCGGCGACGCGATCCGAGTGCTGAGTAAGCATGCGCTCGAAGACGTTTCGGACGAGCCGAGCGTTCGCGAAGTGATCCGCGCGGCGCGCGTGCAAGTCGTCGAGCACGCGCGATATCTCCTGTTTCGCCCCGTCGGTGAGCCGGTAGTGCGCGTCAGCGGCCATTACATCGAAGATTTGAACCAGCTCCGCCGTGCCGTAGTCTGGGAAGTCGATGAACTTGTTGAACCGTGACTTCAGGCCGGGGTTCGAGAGCAGGAACTCTCCCATGCGTTCGGTATAGCCCGCGACGATGACCACCAGTTGATCGCGGTTGTCTTCCATCAGCTTGAGCAAGGTGTCGATCGCCTCGCGCCCGTAGTCGCTGCCCTCGCGGCCCGAGACGAGGGTGTACGCCTCGTCGATGAACAAGACGCCGCCGAGCGCGCTTGTTACGACTTGGTTCGTCTTGAGCGCGGTCTGGCCCACGTACCCGCCCACCAGCCCGGCGCGGTCGGTCTCGATTAGCTGGCCCTTCGCGAGTAACCCCAGCGCCCCATAGATCTCCGCGATGATCCGAGCGACAGTTGTCTTCCCGGTCCCCGGGTTCCCGGTGAACACAAGGTGCCGCGACATCGGCGGCACCGGCATTCCCTGTGATAACCTGAGTTGCTGGATCCTCGTGAGGTTGGTTAGGCTCTTTACCTCACGCTTCACGGACTCGAGGCCGATCAGGGAATCCATCTTCCGCAACGCTGCCTTGAGCCGATACTCGCTGAGTGCCGGGCTGCTCCCGCTGCCGTGTGTGCCGCCTACCTCGTCCGGCCTCGACGCTGCGTGCGGCTCCGTAGGCTCGGAGACCGATGGCGCCGCGCCGACTGGGCTCGTGGTCATCAGCCGGTTGAGGATGAGGGCCCCGAGTTGCAGTTCGCTCGCGTTCAGGAAGAGGAACGGGTTCTTCCCCGCTGACTTCTTCAGTTCGATCGCGTCCCTGTACAGCGTGGCGCCAAGAAGGTTCTCGTACTTGAGCGACGCGTTCTTCTTTCCGCCGACGAAGAGGACGCGTTTGTTGGTCAAGTAAACTTGGCCACGGTCGATCGTGGTCAGCTGATCGCCGTCCTTCCTCGCGCGCAGCTCTCGCCACTCGATGGCGTCGGCGAAGTAACACGCCTCGTCCCGCTGGAGGTTGATCGACACCGGGACCTCGGCGAGCGGCTTGCCGTTCTCGACGCTCCACAGCTCGTGAAGCCTGTCCAACTCCTTCTGCGTCGCCTCGTCGACGGAGATGCCAGTGTTCGGGAGCAGTCGCTTCAGTCTGTCGCGCTCTGCGTCGGAGACCCGCCCGTCGGCGGCGGCCTCTTTCACCGCTTGTTCCACCATCGTCCGCACCGGCCCGAGGAAGAGTCGCTGCTCGGTTTGGGGCGAAAGCCCGAGCTGCGCCGCGAGAGCCTTCAGGGACGCACGCTCACCTGGATCGATTTCCCCATCTGCGAGCGCCTGTTCGAGTGCCCCCCGGTAGCGCGGCTGCACCTCGGCGGTCTCGAACCGAATCACTTCGTCTTGGCGGATGTCGAGCAGGTAGCGCAGCGCGGCGAGGTACGCGCGCTCGTCGGCCGTGAGTTCGTCATCGGTGAGAAAGGACCGACACGTGTCGACCCAAATACTCACCAAGAGCGACCGACGTTGGTTCTTCGGCACGTCATAACCCGACAGGATGGTCGCGATCTCGCGGTGACTGATGCCAGACGGATCTCCGGCCGCTAGACGCTCCTGAATCGCCCGGCGGGCGAGGTCGTACCGAGAGTAGCCAAGTTCCGACTCGACCCACGCGACATCCTCGGGACTCAGTTCGAACGCGCGGCGCAGCGCCGCGAGGTAGGCAGCTTCTTCGTACGACACTGCGGTGTCGGACGCCGCGGAGCGGAGCGCAAGGCGCCAGGTATCGAGCAACAAATCGCGCGCGCTAGGACCCGATACGCCGTAGCCCGTCAGCAGGTCGCGAACCTCAGACCCACGGATCGTGCCGATGTCGCGCGTGCCCAGGAACGCGTGGAGGGCTTTCGTCGCGAGGTCCGGGCGCCCCACGCGCCGAAGCCGCTCGAAGAACGTACGCTGCCCGATAGCACTCACTCCCTGCGATGCGGTTCCACGCATGCACTCTCCCTCCATTCTTGACGAAGGTCGCGGACTCTGAACGGGTTATCTCGCCCGCAATCGTACCGCAGCCAGCGTCATGGCACCATGCTGAGGGTCGGGGCTGGGCCGGACGTTTCTTGCCGCGGTTCAGAATGGGTGCCTTGAGCAATCGCCTGCTGATGCGGTTCGATTATCATCGGCAGGTCGATCGCAGCTGCTCGCGCGCCATCCCATTTCCTCACGGAATTCGACCCTTGCCGCCTGTAATCTCGCTTCTAGAGTCCGCCCAATCTTCTGGTCGGCGCCTCGTCGTTGGTAGTCCCGTACTTCGTTCCCTTCTGACATGTCGGCCATCCCTGGGGCCGTCGACCCATATCTGACTCGGCTAGAGAGAAGCCGTCGCCGAGGCGGCGGTGAACGCGTCGGCGTACGTTGGCGTCGACCGCAGAATCGCGAGCTCGTCTTCACTCATGTCGACCTGGATGTCGGCGAACAAGGGCGTGGTGAGATACCGCTCGCCGGTATCGGGGAGCATGCAGAGGATCGCCGATCCCCTTGGCGCGCTTTGCGCGACCTCCATCGCCGCTGCAAAGGTGCCTCCGACCGAGATGCCGACGAAGATCCCTTCGTTCGCCGCGAGCTTCCTGCTCCATTGTATCGCGTCAGGCGCGGACACGGTGATCACTCGGTCGACCATCCCCGCATCGACGGCATCGCCGGTACAGCTTCGGGATGAAGTCGGGACTCCATCCCTGGATCGGGTGCGGCTTCCATGCGATGTGTCGCGCGCTAGGCGTTCCATCCGCGTTCCGCTCCTGACGAGTGCCGCTCGACACCAGCGGTGCGTCCGCCGGCTCAGCGAGCACGATCTTCGTCTCCGGTCGCTCCTTCGCAAGCACGCGGGACACGCCCTTCAGCGTGCCGCCGGTCCCGAAGCCCGTGATCCAGTAGTCGAGCCGTTCGCCGGCGAAGTCGTCGAGGATCTCCCGCGCCGTCGTGCGCGAGTGTATGTCTGCGTTCGCCTCATTCTCGAACTGACGAGTGAGAAACCAGCCGTGCTGTTCCGCGAGCTCCACGGCCTTCTTCACCATCCCGGTGCCGCCGCCTTCCTTGGGCGTGAGTACGACCTTCGCGCCCAGGAAACGCATCAGCCTCCGGCGCTCGATGCTGAAAGTTTCTGCCATCGTAACGATGAGCGGATACCCCTTCTGCGCGCACACCATGGCCAGACCGATGCCTGTGTTCCCGCTCGTCGCCTCGATCACGGTCTGCCCGGGCTCGAGCGCGCCACGGCGCTCGGCATCTTCGATCACGCCGAGCGCCAGGCGGTCCTTCACCGATCCGAGCGGATTGAACGACTCGAGCTTGACGAACAGGTCGACGCCCGCCGGTGCGAGCCTCCCGATCTTGACGACAGGCGTGTTGCCGATCGTCTCGAGGATGTTTGCGAATCTGGTCATGTACCCAAAGTGCCCGAGGGGTTGGAAATGCGGACTGGCGAATAATAAGGTGTCGGGGCGGCGGCTGGCGATCACGCCTGGTAGCGCGCTCGCCGGTTGTTCTCGGTCGTGCGCCGGTCGCTTGTGATCAGCCTCTCCTTCTCGAGTCGCTGCAGTGCAGGGTAGAGTGAGCCCTGCACGTCTTGACTCCCTGGACAGGTCGCTGCATAGTGTTGGCGGCGGCGATCCGCGCCAAACCTCTCGAGACTCCGCCCCAGCCGGAGTCGTGTGCGAGGCAAAGGGGGGCACACTCCCGGATCGGTATCGTTGGTCCCTACGTCACCATGGCGTTGCTGCTGGGGAGAGACCCGTGGTGCACCTAAGGGAGACTACGATGCCACGCGACAAGGATCTCAAGCGCCTCGTGCGCGCTCGCATGACGAAGACGGGCGAAGCCTACAC
>JALZIF010000063.1 GCA_030860435.1 Gemmatimonadota bacterium | reverse complement strand
CCCCACCCCAGAGCTGAGCGCGGAAGAATTCGGCTGCCGCGGCGTTTACTTCCCAGAGCGGTTCCCGGTCGTCAGGCGCGTTCGCCCGTGCGTCGGTTTCTCGGACTTCGATCCCGACCTTGTCGGCGATCATTCGTACGGCCGCGGGCCAGTCCAGGCCGAGGCGCTTCTGCACGAAGGTGAAGACATCCCCCGACTCGTGACAGACGAAGCAGTAGTAGATCCCCTTCTTCGGCGAGACGGAGAAATTGCGGTGCTTTCCCTGGTGGAACGGGCAGGGGCCACGGTAATCCTGCCCCGTCTTTCGCAGCGACACGTGCTCGCCGATGATCTGCGCGATGTCGGCGGCCTCGCGGACGCGGTCGATCGTCTCTGGAGGAATCACGCCATCACCCGAGCTGGACGACAGTCACCCCTGCACCGCCCTCGTTCCAGGCGCCGAGGCGGAAACCCTTGATCCGGTCGTCAACGCGCAGCAGCTCGGCCACCCGGTCGCGCAGCGCGCCCGTTCCCTTGCCGTGGATTATGCGAAGCGATGCAAGACCGGCGCGAATCGCGGAGTCCAGCGCCTGCATGACGACGCCGTCGATCTCGTCCACATGCATACCGCGCAGATCAACCTCGGACGACGCATAAACATCAGGGAGGTCGCCGTAAACAGGAAACTGGAGCTCCGTCAGCGGCTCCCGGTCGCGTTTGCGCCCGAGCGCGGTGCGCGGCACCGTCAGCTTCATCCCGCCAATCGCTACCGTCGCGTCCGAGCCTCGGAACCCGACGATCTGCCCCACCCGCCCGCCAAGCGTCTGCACCTCCACGCGATCACCTTCTGCGAGCTCCGCGGGAACTGGCGATGCGGTGCGCCCGCGATTGGAATCACGGTCGTGCGGCTCCGTGCGCTCGATCTCCTCGAGCGCCTGCGCTTGCCCCTCCGCGAGCGACTCGATGTGGCGGCGCGCATCGCGCATAGCATCCTCGGTGGCCCCTTCCGCCGCCGCCTTCAGCCCTTTGATGACCCGTTCGACCTCGCGCCGGGCCTCGAGCAAGTATTCGCGCGCTTCCTGACGGGATCGTTTCTCGAGCTCGCGCTCCTTCAGGCGCAAGCCACGCTCACGTTCGTCTACGTTGTCGTTGCGTCGGACAGCGCTCTCCGACTCATCGGTCAGCGCCAGCTCGCGCTCCGCCAGCTCCGCCTCGCGCAGCTCGAGGCTGGCGAGAAGAGCGGCCACATCCCGCTCACCACGAGGCAAGCGCTGCTCGGCACGCGAGATAATGTTGTCTGGCAAGCGGAGGCGGCGCGCGATGCCGAGGCCGTACGAGCGGCCTGGGATTCCCTTGATGAGCCGGTAGGTCGGCGCCAGGGCCTGCTCATCGAACTGGAGCGACGCGTTCACCACGCCGGCTACTTCGGTTGCAACGAGCTTGAGCTGGCCGAGGTGCGTCGAGGCGACGGTCATCGTGCCGCGGCGGGTGAGCTCCTCGAGGATCGCCCCGCCGAGCGCCGCGCCTTCGGCTGGGTCTGTGCCCGAGCCAAGCTCGTCGATGAGAGCGAGGGAGTCGGTGGTCGCGCCGCCTAGTATCTCGCCCAGGTTCTTGACGTGCGCGCTGAAGGTGGAAAGGCTCGCCTCGATGCTCTGCTCGTCGCCGATGTCGGCGAAGAAGTCATCGAACACGGCGACGCGGCTTCCCTCCCCGACCGGCGCGGGGATTCCCGCCTGGGTCATCGCCGACACGAGTCCGATCGCCTTGAGGAGCACCGTCTTGCCACCTGTATTCGGACCGGAAAGCAGTAAGGTTCGCTCGCCGGGCACCATCTCGAGGTCGAACGGAACCACTTCGCCGCCACGGGCCAGGAGGAGCGGGTGACGCCCGTCGTGAAGGGCGAACCCTTCTCCCGGCCGGGCGAGGTCCACCGGCGCGCACCGCAGCTCGGCGGCGAACCGTGCCCGCGCGTAGAGAGCGTCGAGCTCGACGAGCGCCTCGAGCGCATCGGTCAAAGCGCCATGCAGCGGGTGGAGTCGATCCGTCAGCTCGCGGAGGATGCGGTGGACCTCGCGCGCCTCCTCCGCCTCGAGCGCGCGAATCCGATTGCCGAACTCCACCGCCTCCGGCGGTTCGACGAATAGCGTCGCGCCCGTAGCCGACTCGTCATGCACGATTCCGCCGACGACGGCGCGGCCCTCGCGCCGAATAGGGATGACGTAACGACCGTTGCGGACGGTGACGGACATGTCCGCTACACGCTGGTGCCCATCCAGGCGCGCCATCGCCCGCTCGAGGAGCTGGACCAGCTCGGCCTGCGCTCCCCGCAGCTCCCGCCGCATGCGCCTCAGCGCCGGGGACGCATCGTCCTTGACGAGGCCCTCCGCATCGATGGCGCGCTGGATCGTCTCCTCGGAGGGGCGCGCTTCGACGAGGCGGGCGGCAAAGGGGGCGAGAAGCGCCGTCGCCAGGCTGCGGCGCCGTTCGTCGAGGAGGGTGGCCCTCGTCAGGCGGGACGACCGTAGGAGCGACGCGCCGGCGAGCAGCTCCTCGCCGCGCCAAACGCTCCCGGCCG
Source organism: Gemmatimonadota bacterium (assembly GCA_030860435.1). GTDB lineage: Bacteria > Gemmatimonadota > Gemmatimonadetes > Gemmatimonadales > Gemmatimonadaceae. The sequence continues at coordinate 3,726 of JALZIF010000063.1, read as the reverse complement.
CGCGCAGCCGCCGGAGGGCGGCGTACAGGTCGGGGATCGGCTCCGCGTTCCACCCTCCCTCGGTCGCCGCGAGCGCACGCACGGCCGCCACGCGTGCCAGCTCGTCGCGGATCCACCCCGGGTCGCGGGACGGCTCCAGTCCGCGCACCCGCGCCGCGCCCAGCGGTGAGGACGCGCGCTCGGCAACGATCGCGAGTACCGCGGGCAGCTCGAGCACGTGCAGCGCGTGGGCGTTCATGGCACCCGGCAGTGACGCAAGAGCCCGACCGGGCGATGCGTCGCGCTCGATCGGGCTCGTTGGTGCAGCAGGGAGTACACGGTCAACCTCGTCTGCTCAGCTCCTCGCGGGCGATGCTGTTGATTCGCGACCCATCGGCGCGCGCCTTGAACTGCGGCATCACCTTGCCCATCACCGCGCCGATGTTTCCGGCGCCCGCGACGATCGCCGCCGCGACGGCGGCACGGATCTCATCATCGGGGGCCGACGCCGGAAGATACAGCTCGAGGGTGGCCGCCTCGTTGCGCTCCCTGTCGCCGACATCGGGACGGCCAGCCGCGTCGAACTGGCCGGCGGCCTCACGGCGCCGCTTACTCGCCTTCCGCAGCACATCCTGCACGTCCTCGTCGGTCAGGTCCCGGCGCAGCTCGATCCTTCGGTTCTTGACGTCGGCGAGGGCCGTGCCGAGCAGGAGCGTAAGCGGCTTGTTCTGTGACCTTCGAGAATCGTTAAGGTCACGCTGAAGACGAGCAAGTAGTTGGGACACTCAGACACCGCCTCAGGGGCCGCTCGAGATTCTCGTCCTCGTGAATGATGACTTCCGACAAGTGACTGTGTCCCCCCTTCGTAGCGCACGAGCGCCGGTTAGTTTTTTGGATCGCGAAAAGTTACTTTCAGCCTTTGGAAGCTGTCAAGCGACGTGATTGCCCGTGGTTCGGGCTGCCTCTTCTGCTTCATCCCGACTCGCCGCGCAAGTGACCGTCACGCCCAACTACACCCGCCGCCGCTTCCTCGCTCTCGCCAGCGCCGGCCTTGCCGGTAGCCTGGGGTACGCGGCGATCTCCAATCGACTGGACGCCGCCCGATCGACGGCGCCGGGCGCGGTGCCGCGCCGCCCGATACGGATCGCCGTCGCAAGCGACATGCACGCGCCGCACGTCCACGTTGACCTGGAGGAGCTGACGGCAGCGGTTCACGGCTTCGACCCGCACCTTCTGTTCGTGACCGGCGATGCGATCGACGGGCGTGGCCACGAGCGGGAGCTCTCGTTTTATGAGCGACTCCCCGCGCGCGCCGGCAAGTTCGCCTGTCTCGGAAACTGGGAGTACTGGGGGCACTGCGACATGAGCGCCGTCAGGCGCGAGTACGACCGTGCCGGAGTCCGTCTTCTCGTCAACGAGCGCGCCGCCCTCGAGTGCGGTGGTGAGCTCTTCGACATCGTTGGCCTGGACGACTTCCGCGCCTCACGACCGGACTACGCGCTACTTCGTGACACGCCTGCGCTCACCGAAGCGCGGCGGCTCATTCTCTCGCACTGCCCAGTGACGTTCGACGCGATCACCCGCGTCGGCGACCACCCCGCAGACACCTTCGCGGGCCACACGCACGGTGGGCAGATCGCCCCCTTCGGTCTTGCGCTCTTCACGCCGCGAGGCAGCGGACGCTACGTCGCCGGCTGGTACACCGCCCCCGGTGGTCACCGCATGTACGTGAGCCGCGGCCTAGGCAACTCAGGGCTCCCGTTCCGCATCGGCTCGCAACCGGAGATCGCGCTGTTGACGGTGTAGTCGCTTGTCGGGGAGCGCTACGAGGGTCGAGCGTGGAGGGTAGAGCGTCGAGCGTAGAGCGTCGAGCGTCGGAGAGCCGCTCGCGGCGGAAATCGTCTCACCGCCTACGCAACTCACCTCACCCCGGCGGCCACGTCATGTGCCGGCCGCCGAGTAGGTGCAGGTGAAGGTGGAAGACCGTCTGGCCGGCGTCCGCGTTCGTGTTGATCACGGTGCGGTACCCGGACGTCGCGATCCCTTCCTGACGCGCGATCTCCGCCGCGACGAGCGCCAACCGCCCGACCAGCGCAGGGTCCGTCACCCCATCGAGGGACGGGACGTGGGCACGCGGGATAACCAGTACGTGTACGGGCGCCTGCGGATTGATGTCGCGGAATGCGACGCACTCGTCGGTCTCCTTGACGAGCCCAACCGGAATCTCTCCGCGAACGATCCGGCAAAAGAGGCAGTCGTCAGCCATGCGATATCTCCTCAGCAACGGTGAGCGCGGCCCGGAGCGTTCCGAGGGCCACCACGCCCGCGGTCTCGAAGCGCAGCACCGCGTCGGCCAGACGGGCCGGGACGAACCCGGCGGCGAGGAGGGCGTCGTGCTCCTCCGGCTCAATGCCACCTTCCGGCCCGAGCGCGACCGTGACCGGCGCCGCGAGCGGCTGCGACAGGATGGGCACGCCGCTGTGGTGGAGCAAGAGGCGCATTCCCGCCGGCGCGGCGTGAATGGCGCGCCCCGGTGGCGCGTCCGGATGGATCTCGGGCAGCCACGCTCCACCTGACTGCTTGAGCGCCGCAACCATCCGCGCGCGGACCTTCGCCTGAAACGCCACCCCCTCACCGCGCGGCGATACGCTGCGCGACCGGTGCCAGAGCACGGGACGCCAGCTCGTTACGGCCAGCTCCGACGCCTTTTCCGCGAGCCAGAGCACGCGGTCTCGGTCCGCGATCGGCGCCAGAATGTGAATCGGAGGGGGCGGCTCTACGCGCTCGACCGTAGCGACGTCGACAGTTGCGACCGTTCTGCCCAGCCTGACGATCGTCCCAGCACCGATGGCGCCAGCACCGTCCACGAGGCGAACCTGGCTGCCGACATCCAGCCGCCTGACGCGGGCGTGGGCGGCTTCGTCGGCACCCAGCGCCGCCGGCCGCCCGGCGACGAGCGGCTCGGAGACAAAAAACGCGGCACCCGTCGCTAACGCGGTACGATCGCGGTGCTCCACCAGTCTCCCTCGCCTTCGTCGGCGACCGAGGCCCACCTGCGGCGGGCGAGTGCCTCCAGAAACGCGGCGCGCTCCTCCTGGAGGATCCCGCTCACGATCGCGCATCCGTCCGGCGCGAGCGCGCCGCGCATGGATGGTAGGAGCTCGACGAGCACGGTGGAGATGATGTTGGCCAGGATCACCCGGACCGGGGCGACCAGTTGGAGAAGAGTCGAGGCTTCGCCATGGAGGACACGGATCCGCTCGGCGACATCGTTCCGCCGAACGTTCTCCTCCGCGTTGCCTATGGCGTCCCCGTCCATCTCGATCGCGAAGACGCGGGTAGCGCCGAGCTTGGCCGCGACGATGGACAGAACGGCGCTCCCGGCTCCGAGATCGGCGACCGCGTCCCCGGGTCGCACCACCGCCTGCATGAGCCAGACGACGCCACGTGTCGTCGGGTGCTCGCCGGTGCCGAACGCCATCGCTGGCTCGACGATCACCACGTGTTCCGCGTCCGCGACGTCAGCGGCGAGCCACGGAGGCGCGATCGCCACGCGGCCGACCCGGTGCGCTTTGACGCGCGGCGCCCACTGGCCGCTCCAGTCGACTTCCCCCAGCGCGGTACGCTCGAGCATCGCGCGCCCCCCCGCCCGGGCGACCGCGTCGCGCACCCGGGCGAGGTCCGTGTCCTCGGGCAAGAACGTAAGGAGCGCGTCGCCCTCCTCCTGGACACCGCCCGCGCCCAGGC
>JALZIF010000208.1 GCA_030860435.1 Gemmatimonadota bacterium | reverse complement strand
GAGCGACACGGGCGAGCGACCGCTCGACGAGCGTGAGGCGTTCCGTACTCAGGGCGGACGCACGGTGTACGGCGGCGGAGGGATCACACCGGACTTGATCGTCGCGCCGCAGGACGCGGACACGATCGCGGTGCGCTTTCAGCAGGCATTGGGCTCCGGTGTCCCGCGCTTCCGGGATGCGCTGGTCGACTATGCTCTCGCCGTCAAGGCGGCGCGGCGTGTGACTGCCCGCGACTTCGAGGTGACCCCGGCGATGCTCGACGAGCTTTGGGCCCGGATGGAGGCGAAGAACGTCGGGATAGGGCGAGCAGCTTACGATGACGCGACGCCCGTCGTCTCACGCTTTCTCGGCTACGAGATCGCGCGTTATGTGTTCGGGCAGGAAGCGGAGTTTCTCCGTCGCGTCCGCTTCGATCGGACTATCGCCGCCACAATCGAGCTCGCGTCCGGCGCGACGGCGCAGCGGGAGCTGTTCGAGCGGGCCGCCGAGCGGCGGAAGGCGAAGCGGGAGGACGTCCCGAGCCGGTGAGCCTTCCCGACCGCGTGTTCGTGCTGGGCGCGGGCCGAGCCGGATTAGGGCTCACCCGCGCCCTCCGCGCATCGGGGGTCTTGGTGGTGGGCGTGCATGGCCGCCGCGAGGCCGGCGGTGAGGATTACGTCACTGCCGGAGCTCTCCCCGCCGCGATCGCCCAGGCGACGGTCGCGATCGTAGCCGTTCGCGATGGCCAGTTAGACGACGCACTCGCCGAGCTTTTGGCGGCTCCCTTTCCGGCCGGCGCGGTCGTGCTTAGCGCCAGTGGAAGCGCGGAGCGCGAGGCGCTTGATGCGGTGCGCGACCGGGGCCATCCGGGGGGAACCTTTCACCCGCTCCTGCCACTCGCTGAGCCGGCGCGGGCAGCGACGCTCCTCCGGGGCTCCTGGGTCGGCATCGACGGTGACGCTCCGGCGCGTGACGTCGCAGCGCGGCTCGCGGCGGCGCTCGGCGCGTCGACGCTGGAGATCCCGCCCGGCGCGAAAGGGCGCTACCACGCCGCGGCGGTGATGGCGTCGAACTTCCCGGTCGTGCTCCTGTCCGAGGCGGTCCGAATGCTGACCGACAGCGGCATCACGGAGGCGGAAGCGCGCGCGGCTGCACGTTCACTCTTCTTCGCCGCGGTCGAGAATCTTCGGCACGAGAGCGAAGCGGCCGCGCTCACGGGCCCGATCGCCCGGGGGGACGCACCGACCGTCCGCCGGCACCGTGCCGCGCTCGGCGATGACGCCGAGCTGTTAGCTCTCTACGACGCTCTCTCCCGTGGCGCGGTCCGACTCGCCCGGACGCGCGGTGTCAGGCAGGAGGAGCTGACGGAGATCGAGCGGTTGCTCGGCTGACGAGCGTCCGTCTCGGTTGCTGGCAACGCACGCCTCGACCGCGGGCGATTCAGCGGCCGATCCGGGGCGCGATCCAGACGTAGAGGGTCGCGAGCGTGAAGCCGGCGATGACGGCCTCGAAGAGGCTTCGCCAGACCGCGCGCACCTCTGCCTCACGCACGACGAACACGCGCAACGCCCACCCGGTGAGCACGACGACCCCGACGACGGTGTAGATCAGCGCCGTCCAGGGGATCCTTTCTTTCAAGCCTGCCAGCGCGACGATCCCGGCGGCGACGCTCGACAGCGACACGACAATCCGCACGACCGGGCCTGGACGCGCGCCCGTGCTCGCTGCTGGCGTCTCGTCAGGCATGTGGTGACGGCGCGGTTACGACTGGCTGAATACCGTTACACCCTTCGGTGGCGTGAAACGGAACACCTCGCGGTCCACCGCGCCGTTCGTGGTCAGGCGCGTCATCGTCACGCGACGCACGAGCCCGGACGGATCGGTCGTTTCGAACTGGCGAACCAGCCCGTCGGCGTCATCCACCCACACGTTCGCAGTCGTGAATGGCAGCGTCTGGTCACGCGCGGTCAAAGCCAGAATGTGCGCCGGCCGCCCGGCGGCCGTACCGCGGCCACCATCGCGCACTGTGTAGCGCTCGCGCGGCGCGGTGAGAAACTGCGCCGTCACGTCCGGAACGCCCGATCCATCGCTGCCGATCGGCGTGCGGATCACCTGGCCCGGGTTGCTGCTCGGCAGGTAGATCCAGATCCACTCGCCGTCGGCGACGATGCGGTCCCCCGCGGGCTCCGTGAAGCGCACCGACACGTACTGGGGTCGCTGTTGAACGACCTCCCCGCGCGCCTCGGTCTTCGTCCCAAGGAGTGGGTTGGTGAGCGTCTGGGTGAACGTGGCGCGGACGGTCTTCACCTTCGCGTACGCGGCAATGGCACGCTCCAACGTCGCGGCCGGAGTCTGCGCGACGAGCGGCTGGGCCGCCGCGCCTAGGAAAATCGTTGCCAGGATAGGAAGTCGCATGGGTCGCAGTCCGGTGCAATCGAAGGATCAGAAAACAGTCATGGCAGCGGGGCGAAAGCGTGTTCTGCCGCGTCTTATTCTACCCGACGGTGGCGACCGCTGTTCCTGGCGCGGGGGCGACTGTGCGCCCGATCGCGCTCGCGATGGTGCGAATCTCACCCATCAATTGTGCGAACTGGTCAGGGAACAGCGATTGTGCGCCGTCCGAGCGCGCCCGGTCAGGGTTCGGGTGCACCTCGACCATCACGCCATCGGCGCCGGCGGCCACCGCCGCGCGCGCCATCGGTATCACCATGGCGCGCAAGCCTGTGCCGTGGCTCGGATCGGCGATGATTGGCAGATGCGACAGCCGGTGAACGATCGGAATCGCCGTGAGGTCGAACATGTTGCGCGCCGCGGCATCGAACGTGCGCACGCCGCGCTCGCACAGAATCACCTGCTCGTTCCCTTCCGCCAGGATGTACTCGGCGCTCAACAGCAGCTCCTGGATCGTTGACGCCAGCCCCCGCTTGAGCAGCACCGGCTTGTTGAGACGGCCGACGGCGCGCAGCAGCGAATAGTTCTGCATGTTCCGCGCGCCGACCTGGATGCAATCGCCCCACTCGGCGACGAGCTCCGCGCCCTCCTCATCCATCGCCTCCGTGACGATCGCGAGTCCTGTTTCCCGCCGCGCCCGCCCGAGCAGCTCGAGCCCGCGCTTCCCGAGCCCCTGAAAAGAATATGGCGAGCTGCGCGGCTTGAAGGCGCCGCCGCGCAGGCAATGCGCCCCCGCGGCGCGGACGGCGCGGGCAGCGGCTATGATCTGCTCCTCGCTCTCCACCGAACACGGCCCGGCGATGATCGCGACGTCGCTGCCGCCGAACTGGACGCCTGGCGCGAGCGTGACGACGGTGTTTTCCTGCCGCCATTCGCGCGAGACCTGCTTGTATGGCTGCGTGACGTGAATGACCTGCGCGACGCCGGGGAGCGCCTCGATGCGCGAGCTGTCCACGCGTCCGTCGTTGCCCACGAGGCCGACGGCCGTACGCTGCGCCCCGGGCATGGGGCGCGCACCGTAGCCCATCTCCTCGATTACGCGGACGACGCCGCTGACCTCGTCCTGCGTGGCGCCGTGCGCCATGACGACCAGCATTAGGGCTCCTCGATCTCGATGTTCCACCCATCCGCGGCGAGCGTGACCGGTCCGCCGAACTCTACGGCGACGATCGCGCGTACGTCCACGCGCTCGACCGGCGGGTAGAAGTGCGTCAGCGCGAGGTGCTTCGGCGAGGCGATCCGGGCCAGCGCAGCGCACCCTTCTGGCGTGAGGTGACTCTCGACCGACATCTCGGCGGGTAGCGAGCACTCGCACAGCATCACGTCGCAGCCGCGCGCCCACTCCCCGAGCCCCGCGTCGAACGCCGTGTCTCCGGTGTACACGATCCGTCGGCCCCCGTCCGTGATGGAATATGCGATGCTCTCCGCCGTGTGTGGAACCTTTCGCGTGTCGAGGCGGACGCCACCCGGCAGATCGAGCCCTTCGCCCGGCGCCAGCTCCCGAATGGTGAGCTGATAACCGGCGTCATCGAGGAGACGCGGCCAGAAGAGCTCCGCGACACGCTCGACGAGTGTTTGCAGCCCCTGCGGGCCGATGATCTCCACCGGCGCGCTCCGCGGCGGGAGCTGCCCGTACCGCCACGCGATGCACAGTGTCGCGAGATCGCTCGTGTGATCCGCGTCGAAGTGCGTGAGCGCAACGTGAGTGATAGCCCGCCAATCCACGTTCAGCGAGGCCATGCGGTGCACCACGCCGCTGCCACAGTCGAGGAGAAGCCGCACCTCAGCCGCTTCCACCAAGTGGCCCGCGGACACCCGTCCCGGGTTTGGAGCCGCGGTACCCGTGCCGATGGTGGTCAGCCGCATCGGCGCCATCACCGCCCCCGGAACAGCAGCTTCCGCGTGAGCGAGCGGCCGTCCGCGACAAGCCGGACGAGGTATACGCCCGCTGGCACCGTCCGGCCATTGCGGGCGGTGCCGTCCCAGGAGAGGCGCGGGTCGCAGCCACCTCCCGTCACCGGGTTTCCCGAACGACCATAGCGTCCCGCGGGGAGGTAGCCGGAAATGGATTCGCCTGGAACCAGCGTCCGTACGAGGCTCCCGCGCAGGTCGAAGATCTCGACCCGCACGTGGCCGTCCTCGCGCAGGTCGAACCAGATGCACGTCGTGGCCGACGTTGCGCTCGGGAACGGGTTCGGGAAGTTCTGGAAGAGCAGGGTGCGTAGCGGTTCGTTCGAGCTCAGGATCACGAACGTCGCGGCGCTGGCGACGCGCACCGTGTCTCCATTGGCGAGGCGTGCCGTGACGGCCCACCGGTACGAGGTGTTAGCCTCCAGATCGGCGGCTGGAGTGAAGTCGGTATCGAGAAGAGCTGGCGCGGTGATAATCGGGA
>JALZIF010000205.1 GCA_030860435.1 Gemmatimonadota bacterium | reverse complement strand
TCCTCAGGAGCCTTGTCGATCTGGTCAAACGCTACCTTCTGCGCCAAACCCTTCGTCGCCTGTATCAGCGTGATCGCCGCCGTCAACGTCGTCTTCCCGTGATCCACGTGTCCTATCGTCCCTACGTCCACGTGCGGCTTCGTCCGCTCAAACCTTACCTTGCCCATGGCTGCCTGAATCTTGAGAGTGAGAGGTTTGCTGCTCCGACGAGGGGAGCGGGAAGCGTCGCTGGTTCGCTTCCCTCTTCCCTCTTCCCGCTTCTATGCCTTCACCTTGTTCACGATCTCGTCCGCCTTGCTCTTCGGCACTTCCTCGTAGTGGCTGAACTCCATCGAGTACACGGCGCGCCCCTGCGACTGAGACCGGAGCTTCGTGGAGTAGCCGAACATCTCCGAGAGCGGCACACTGGCCGCGATCACCTGCGCCTCGCCGCGCTGTGTCATGCCGCCGATCTTCCCGCGCCGGGCGCTCAGATCGCCCAGGATGTCCCCCATGTACGCGTCGGGGCACACCACCTCGACGTTCATCATCGGTTCCAGGATGACCGGCTGCGCGCGCTTTGCCGCCTCCTTGAACGCCATCGAGCCCGCGATCTTGAACGCCATCTCCGACGAGTCGACGTCGTGGTACGAGCCGTACACTAGCTCGACCTTCACGTCCACCATCGGGTAGCCTGCGAGGACGCCATTCTCGAGCGCCTCCTTGATCCCCTGCTCTACCGGGCCGATGTACTCCCGCGGGATCACGCCGCCGACGATCTTGTCCTCGAACACGAAGCCCTGCCCCGCCTGGGCAGGCTCCATGTTGATGACCACATGACCGTATTGTCCCTTGCCACCCGACTGCCGGATGAACTTTCCTTCGACTTTCTCGACGCGCTTGCGGATGGTCTCACGGTAGGCAACCTGCGGGCGGCCAACGTTCGCGTCCACCTTGAACTCACGCTGCATGCGGTCGACGATGATCTCGAGGTGGAGCTCTCCCATCCCGGAGATGATCGTCTGAGACGTCTCGGCGTCGGTGTGCACGCGAAACGTCGGGTCCTCCTCGGCCAGCTTCTGCAGCGCGATTGCCAGCTTGTCCTGGTCCGCCTTCGTCTTCGGCTCGATCGCGACGTCGATCACCGGTGCGGGGAACTTCATTGCCTCGAGGATGATCGGGCTGTCCTCGTCACAGAGCGTGTCGCCTGTGCGCGTGTCCTTCAACCCGATTACCGCCGCGATGTCGCCGGCGCGCACCTCGGCGATCTCCTCGCGCTTGTTCGCGTGCATCTGGAGGAGGCGACCGACGCGCTCGCGCTTGTCCTTGGTCGAGTTGTAGACGTACGAGCCGGCGCTGAGCACGCCGGAGTAGACGCGGATATACGTCAGCTTCCCGACGTACGGGTCGGTCGCGATCTTGAATGCGAGGGCCGAGTAGGGCGCGTCGTCGGCGACGGCCCGCGTCTCGAACGTTTCGTCGTGATGCGGGACGTGGCCCTTCATCGCCGGGACATCCTTCGGCGCCGGCAGGAAGTCGATCACCGCATCGAGTAGCGCCTGGACGCCCTTGTTCTTGAACGACGCTCCGCAGAGCACCGGGGTGATGTGTCCCGTGATCGTAGCGGTCCGGATCGCATGTCGGATCTCGTCCTCGGTCAGCTCCTCCCCAGCGAGATACTTCTCGATCAGCGACTCGTCGTGCGCGACGGCGGCCTCGACCACCTCATGGCGAGCGCGCTCGACTGCCTCCGTGAATTCGGACGGTGCATCCACGACGCTGAACGTCTTTCCTAGCGTCTCCTCGTCGAAGATGAACTGCTTCCGCGTGATGATGTCGATGTGCCCGGTGAAGAGCTCCCCTGATCCTACGGGGAGCTGGATCGGGTGCGCATCTTTCGTCAGGCGGCCGCGGATCATCTCGAGACAGCGATCGAAGTTCGCGCCGACGCGGTCCATCTTATTGGCGAAGATCAGGCGCGGCACGCCATAGCGATCCGCCTGCCGCCAGACCGTCTCGGTCTGCGGCTCGACCCCAGCTACCGAATCGAGCAGCGTGACCGCACCATCGAGCACGCGAAGCGAACGCTCCACCTCGACCGTGAAGTCCACGTGCCCCGGAGTGTCGATGATGTTGATCCTGTACTCGATGTCGTTCCGCGGCCAGAAGCAGGTCGTCGCGGCCGACGTGATCGTGATCCCACGCTCCTGCTCCTGCTCCATCCAGTCCATCGTCGCCGCGCCATCATGGACCTCACCGATCTTGTGGCTCTTCCCCGTATAGTAGAGGATGCGCTCGGTAGTCGTCGTCTTCCCGGCGTCGATGTGCGCCATGATGCCGATGTTGCGGTAACGGTCGAGCGGAGTATGGCGTGGCATGTCTATGCGCGTCGTGACGGGAAAACCGTCGATTGGCTCGTAACGGAATCCAGCAAAAAGCGGGTGGACCAGGCGCTCCATGCTGGAGCCGGTATCCATCCGCTGCCGCCGGGTACACCCGCCACTCCCGCGCAGGTGGGGACCCACAGGCGCGCCGAAATTCACCATCGGCGTCGAGTTGTCTCGACCGTCTGAAGCCCAATGCGCGTCACGGCGGTCCGTAGCCAGGTAAATGTAGTTGTGCCCTAGTCGCGTGTCAACGGACTCGTGGGTCACCCGAAACGGCCGGGGTCAGACTCTCGCCGCCGTCCGGGAAGCGCGCGACAGCAACCAGCCGAGTGCGATGAAGCCGAGGCCGCCGATGCCGAGAAAGAGCCAGTCATAAACGGGAACGTGCACTGGCACGTGGTGCAAGTTGAGCAGATGGTGGTCTATGACCCCCTCGACGAGATTGAAGATGCCCCATCCCAACAGCATCTGCCCTGCGAATCGGCCACTGCTGGGGAGCGGCGCTGCGCTTCGTGCACGGTTGATCAGCATGAACACTCCCATAAGCGTCACAAGCCAAACGGCAGCGTGAAAAAGGCCGTCCCACAACATGTTCTGCTGCATGGCCTCCATCGTCGTCGGCGGAAGGATGGCCGACCCCATGTTGTGCCATTGCGCGATCTGGTGGAGCACGATCCCGTCCACGAAACCGGCGAGGCCGACGCCAAGCACGAGCGCCCGGCCTTTCCCGCCCCCGCCCCGTCGTTAGCGACCGCTCTGGCATTCGTCACTGGCCCTCCTGAAGTGAGGCGCGTCTACTGCGCGAAGATGCATCGTGCATCGAGTTCCCTTCGCGTCATTCACACAAGGAAGAGGACGGACAGTGTATCTACCTTTAGACCCATCGACGCTGATCGCCCACGACGGCGAGTTCCGAGAACGCGAAAATGCGAACCGCGAAAGAAGTCCCTCGCGGTCCGCATCTGTCGACTCCAGCGCGCGGTCAGCCGCGCCTTAGACCCCCCGCAAATTCCGCTACCAGCGATAGTGCGCGAATGCCTTGTTCGCTTCCGCCATCCGGTGCGTATCGTCCTTCTTCTTGATCGTGTTCCCTTCCCCCTTGGACGCGGCGACGATCTCGGCGGCCAACTTCTCCGACATCGACTTCTCGCCACGCTGGCGCGAGTACAGGATCAGCCAGCGCATGCCGAGCGTCGTCCGCCGCTCCGGGCGCACCTCGACCGGCACCTGGTAGGTCGCGCCGCCCACGCGGCGGCTCTTCACCTCGATCACCGGCTTCACGTTCTGCAGCGCCTGCTTGAAGATGTTCACCCCAGGCTGACCCGTCCGCGACTCCACCAAGTCCATCGCGCCGTAGAAGATCTGCTCGGCGGTGGACTTCTTCCCCTGGTACATGAGGGAGTTGATGAACTTCGAAACAGTCTGGCTGTCGTAGCGTGCGTCCGCCAGCACGGGACGCTTCACGGCCTTCTTGCGGCGGCTCACTTCTTCCCTCCCTTCGTCGCTGCTCCGGCCTTCGGCTTCTTCGTGCCGTACTTGGAGCGGCTCTGGTTGCGACCGTTCACGCCCGAGGCGTCCAGCGTTCCGCGCACGATGTGGTAGCGGACCCCGGGGAGGTCTTTCACGCGGCCGCCACGCACCAGCACGATCGAGTGCTCCTGCAGATTGTGCCCCTCGCCGGGAATGTAGGCGGTGATCTCGAAGCTATTCGTCAGACGCACACGCGCTACCTTGCGGAGCGCCGAGTTCGGCTTCTTGGGCGTGGTCGTGTAGACGCGAGTGCAAACTCCGCGGCGGAACGGGTTCGCCTTGAGCGCCGGCGCCTTCTCCTTCTTGAGTACGTCGCGGCGCGATCGCCGGACGAGCTGATTGATAGTCGGCATGAACCGTGACTGATACGAAAAAAAACGCGCCACCACGGGCGCTACAGACTGGTAAAGTTATACCGGGCGGGAAGATGTGTCAAGCGAAGGATGAACGAGCCAACGGAACCTGACGGCATGCGCGTGACGGCGGTGTGACGCGCTCGGCGAGTTTCCTCGCGCCGTCCAGACCGTCAACTCACCGATGCCGACCGGCGCCGGCGGAGCCCGGCCTGGCCGTCTTGCATTCCCTCGCACGCCGTCACAGGTTGCGATAGGTCCCGTCAGACCGACGCGCACCCCGCCATGAAACTCCACGGTCGTCTAATGCTCGGGCTGCTCGTTGCGATCGCCCCGCTCGTCGTGGCCCAGTTGACGTCAGCGGCCGCGGCGCAAGCCGATCGCGCGCCCGGCGCCGAGATGGGACGGCCAATTCGAACCGGCTCGCTTCGCGGTCTCGTCTACGACAGCCTGCTCCGAAGTCCACTCGCGGGGGCGCGAGTCTGGGTTCGCCTGACGGGGCAGAGCGCGGTGACCGACGAGTCCGGATGGTATCGGCTGGACAGCGTGCCGGCAGGGTCGCAGGTGATCGCCTTCGGGCATTCGGAGCTCGACGCCACCGGCCTCACGTCGCTGGCGACGACGGCGCGCGTCGCGCCCGACCGGACGACGCGGGTAGATCTCGCGACACCCTCCTTCGAGCGCCTTTACCGGGCCGCCTGCCGCGACGCGCCGGCGCCGACAGCACAGACCGCGGTAATTTACGGGGTCGTCCGCGACGCCGAGACGGACGCGCGCCTCGCCGGCGCGACCGTTCTGCTGCGGTGGCTTTCGCTCGAGCGTGGCAGAGGGGGAGTGTTCTCCGTCGCGTGGCAGGAGTCTCGCACCGCTACCGACTCGCTAGGAGCCTACTATCAGTGCGGCTTGCCGACCTGGAGCGAAACAACGGTCCAGGCGCTCGCCGACAGCTTTTTTAGTGGCTCGGCGGAGGTCGAGGTACGCGGACGCCGCATCGCGCGGCGTGACCTGGTCGTTAGTCGGGAGGCGGTCGCCCAACTGGAGGGCACCGCGGCGCCCGCGCCCGCGCCGGACGCGGCGCTGGCCGACGCCTCACCGCCGCGCCTTGGCCACGCGGCGTTGGCCGGGGTTGTTCACGACGCGGGGGGACAACCGCGCGCTGACGCCATCGTCTCGGTCGTCGGTGCGACCGGGGAGGCGCGAACAGACGCCGCCGGCCGCTACTTGCTCCCTGGCCAGCCGGCGGGAACACAGACGGTCGAGGCACGGCTCGTTGGGTTCATCCCGGCTCGCGCCGTCGTCGACCTTCGCCAGCGAGACACCGTACGGATGGATCTTCGCCTGGCCAAGGGGACCGAGCTCGGCACCGTCGCGGTGAGGGCGCGGCGGTCCGCGGCCCAGGTACTCGAGGACCTCGACCGGCGGGACCGGGAAGGTTTCGGGTTTCGCCTGCGCGGGGATGAGATCGCCTGGTACCCGGACACGCGCGCGGTGATCGCGCAGTTTCCCTCGCTCGAGGTCCGTGGCAGGTGGGGATACGATATGCAGCTCACCTTTCCGTCGGCCCGCGGCGGGCGCTGCACCGCGATCGTGTACATCGACGGTTTCAAGATGTCAGTCGACGCACTGCGGTCGTACAAGCCAAACGACTTCATCGCGATCGAGGTTTATCCGCACGAGTTTTCAGTGCCCCAGTCCGTGGTTCGGAGCCGCCCCACGTGTGGGGTCATCCTCGCCTGGACCAAGTTCCTTCGCTAACGAACGGGGCGCCCTTCCTGCCCGCGCGCTGTCGGCGTGGACGGACGTCCGCCAGCGGCCCACATCACTCTCTCACACACGATGCAGCTCACCATGTTTCGTCCGGCATTTCGCGCGCTGTGCGTCGCACTTGCATCCTTGGCGGCGGCCGAGTCCGCTGGCGCCCAGGCTGCCGCTCCCCAGGCAGCCGGATCCGTTTACGGCGTCGTCTTCGACAGCCTCGCCGGCGGCCCGCTGGCCGGGGCCGAAGTGTGGGTCCAGGGGACGGACAGGACCGCCAGGACGAACGAGGAGGGTCGCTACGAGATACACGACGTGCCCGCGGGGCGACGGACCCTCGCCGTATCACACGCCGAGCTCGACTCGATCGGCCTGACGAGTCTCGGGGGCGTGGTGGAGGTCCCAGCGGGCGGCAGTACGCGGCTGGACGTGGCCGCCCCCTCGTTCGCGCGCTTCCATCGGGCCGCGTGCGGCACGGACGCGCCCGCATTGTCGCCGGGGAGCGGGATCGTGTACGGAGTTGTGCGCGATGCCGATACCGAGCAACGACTCCACGGCGCGAGCGTCGTGTTATCCTGGCTCGTCGTTGGCGCGAACGCCGCCGGGAGGCTCGCCACCGAGTTTCCATCCCGCCACGTCCGCACCGATGATACAGGGACCTACTACGCCTGCGGCGTCGCGGTACAGACCCCCATCGCGCTGCAGGCGTTCGCGGGCCAGTTCGCGACCGGTGAGACCGAGCTGGCAATCGGCTCGCGGCGGATCGCACGCCGCGACCTGTCCGTGGGGCGCGAGACAGTCGTCGTCACGAGCGACACGGCAGCGCCGGCCCCGGTCGCTGGACCGGTCGTCGGGGACTCGGCGGATGCGCGCGCCGGCACGGTGGACAGCGTGACCGCGCTGCCCACGCC
>JALZIF010000196.1 GCA_030860435.1 Gemmatimonadota bacterium | reverse complement strand
GCGCCAGATGGCGCCCACGAGGATGGTGAGGTCCACGTAGCGTAAGGTATCGGGGCGCGACTCGACGCGGCCCCCTCCCATCGCGGCCGCGGCGAGCCGGGCCCAGTCAGGGTGGCCGGATCGGTCGAGCACCAGAGTGCTGTCGTTGCGCTCGCTCGCCGATCCGGTGTACACGACGTCGAACCCGCGGTCACGCAGATGCAGGGTAGCGCGCCGTGCGAGACCGCGGACGGTGGAGGCGTTGAGCACCTCGACGCGAACCCGGACGCCGTCCGGCGCACGCGCGTCGGACTCCGGCCCAAGCCGGGCGCCGCGCAGGGCCGACCGCGAGCCCGCCGCGATGAAGCGGTCGTAGGCGACGACACCCACCAATCCGAACAGAAGCGCGACGGCGGCGACCACGACGGCCCGCCGGATCAGCGGACGGCGTCCCATAACGCGACCGTCTCACGGTGCAGGCCATGCCCCTGGCGGAGCGCCCACTCGAGCCGGAGACGTACCACCTGCCGGAAGACCTCTTCGAAGTCGTGCGGCACGTGGCGCGCGAGAAAGGCGCGATCCCGGTGAGAGAAGTCGCGCCCGGGCTCGAGGAAGTCCGCCATGTAAAGTGCGCGCCCAGTCGAGGACCATGCTGCATGGCCAACGGTGTGCCAGCGAATGGCATCGAGAACGTCCCCTCGCATCTCCCCGTCCCGGGCGAGTCTCGCAGCGGCCGCCGGGCCGTGCAACAGGTTCGTCGGGCATTCCAGCTCCGGTACGAGCGTCCGAAGCTCGGCTTCAGGGGCATCACGCAGCGCGTCGTGCCAGAGCCCCGCATCGCGCCACGCGACGCGCGTTTCGTGGTCCAGCGCAATCGCGTCCGACCACTCGGCGAGGAGCGCGGTTACGCCGGCGATGTGTGCGCGCCGGCGCTCGCTTGCCTGCGCCCATGCCGGGAGCTTACTCGAATCCGCGCCGGACATGGGCCTCCAACACGGCGTGATTCCTGATGCTGGTGCGGGCTACGTAGTTCCACCCCTTGAGCTCGACCCCACGCCCGATCGTCGCCTCGGATAACCGACAGTGCGGGCCGATGACGCACTCGCTGCCGATCTCCGTCCGGCCCTCGAGCACGGCACTGGGGTAGACGACGGTGTCCGCCCCGATGATCACATCGACGTCCACCCAGACGGTCGCCGGAAGCACGAAAGTGACGCCGTTCGCCTGGTGATGCCTCACGATGAGATCACGCAGCGCTACCGAGGCCTCGCCAAAGCTCTGCCGATCGCGGACGCGCAACGCCTCCGCGGGCGCGCCGGCGGACACCGTCGCGGCGGGGACCGCGCGCCACCCCTCCGATGCCGCGAGCTCGCGGGCGTCTCCCGCGATGGCGATCCACTCGCGGGCCGGCCCCCGCCCCTCGAGCCACGCCGTCCCCTGGCTGGCGGCGGCGACGAGACAGGTCAGCGATCCCGCAGAAACGAGGGGCGCCGCGCCATCGATGAGCAGCACCAGCCCACCATTTCCGAATACGCCGCGCAGCGTAGCTGCTTCGTCGTCAGGCAACGCCGCCGCGGTCGTTTCGAGCGGAACCGGAAACGGGTCTGGCAACCCCGGCGTCTGACCACCGCGATGGACCACCAGAATTCGCTCCGGGGGGGGCGTCACCTCGGAGAGGGCGTGGAGCACGTGCCAGAGAACCGGGCGGCCGCCAAGGGGATGCAGGTAGAGGGACACCTTGGACCTGAAGCTCGCGCCATCGTCGAGCGCGCGCACCACAGCCCGCCAGGTCATGATTCGCCGAGGATGACGTTGTCGATGAGGCGGGTCGATCCGATCCTCGCCGCGACGATGACGGCCGTCCCCGCGACGGCCCGCTCGACCGGCCGGAGAACCTCCTGGTCGACGAGCGCCAGGTAATCGACGCGGAGATCCGGCTCGCGGCCGAGAATCGAGTGGCCGACGCGCGCCAGCGCCGCGGCATCGCCTTCCCCTCCATCGAACGCCGTGGCGATCGCCCGCAACGCCCGATAAAGGGCCACCGCCTGACGACGTCCTGTAGCGTCGAGGTAGCCGTTTCGGCTCGACATCGCGAGCCCATCTGCCTCGCGCACCGTCGGCGCGATGGCGATGTGCACCGGAAAGTCGAGGTCACGCGCCATCGCCACGATGAGCGCCGCCTGCTGGAAATCCTTCTGTCCGAACACCGCGACGTCGGGCTGGACGAGGTTGAATAACTTCGCCACGACAGTGAGCACACCGTTGAAGTGTCCAGGCCGTATCTCGCCCTCCCAGTCGCTTGCTGGTGGCTCAGGAACGACCATCACTCGCGACGGTTGCGCGTACATTTCCTCGTCGCGCGGGGTGAAGAGAAGGTCGACACCCCGACCCAACGCTTTCGCCGCGTCGCCCTCCGGATCGCGGGGATAGCGGGCGAAGTCCTCGCTCGGCCCGAACTGCAGCGGGTTCACGAAGATACTCATTACCGCGACATCGGCACGGCGGCGCGCCTCGTCCACCAGCCGTAGATGTCCCTCGTGGAGAAAACCCATCGTCGGCACGAGGGCGACCCGCGCGCCGCCGCGTCGGCGTTTCGCGAGGGCCTCACGGAGCTCCGCGACTCGCTCGACGCCACGCATGTTAGAAGCTGTGCTCCGGCTCCGGGTACCGCCCAGCGCGCACATCGTCGCGGAACCGGCCGACGGCGTCACGCACATCGCCGGCCATTGCAGCGTAGCGCTTGAGGAACTTCGGGTGGAAGCGGTCGTTCAGGCCAAGAAGATCGGGGAGAACGAGCACCTGGCCGTCACACGCCGCACCGGCACCGATGCCGATCGTCGGGACGGCGACGCTCTCCGTAACGCGGGCAGCGAGGTCGGCCGGCACCAGCTCCAGGACGATCGAGAAAACGCCGGCATCCTCGAGCCGCCGCGCCTCGTCGAGTACGCGAGCCCCCGCCTCATCGCCCCGTCCCTGGACGCGGTAACCGCCAATAGCGAGCAGCGACTGCGGGGTGAAGCCGAGATGTCCCATGACCGGGATGCCGACCCCGGTGACGGCCCGGATTGCCCTAACCACCTCCTCGCTCGCTCCCTCGAGCTTCACGCCCTGCGCAGACGTCTCCTGCACGACGCGTCCGCAGTTCAGCAGCGCCAGCTCCGTGCTCACCTGGTAGGTAAGGAACGGCATGTCGACGACGAGCATCGCGCGGCGCACGCCGCGCCGCACCATCGCTGCGTGATAGACCATATGGTCGAGCGTGACGGGAAGCGTACTCTCGAGGCCGGCGATCACGTTGCCGAGGGAGTCGCCGACGAGCACGCAATCGACCTCGGCTTCATCCACGAGCCGTCCGAACAGCGCGTCGTAGGCCGTGACGACAACGATCTTCTCGCCGCTCTGCTTGCGCGCCATGATGTCGCGCACCGTCAACGCTTTCGCGAGCACGTCTCCGCTGGTCACGGCGTGCGCCTCACCTGAGCCAACTCGCGCCGCCAGAAGTCACGATGCGGAAGCTCGGGGTGCGGCACCACCAAGCCCGGTTCGCGGATCTCACGCGTCTCAAAGAGCACGATGTCCAGGTCGATCGTCCGTGGAGCCCACCGCGCATCGCGCGCGCGACCGCCTTCGCGCTCGATCGCCTGAAGCGCGGCGAGGAGCGCGCGAGGTTCGAGGGCGGTGTCGAGGGCGACCATCTGGTTGAGGTACGCGCCCTGGGGAAGGTCGCCGAGCGGGAGCGTCTCCTCCACATCGGACGCGGCGAGCATCCGCGTCTCCGGGAGCGCCGCGAGCGCGGCGCGCGCAGCGGCGAGGTGCGCGGCGCGGTCACCAAGGTTCGAGCCGAGCGCAACGTAGGCGATGTCGCGCACCGCGATCATGCCGATGCCGCGCTGGCAGGTGTTCGGGGCGAGACTCGAGTTGACACCGCCGCAACCTACCGGCATCGTGGCCGCGTGTCAAAGGGGCGATGACGGTGGACGGCCTGACCGCGCACTATCTCGCGCGCGAGCTGCACGAGCGGTGGCGCGGGCGCCGCGTCGCCACGCTGGCGCTCGACCGCGCGCGCCTTGGCGTAGTCATTAGCGTGGCGGGAGCGCCCGCGGTGCGCATTGACCTCGCAGCACGCGACCCGCTCGCCCGCGGCGAGCGTACGCCCGCTCCGGGCGGAATCGTCGAAGGATGGACCGTCGCCGGCGTGGAGGCGCCCGAGGACGATCGGCGGCTCGTCGTCCGGTTCGAGAAGGAGGGAAAGTTCCGCGGCTCGCCGTCGCGAAGCGCGGTGCTGGAGATCAGCCTCGTGCCGAGCGCGCGAGGCGTGGTGTTGCGCGACGAGGCCGGCCATCGCATGGCCACAGCCGGCTCGCCACTTCCTGCGCCGTTGGTGCCGCGCCCCGTTCTCGCGCCTGACGCCGTGGCCGCCGCGGCGCGCGCGCACGATCTCGAAGCACTGAAAGGCGGCCGGTGGATGAGCGGCTGGCTCTCGGCGTGGCTCATCGCCGAGCCAGCACATGCGGCGACGCGATACGCCGAAGTCTGCGCACTCCCGGCCGCCCGGCCCTCTCGCTGCGGGGACCGGTTGCTGCCGCTCCCGGCATGCGCTGACCCGGTATCAGCCGACTCCCTGGTGGAGTCGGAGGAGCGAGAGAAGCCCGCGCCGCGCTCGCGCTCGCGCGATCCATCCTCGGCCCGCGAGAGGGCGCTCGCGCGAATGCGGCGCGAGCTTGCGCGCGCCGCCGCTGCACCTAGAGTGCGCGAGATAGCCGACGCGCTGATCGCGCTTGGCGACTCGGGTGACGCGCCGCGAGAGGTGACGCTTGCGGGCGGAACGACGGCGGCCGTGGATGGGCGACATGGCGAGTCGGCGGTCGCGGTCGCGGAGCGTTTGTACCGGGAGGCTCGCTCGATGGAGCGCG
The DNA here is from genome assembly GCA_030860435.1 of Gemmatimonadota bacterium. Lineage (GTDB taxonomy): Bacteria > Gemmatimonadota > Gemmatimonadetes > Gemmatimonadales > Gemmatimonadaceae. Next base: position 172 of record JALZIF010000196.1, on the reverse strand, counting down.
CACTAGACGTTCTGCCCGCCCGCATAGCGACGCTAACCGCGGCCCCTGCCCCACCCTCCCCCCTACCCCGCACCGGCGAGGGGGGCCAGCGAAGCGCGGCAGCCGGTGCGCCGTGCGAGCCTAGCCGCGTGTACCGCGTCTATCGTTCGAGCGGCGGTCTCGAGATATGGGT
>JALZIF010000195.1 GCA_030860435.1 Gemmatimonadota bacterium | reverse complement strand
GCGCATCAGCGTACTGATCGGCTTCATCGCCACACGTACGACAAGCGGCTCTCCGGTTGTCATGCCCCCCTCCAGCCCGCCGGCACGGTTCGTCCGGCGCCGGACGTGACCCGTCAACGGTCGCCCGGGCGACGGGTCAATCTCGTCGTGCACGTCGGCGCCGGTTCGGCGTGCCGCCTCGAAGCCGATCCCGATCTCGACACCCTTCACCGCAGGGATGGACATGACCGCGGCCGCGAGCCGTCCGTCGAGCTTGCGGTCCCACGAAACGTGCGAGCCGAGCCCCACCGGCAGTCCATCGCAAACCACCTCGATAATTCCGCCGAGCGTGTTTCCCTCGCGCTTGACCAGGTCGATCAGATCGATCATCCGCCGCTCGGCCGCAGGGTCGAGCGTACGGAGCGGAGACCCGTCGGCCGCGAGGTCGAGATCGGCCGGAAAAGGGTCGGGGCGCGCGGCGTCGATCCCGCCGAGGTGGACGACGTGGCTTCCGATCGCGACATCGAACTGGCGAAGGAAGTGCCGGCAGACAGCGCCGGCCGCTACCCGCGCCGTCGTCTCGCGGGCGGAGGCTCGCTCGAGAATGTCGCGCGCGTCGTCACGGTCGTACTTCAGGACGCCGGCCAGGTCCGCGTGCCCGGGGCGTGGGCGTGTTACGGCGCGCAGGCGTGGCGCAGGGTCGCTTGCCCGCGGCGCCGGATCCATGATTTCCTGCCAGTTCTTCCAGTCGCGGTTCTCGATCAGCATAGCGATCGGCGAGCCGAGAGTCTCGCCCGCCCGGACGCCGGAAAGGAAGCGGACGCGGTCCTGCTCGATCTGCATCCGGCGCCCCCGCCCGTACCCCTGCTGGCGTCGTGCGAGCTCGGCGTCGACATGCTCGGCCAGGAGCGCGAGCCCGGCCGGAACCCCTTCGAGAATGGCGACAAGAGCCGGCCCGTGCGATTCACCAGCAGTAGTGAAGCGGAGCATGCGGGAGGGGAGGGATGTTGGAGGGCAGCCGTTGGCCCTTCGCCGCTGGCACTCCGCTAATGGCTAATGGCGAATACCGGATGGCGCGAGGGGCCGGGCTCCAGTGAATTGGAGTCCGACCCCTCGTTCGACGCTCAACGCTATACGCTAGACGCTTTACGGAATACTTTGAATATCACTGGCACGGACGTCGATCACGATCATTCCTTCCGTCGTCAGGCCGAAGAGCTTGAGGATCACCTGCGGGTCGTCGCCCGGGAAGCGATTACTGACCCGAATCGGACCGTAGAGGTTGGCGCGCACGGGTAGAGTCCCGCGGCTGAGATAGTGGAAGGTGTCGACTATCTCGATCGTTCCGTTCGCCGAGGCGACGAAGGCGATCCGTGTGTCTGGGTTCGAGACGTTGGCGTCGTTGTCGGGGTGGAACGCGATTCCGGCGCCATCGTCGAATGTGTTGACCTTCCCCTGCAGGCGAAGGTGGAACGGATTCTCGATATCGAAGAAGTACGACTCCTGTCCATGGACCGCCGCGCTCGTTCCATCGTTATTCAGGGCGAGCCCGAAGACGCGCTCCGAGGCGTTGTGGACCAGGTCGCGGACGTTGACGCCGGGCGAGAAGTACTCTGTGAGGCCGTTCACCATCATGACGCGGCCCGCGCCCTCTGTCGCCGCCTCACCGAACGCGATCCAGCGGCGGTCGCCTGACGCGGCGACAAATGTGGTGTCAGTTAGAGCGAGCGACTTGATCTCGATGTTCGCCGCGACGACGTCCGAATTGATCATCGAGCGAAGTTGCTCGGTCAGTGCGTTCGGATCGACGCCCCGCACGCACGTCAGGGGCCCGCCCATGTTCAGCGGGTGGTCGCAGATCTCCAGCGAATCGCTGACGCTCTGCGCGCCGGTGTAGACGTTCACGACGTCGGCATTGATGATCGCCACCTTCCCCGGCTCGCCCGGCGCCGCATATTGCCAGATCTGCTGTACGTCGGGCTGTGGGGCGCCGAACGTGCGCGAGCTCTCCAGGTAGCGCCGAATGGTTCCGTCGGGGGCGCTCGGTGTCGGCTTGGTGGAGTAGTATATGTCGTTGTTGATCGCCTGGACCACGTACTGCGGGCGGTCCGAGTAATCGAAGAGCGTGCGCTTGATCCGGGCGAGCCCGGAGCCGTCGATCGCCATCTCGATCTGGACGATGTAGGTGTTCGGCGTCTTGATTCGGCGCGTCACATCCTCCGAGGGGGGGACCGCGCTGCCCGGCCCGCCGAGACTCACGCGGCTGATGTTCGTGCCGCCCGAGTTCGCGACTATCAGCTCGTTTCCACCGTTGCCGATGAAGAGACCCCACGGATCGGCGCCGACGGCGATGCTGCGCGTGCTCCACTGCTCCGTGCCACCCTCCCAGACGTCGATCCGGTCAAAGCTGATGTTTGACAGGTAGGTGCGAGCGCGAATTGAATCGATCGCAATGTCGCCGACAACGCCGCCGCTCGGAAGCGAGAAGGTACGGCCATAGACGACGAGCGCGGTATCCGGACGGGCCCCCGAGAGCTGTCCTTGCGTCACCGAGGTGCCAGCGGCCACGGAGTAGCCGATGTTCCCTCGCGAATCGTACGCGAATGATCGGATGATGATCTTCTGGCCGACATACTGCGGGGGCACGTTCAGCCCGAGAGGGAGCTGCAGGTCGGTGAAGGAACCGTCCGAGGTGGCGCTGTCGCGGCTGATCTGCGTGCCGTCGCTTTCCAACGTCATGATCATCCCGACGCTGGTGATGCCGCTCGGGTCGGTCGCGCGGATGGTCACCGAGTCATCAGCCTCGACTCGAGTGCGGACGGTCTGATAGACGAGCGGACCTTCGGTATCGTTGGCGAGCGACTGCACGCTCACAGTGACGCCCGGTCCGGAGCCGGGTTGTCCGAGGTCGTCGGTAGCGAAGGGAACGATCGTGAAAGAAGTGCCGGTAACGCCGCTCGGAACGGCGAGCGTATCGATGAACACCAGCGTGTCGGGCGGGTTTGCCGGTGTCGGCGCCGTCCGGGTGGTGGTGAACGCTCCAGCGACGTTGTAGCCGAGGACGCGCACGCCATCGCGGTCCGTGGCCTGCACCTCGACGATCAGCGACTTGCCGGGGGCGGCGATGGCGCCCGCGCCGGGCCGCAACACCCTGACGCTGGGTCCGGATACGATGCGCACGGCCCGCACGACCGTCGAGTCGTTACCGGCGACGTCGGTGACGCGGGCAATGAGATACAGAGGCCCGGTCGTGGAATCGGCCGCGTTCTTGGGCGTGAGGAGGCGCCGCACCGTGGTGTCGGTGAGGCCGGCGCGGAACTGCTGCGGGACGTTGCTCACGTTGACCGGCGCGAAGACCGAGTCGTAGCGCACGACGGTGTCAACCACGCCGAGGTCGGGGTCGCCACTCGTCGTGATGCCGACGATCGAGAGACGCTTGACGCCGACGTTGTCCGTGAGACGAACAGAGGCGAGGATCTGACTACCGATGGTGATGTTCGAGTCGGCCGCCGGCGAGATAAACTCGAGCCCGGGCTTGAACGGATCCTGGACGGTCACCTGGATCATGTCGGCGCTGACGCCGCCGTTGTTCGACACGTCGCGAGCGAAGCCGCGAAAGAAGTAGTTCCCCGGGCTCAGCGTGAGCGGGATTGTCGCGGGGAACGCCCGCTGGTAGGAGACGGGGGTGCTCGCGACCGACTGCGAATCGGCCTGGATCACCGTCACCCCGCCTGATTGGCCGAGCTGGATGAGGTGATAGCCGATCCAGCTTACCCCTGACGAGTCGGAGGCCTGGACGGTGACGGTCGTCGCGTCGCCGGCGCGGAAGACACTTCCGCTGATCGGCGCAGATATGGTGACGACCGGCGAGTGGAGGTCGAAGACGATTACAGACGCCGAAGCGGTCTCGGAGCGGTTCCCCGCCCCATCGGTCGCCACGGCACGCACGTCCACATGGCTCCCGCTCATCACGCCTGCGAGCGCGACCTGGTACGTCTGGTTGAAGGTCGCCGTCGCGCTCGTGAAAGTCGTGTCGAGCGCTGCGTCGCCGTCGACGGTGAGGACGACGCGCTTGAGCGAGAGGTTGTCGCGCGCCTGGAGGTGCACGACCATCGGTTGATTGATGTCGACCGAGTCATTGACCGACGGAACCTGCAGGTCGATCGTCGGCGCGAAGTCATCGAGCCCGCCGGCGGCATTCTGCCGCTTATCGCAAGCGGTCAGCGCGCCGAGGGCGAGCGCCGCGGTAGCGGCGCGGTAGTATGTCGCCTTCATGGAGAGTCTCCGAGTCCCTTACCGACCGCCGGGGGGAACGCCGAGGGTCTCGCCCTCGTCGATGATGTGTGGGGTGACGAGGATCAGCAGATCGCGCTTCTCCTCCTGCCGGCGGGTCTGGCCGAACAGCTTCCCGATGAACGGGAGGTCGACGAGGATCGGGATGCCGCTCTTTGAGATGGTGACTTGCGTAACCGTTAGTCCGCCGATCACCGCCGTCTCGCCGTCGCCGACGAGGAGTTGGTTGCGGGCTTCCTGCTTCTGGAACGTGTAGCCAAGATCGGACGCGGCTGCCTGAAGGTTCGATCGCTCGCTGTGGAGCGTCATCAGGATCTGCCGGTTGTTCGTGATGTGTGGAGTGACCCTGAGGATGATACCGGTCTCCTTGAAGGTGACCGTTGCGCGCGGCGCCTGAATGCCAGCGTCACCGCCGCCCTGGTTTCCCCCGAGGTCGACAATACGGATCGGGGTCTCTTCGCCGACCAGGATGCTCGCCTCGCGGTTGTCGAGTGTTACGATGCTAGGCTCGGCCTGAATATCGGCAAGACGAACTTCCTGGAGCGCGTCGAGGAAGGCGGTGAGATCGAACTTCCCGATCGCTGCCGAGAAGATCAACTGCAGCGCCGGCTGCACCACGCGCTGGTTCGCGTTCGCGATCGCCGCGAGCGCGTTGCCCCCGAGATCGATGACGTTGACGTTCGGGTTGAACGGTGTGCCTCCGCCCATGCCTTCGGGCACGCCGTCGCCGTCGGCGTCGACCGGCTGGAACGTCGACGGGTCGTTGCGCTGAACGAGCTTGTTGAAGAACTGGGTCTGACTGCCGAAATCGTACGAAATGCCGATGTCTTCGATGTCGGTTCGATTGACGAAGATGATCTTCGCCTTGATCGCGACCTGCGGCGTGCGAACGTCGAGCTCGCGGATGTATGCGCGAATGTCATTGAGGCGCGAGGGAACGTCGGTGATCACCAGCCGGTTCGTCGCGCTGTCCGCAGTGACCGAGCCGCGCTGGAAACACGTCTGCGCGGACTGAGAAGCTTCGCCACGCGGCTGGGACTGGGGGCAGTCCTTGGAGAGTAGCGTCTTGATAGTCTCGACCAGCGTACTGGCGCGCGTGTAGTTCACCGGCACGACCTGGGTCGTGAGCGGCTCGAGTGCGCGCTGGGCAGCGATGTTAGCATAGCTGTCGACGGTGAGGATCCCACTCGCCTCATCCCGGATCGCGAGCCCTTGCGACTGCAGGATCGCTTTCAGGGCGACGTCCCAGGGCTGGTCGCGCACTTCGGCGGAGACGCTGCCCTCGACGCCCTTGCCGACCACGATCGTGCGGTCGGAGAAGGCAGAGAACGCGCCGATGACGTCGCGGATGTCGGCGTCTACGTAGTTGACGGTGATCCGGGGCTGCATCGAACGCATCGGCTCGGGCGCCGGCGCGGCGCTCGCCGATGGGTGCGACTCGGCGGGCGGCGCGTCGGCCGCATCAGCCGCGCGGTAGGCGAGTGTCTGTTCCTCGGAGGCGGTGTGCCATGCCGTAAAGGTGGCAGGGCCGCCGTTTATGGCGATGCGGATTTCCCGGTCGCCGCGCGTCACGGTGTAGTCGTGCTGGGAGTCGAGGTCGATCACGACCCGCACGATCTCTTCCTTGTACTGGGCAACGCGCACGTTGCTGATCCCGCCGCGTGTGACCCCGTCGTAGCTCTTCGGAGGAATGACGAGGTGCGCCCCGCGAATG
>JALZIF010000183.1 GCA_030860435.1 Gemmatimonadota bacterium | reverse complement strand
CGCCGCCGCCCTCGGTGCCGGCGCGACTTCGGGATTCTCCGGCACCTCGGGACCGCTCAAGGGAATCGCGCTACGGGGGCTCGGTCTCGATCGGGCGCGTCTCGTGGGTGCGGCTTCCGCGGTGTCGCTGGCGGGCGACGCCACCAAGGCGGTGGTGTTCCTGCACGCCTCCCTACTCGACAGTGCGCACTGGCCGATCCTGCTCTGGGCGCTGCCACTCATGCCGATCACCGCGCTCGTCGGCCGGCGCATCAACCGGCAGATCGGCGAGAGAGCCTATACAACTCTCTTCTGGCTCGTCATCGCCGGCTACTCGGCGCGGTTGCTCGCGCAGTGAGCGCTGGCATCACAACGACTTCAAGTACTGAACGAGGTCTTGTTGCTGTCCGGCCGACAGGTTCAGGCGGCGGAAGTTGTTGTAGTGCGTGACGACGTCCGCGAGTGTTGCAGCGCTTCCGTCGTGGAAATACGGCGGATGCTGCCAGAGCCCGCGAAGCGGCGTGGTTCGATACGCCTTGTTCGCGGTGCGCAACGCGTAGGTCGCACTCATCCCCGTTTCGGACGGCGCGTGGAGCACCCCGGAGTTGTTATCAGTGCCGGTGCCGCCGACATGACAGGTTGCACAACTCCGGTCGAACACCACCAGTCCACGCGCCGCAGCCGCGGCGTCGAACGATCCGGTTGGGGGAGCCGGAGCCTCTAAGCTGTGCTGGTATGCACGCAGCGCGGGCAGCTTGGGACCCACCATATCGGGCGTCTGACGAATACTGATCGCCAGGCGGGGATCGGAAAAATTCCCGTGCCCATGCATCTGTGTCACCGCCACGTAAGCGTTCCAGTAGGAGATGGGACCCTCGGCCGTGTACGTCTCGTTCCGCACGCGTGCGAGACCATAGGCGGGAGGCAGGACGAGCGGAGTACTCTTACCGTCGAGGTTGTAACGCGGGTCGTATTTCCCAGGCCCCCAGGAGTCATAGACTGCTTTCTGCGCGGGGTTGATCGCCGGAGACAACGCTATGATCGCTCCGACGTTCAGATCGCGGTTCGGCCAGCCGTCCTTCCTGCGGCCAATGCCTTTGGAGAATGAGTCGTCCACCGTGGAATGACAAAGAGCGCACGTTATCCCCACGCGTATCAGCGTGTCCTTTCCGCTAATCGTGCCGATCGTGCCCTTCACTCCCACGACTGCGTTGAGCTTGAGCAGCGTAACCGTGGTCGCCGGATCGCTGAGGTCTACCTTGCCAGCCTTGATCGCTGCCGCGACATCAGGTGGGATGGCATCGGCGTCGACCTTGAGTCCGACGGACAAAGCTGTAGCCGGGCTAACTGATTCTTGAATGACCTCGTGCATCCGGGCGGTGTCCGTCCAGAATTGCTCGTTGCCGAACGTATCGAAGCGAAAGATCCGCCGACCTTCCGCTAATGTCTGCGGTGAGGAGTCGACCGTGGCGGGTCCGGCGGCTGAAGGGCTTTCCTGCGGGCTGTCGCCCGGCGGAGTTTGAGTCACACATGCCGAAGCCACGACAATGCACAGCGCGACGAGGAGGCGCGACCGGCGAGGTTCTACAACAGGTCTGCCACGTCGCACGGACTGAGTCGACATTCGGCACCCCCGACTCCGATAGAAAACGGCGATGGATCGGCTTCCCGAACTCTCACCCGCTCCGGGAGATTGTCAAGCCCGAGCTGCACTATCTGCAAGAAACCTACCTCGCGTGCCGTGGCGTGAGATCTTTTAGCGAGCGATCGAGCGCGTAGGAGGACACATTCGTTTCGTTTCCAGCAGGTCCGCAGGGTGCGGGTGTCAACCGGGTGGCAGGCCTTTTGACGTTGGCTGATGCACTCATTCGCGGACTCCGCGGATCGACTCAACCATCAAACTCTATGGCAACCTCCATGGCGATAGGCGTTCGCCTGAACAGTGCGGCGGGGAAAGTGCTCTCGCGGCTTCGTCACGGCGCGATGACCGTCGAGGAGCTCGCTAGGGCCCTGCGACTGACAGATAACGCGGTTCGGAACCAACTGCGGAAGCTCGAGGAAGGAAACCTTGCCACTCGAGCCGGTAGACGTCCCGGCACTAGTAAGCCCTCGACGCTCTACGCGATCACGCTCGAAGGGCAGATCCAGTTTTCGACTCTGTATCTGCCGGTCCTGACGCAGTTTCTCGGGGTGGCCGAAGGCCGATGCTCGGGTACGCAATTGGAATCGTTCATGATCGACACTGGAAAATCCCTTGCCAATCGATATCCCAAACCCTCAGGAGGCGTTAGGCGCCGGGTCCACGCAGGCGCGAAGCTCCTCAGGGGTTTCGGCAGCGTGGCGGAGGTCCAGGCACGCGACGGAGCTCTGGTCATCAGAAGTCGGGCGTGTCCGCTGGCGGCTCTGACCTCGGAGAACGCAGCGGCCTGCAAGGTTCTCGAGGGGCTCCTCGCAGAGTATCTGGCCGCCCGTGTCACCATCTGCTGCAACTTGGAGGCAGAGCCGCAATGCTGCTTCGAGGTACTGAGTTAGGATGCGGACACCGCACTCTTCCCTCTTCCCTCATCATCCCGCCACATACTCTCGCTCCTTCCAGCGCACCCGGCGTCCCCGCACGATGGCACGCGTTGCGATGTACGCGAGCACCGCGGCACCGAGCGGGAACGTGAGTGCGTAGAGAGGGGAGAGGCCGAGGAGGCCTCGGTAGACCAGCGCCCCCCAGGCGAGCAGCGTCGCGGTGCAGATCGCGGCCCAGAGCGTGACGGCTGGCGTCGTGATGCCGAGGGCAGCCATGGCGAGCGTGAGTGGCGGGGCGAGCATCATCGCGAACGGTAGGAGGAGGCCAAGCGGGAGCAGGCGGCGTCCCAGCCGGCCTCCCGGCGCCGAGTCGAGCGCGCCGGCGTAGATGTTCTTCATCCAGCCCCCTACGAGCTCGCCTAACGACGCATACATGCGCGTGCGGAGCTGGGCCAGTCCGAGCACCATCGCCGTTGGCCGGCCTAGGACGAAGAGGCGCTGGGCCAGCGCGAGGTCTTCGGCGACCTTGTCGTGTACCGAAGCGTGACCACCGACCGCTTCGTACGCCGCGCGGCGGTGCAGCATGAACTGCCCGTTCGCGATCTTGTCTATCGGCCGCCGCGCGGCGTTCACCCTCTCGGTCCCGCCGTACCGGGCGGCGAGGAGGGCGAAGATCTGGGGTTGGATGACGCGCTCCCAGAACGTCGCCATCTCCTGCGTGCCGGCGACGGTGAGCATGTCGGCGCCGCGCGCGCGGAGGGCGTTGACGGCGCGCGGAAGGAGGTCGGGCGCGTGCTCCGTGTCCGCATCTGTGAAGCAGAGAAGCTCGGCGCGCGTGGTGGCGGCGCCGGCCGCGCACGCCCACTGCTTCCCGAACCAACCGGCCGGCAGCGGCGCGGGCTCGACGACGCGAAGGCGCGGGTCGGCCGCGGCTAGGCGCCGCGCGATGTCCCCGGTGCCATCCGCGGAATCGTCGTCGACGACGATGACCTCCAGCCGCGGGTACGCGGAGCCGAGGATCGAGCGCACGCACCGCTCGATACTGCGCGCCTCGTTCCGCGCCGGGATGATTACTGCGACTAGCGGCGCGTCGTCAGGCAGAGTGGTCGATTCCTCGTCCAGCGTGCGCGAGCCGCGGCCACGGAACAACACGACGACCGGGATGACGAGCCACGGGAGCGCCGCGAGAATCGCGGGCCACCACGATCTCATCCGCGCGCCGCTTCCGACCCGAGCTCCACCCCCGGCCCGGCAGCCGTCCGGGTCGTCGGCATGCCGGCACCTTCCGAGCCCGGGATGTCGACATCGACCCGCGCTCCGCTCACGCCGCGGGCCACGATCGTCGCCGCCGCCATGTGCCCGGTCACGTTAGTCGCGGTTCGGAACATGTCCGGAATGGTGTCGATGCCGAGTAGGAGACCGATGCCGGCGTCGGGGATGCCGGCCGCGAGGAGCACCGGCATCATCACCAGGATCGAGCCGCCCGGAATTCCCGGGACGCTGAAGCTCGTGAGCACGACCGTCACCACCACCGTGGCGATCTGCGCCGGGGAGAGCGTCACGTCGTAAAGCCGCGCCAGAAAGAGGACGCCGAACGTAACCGCGACCCCGGTACCAGCACGGAATACCGACGCGGCGAGCGGAAGGAAAAAGCTCGATACTTCCGGCGGTACGCGAAGCACCTTGACCGCTCCCTCGATCATCGCCGGGAGCGCGGCCAGCGACGAGCGCGAGCTGAGCGCTACCGCCTGCGCGGGTGCCACTGCTCGGGCAAAGCGACGGAGCGGCGTGCGTCCCAGCACCATGGCCGCCGGATAAAGGACGGCCGCCGAGAAGATGACGGCGAGCAGCGATGTACTCGCGACATAGTAGGCGAGCGCCCCAGCCGCGGCGAGTCCCATAGTCGCGGCGAGAGGCAGCGCCAGTGCAAACACTCCGATAGGCGCCAGCGCGAGGATCCAGCGCACTAGCACGAGCATCGCCTCGAACACGCCACCGAAAAATCCGACGACCTGCGCCCGGCGCTCCGGCACGATCCGGAGCAGCGCGATCGCGAAGGCGAGGGTGAAGACGATGAGCGGCAGCATTGCCCCGTCCGCCGCCGCTGTCACGGGATTCGTCGGGACTAGGGCCGTTAACCATTGGGCAAAGGTCGGCAGCGTCGCCGCGCTCGCTCCTGCCGCCGCGCTCGCCCCCACGGCGCTCTCGCGCAGCGCGGCGGCCGTCTCCGGATCGATGCGCAGCCACGCGAGCAGTGGCTGCCCGACGGCTGCGGCGAAGATCGCGCCCGCGAGGACGACCACGAAGAAGATCAGCAGCGCGCGCCACCCGATTCGCCCGATGACGCGAACGTCCGGCGCATTCGCGACGCCGACGACCAGGCTCGACACGACGAGTGGGATCACCGTCATCCGGATCCCATTGATCCAGAGCGTCCCGATTGGCGCGATCGCATCCGCGGTCGCGAGCAGTAGCGCCGACGGCCAGTGGGCGATGGCTATCCCTGCGGCAAGGCCCGAGATAAGTCCGAGGAGGACGCGGGTGGTGAGCGACACGCCGGGAACATACAGGCGTCGTTTGCCTGGCGCGAGCAACGGCGTCGTCCGTCGAGCAACGAAAAAGGGCGCCCCCTCGTGGAGCGCCCTTTACCATTCCGCGCGCTCACTCAGCGCGAGCCGCCACCCTGTCCGCCGCCCTGGCCCCCACCCTGGCCACCGCCCTGCGAACCCCCCCGGCCACCGGAGCCACCGGACCCACCGCCCTGCTGCCCACCTTGCCCGCCTCCCATGCCC
>JALZIF010000178.1 GCA_030860435.1 Gemmatimonadota bacterium | reverse complement strand
CCCCCCCCCCCCCGCATCCCCGACCATGGCCCGACCGAACCTCATCGCCCAGATCTACGGCTATCTCGTATGCCTCATCGCCGTGATCACGTTCCTCATCAGCGGTAACAGCCTCGTCGGAAACGTCATCAACCTGAGCGATCCTATGTCCGCGCAGGGACACGGCCGCGAGGTCCTAGCGTCATTCGAGCTGTACAGGGAGGATGCGATCGCGCGGCGCGCCGGACCCGACCGACGGCTGGCGGATCAGCCCGTGCCGCCTGACGAACAGCTACGGCGGATGTACGACGCGGCGCTCGCCGACCGCGTTCGTATCGCGCGCCACCAGGCCACCCGATCGGTCGTCACGAGCGGGTTGCTCCTGCTCGCGAGCATCGCACTCTTCGCCACGCACTGGCTATGGATGCGTCGCCTGCGACGGACGGAGGGCGAGTGACGACCGTGCCACCCCGCGACCGGGTATCCGTACCGGACCTGATCGGCGCGACGAAGAAGGACATCCTCGATCTGGCCCGGCGCGGCAACGTCCGCTTCCTCCGCCTACAGTTCACCGACATCCTGGGGGTCAACAAGAACGTCGAGGTCCCGGCGTCGCAGCTCGAGAAGGCTCTCGATGGGGACATCCTGTTCGACGGCTCATCGATCGAGGGGTTTGTGCGCATCGAGGAGTCGGACATGCTGCTCGCCCCGGACCGCGAGACGTTTCGCTTGATTCCGTGGAGCGAGTCCGACGCACGTGTCGCGCGACTCATCTGCGACATCAACATGCCTGACGGATCGCCCTTCGGCGGCGACCCGCGCGGATGCCTCCGGCGTCAAATCGCGCGCGCGGCGGAAATGGGGTACACGATGAACGCGGGCATGGAAGCGGAGTTCTTCCTCTTCAAGCCGAGCGATGACGGTGCGGTGAGCACCACTACGCACGACGTCGGCGGCTACTTCGACCTCGCCCCCTCCGACCTCGGCGAGGAGGCCCGCCGCACCATGGTGGACGTGCTGGAGCAGATGGGCTTCGAGGTGGAGGCCGCACACCACGAGGTCGCGCACGGGCAGCACGAGATCGACTTCCGCTACGCGGACGCGCTGCGCACGGCGGACAACATCGCGACGTTCCGCTGGGTAGTGAAGCACGTCGCGTGGGAGTTCGGCCTTGTCGCGTCGTTCATGCCGAAGCCGATCTTCGGGCAGAACGGGAGCGGGATGCACACGCATCAATCGCTTTTCCGCGCCGGGGAGAACGCGTTCTGGGACGAGGCGGCCGAGTGGCAGCTCGGAAAGGTCGCGCTGCATTACATCGGCGGGCTGCTCAAGCATGCCCGCGGCATGTGCGCGGTAACGAACCCGCTCGTCAACTCGTACAAGCGTCTCGTGCCCGGCTTCGAGGCGCCGGTGAACGTCGCGTGGAGCATGCGCAATCGCTCGCCGCTCATCCGCGTCCCGGAGCGGCGCGGCAGCGGGACGCGCGTCGAGCTCCGCATGCCCGATCCTTCGGCGAACCCCTACCTCGCGCTGGCGGTGATGCTCGCCGCGGGGCTCGACGGGGTCGAGACCGAGGCCGATTGGCGAGAACCGGTGAACGTGAATATCTGGGAGATGTCGTACCGCGAGAAGCGCCGCCTGCGCATCGACGACCTCCCGCACGATCTGAACGAGGCGTGTGACGAACTGGAGAAGGACGACGCGATGACGATCGCGTTAGGCGAGCACATCGCGACGCACTTCCTGGCGGCGAAGCGGCAGGAGTGGCGGGAGTACATCACGCAGGTGACGCGATGGGAGCTGGAGAACTACCTGGTCAAGTACTGAAAGCTTTCGCAACCCGCAACCCGCAACCCGCAATCCGTCAGAACAGCAATCCGAACGTCACCGGGATCACTCGGATCGACTTCGTGTCGACGAGTCCCTCGTCCGTGTAGACGTTCTGGATGCGCGCTTCCACGAACCCATCGATACGGCCCAGTCGGAGCGCCACTCCCGCACCGCCATCGATGCCGAACTGTGTGCTCGACTCGTCGGAGTCACCGCCCGGTGATTCCATGACGCTCTTGATGTTGAACGCGCCCACAGCGGCGGTGACGTAGGGGCGGATCGGCCCGCGGAGTAGGCTGACCGTGAGCCCGCCCGTTCCACCGAAGATCTGTGTGTGCGCGTCGGCGCCGCCCGTCACGAGATCCTTCAGGTCGAACCGCTGGTAGCTCAGGTTAAGACGGACCGCGGGGAGCGCGCCAAGCCTGATGAGCAAGTATCCCTGCCCGTTGATCCCATTCTCGAACGCTTCTCTTGCGTCGCCAACGGGCACGCTCATCCCTCCGCCGAATCCGACACGAACCGCGCGCGGTTGCTCAGCACCACCGAAGTCGCCGCCTTGCGCGCCGGCGGTTCCCGTTCCGAGAGCGAGCGCGGCGACCGCCACAGCGGCGAGAGAGTAGGTACGCATGGTTGGCTCCTTGCCGCATGATGCGGCGCGCGCGACGTGTTGGGCTGTCAGGACCCAGGAAATGCCAGGCACTAATCAACCAGCAACCGGTAGCAAGCGACAGTAGTGATCAGCAATAGCAATCAGCAATCAGCAATCAGCAAGCAGTAAGCAGCAAGCAGCAAGCAGTACGCAGTCCGCGGCTCCTACCGGAACATCCCCGGCGCCTGGGTAACAATCGCGTGCCCGCCTAGCGCCGCCATGCTTGCCGCAACCACCACACCCGCCGCGGTGAGCCAGCGGGGGTGATGGTAATCGCCGACGATCCGGCGGCGGTGCGCCGCGAGCAGCATCACGCCGAGAGCGACCGGAAGAATGAGCCCGTTGAGCGTACCGACGAGGATCAATACAGTCACAGGCCGTCCGACGAGGACGAAGATCGCCGTCGAGACGGCGATGAAAGCGATGATTACCCGCGAAGGGTTGCGGTTCCACGCCGCGCCGAGGCTGCGCAGGAAGGAGACCGAGGTGTAGGCTGAGCCGATCACCGAAGTGATCGCGGCTGCCCACATCACGACTCCGAACAGGCGATAGCCAATCTCGCCGGCGGCAAGCCGGAAGGCGGACGCCGGTGGGTTGTCCGGGTCGAGCACGGCCCCGCCCGCGACGACGCCTAACGTGGCGACGAAAAGCAACACCCGCATGAGCGATGCGATCCCGATGCCGCTCATCGCCGCGCGCGTCACGCGAGGGAGCGAGTCGCGCCCCCGAACTCCAGCGTCCAGCAGGCGGTGCGCGCCGGCGAAAGTGATGTAGCCCCCGACCGTTCCGCCGACGATGGTCACGATCGCCAGCGGATCCACCACCCGCGGAGCCACGGAGCGCAGCCCGGCCTCTGCCCACGGTGGGTCGGATGCGATCGCGATGTAACAGGTGAGCCCGATCATGACGAGCCCCATGATCTGCGCGAACCGGTCCATCGCGCGCCCCGCTTCGCGTGCCAGGAAGATCGCGACGGCGACCCCCGCGCTCGCGACGGCGCCGGCGGTCACCGGCACGCCGAGCGCCGCGTTCAAACCGAGCCCCGACCCGGCGATGTTGCCGATGTTGAACGCGAGCCCTCCCGCCGCGACCAGTGCGGCCAGCGCATAACCGAGCCCGGGGAGGAGCGCGTTGGCGATGTCCTGCGCCGGCCGTTCGGCGACCGCGATGACGCGCCAGATGTTGAGTTGCGCGCCAAGATCGAAGAGGACCGAGATGAGGATCGCAAACCCGAAGCTCGCGCCGAGCTGCGCGGTGAAAACCGTCGTCTGGGTGAGAAACCCGGGCCCGATGGCCGACGTCGCCATGAGAAAGGCGGCGCCGAGTAGGACACTCCAGCCGCGCTCGCGAAGGACGGGCGTGTGCATTGCGGGAAAAGCATGGGGCGTCGGGGAATGCCCCGCCAGGCCGGAGTCTGGCGCGGATTGACAGTGTCTTGGAGCTCGTCCGTATCCACCACCCGTCGCCAGGTGGCGTACGGATCGTTGCGCGCGCGATGAAGTGATGCCGCCGATCACGGGCGGCGATTGCACGATTCGCCGTGCACCCTTGCTTCAGCGTTCTCGCCGAGCGTACCCTATGGTCATGGCCACGCAGCAGGACGTCTGGACGCCGGACCTTATCCGCCGGCTGGGCGGCGAGTCGCGACACTGGCCGCGCTACGAGTGCATCGACGGCGAGCTGTTGGTGACCGTCGCGCCCCGCGTCGCGCACCAAGCAGCGCTCGCCGCGCTCTTCCGGCTGCTCGATCCGTATGTGCGGGGGCACGCGCTCGGTGAGCTCCTCTGGTCACCTTCCGAGATTACCCTCGATCCGAACGCCCTCGTACAGCCAGACCTCTTCGTCATCCCGCGCGCCGCCGCACGCCCGATCGGCGAGTGGAAGGAGGTCACGTCACTGCTGCTGGCGGTAGAGGTTCTCTCGCCGAGCACCGCACGCCGGGACCGCGGTCTCAAGCGGCTGTACTACCAACGGACGCACGTGCCGGAATACTGGATCGTGGACCTCGACTCCCGATTGGTGGAGCGGTGGCGGCCTGGCGACGACCGTCCCGAGATCGTCAGCGAGACTCTCGTCTGGCAGCCGGCCGACGAGCATGCGCCGCTCGAGATCGCGCTCCAGGCGATGTTTGAGAAGGTCGAGGGGTTGGCGGGGGCGAGTGGGGGGTGATCGCTCTCGGGCGGCGGGGGACCGCTCTGACCCGTCGGAGCTCGGACCTTCGACCGCGAAGAGGCTACGGTCGGCGTCCCGGCGGGTCTAGAGCGCCGGAGCGGGCAAGCTGCCCCCAACGAGAAACTGGTCGAGCCTAAACCCGAACGAGGCGCGCCGAAAGTAGTCGCGTCTGGTCACCTCAACCCGAGCGCGCGTCGCCGTGCAGTGCCACGTCTCGAGCGAACGAGGCTGCCGCCGGCCGAACACGGCTGGCGAGAACGCACCCACGTTGACGCCCGCCGCAGCATCACGCGCGGACGCGTAGCGGAACGTCTCGACTCGAGCATCGCGCATCGCGCGTCCGAGCTCCTGTGTGGCTTCGTAGCTCGTAGGTGATGCAAGGACAGCCCCTTGCGCATTGAAGGGCGGCTTGGTGAGATCGATGCCGCGGTCCGACCGAATCGACGCGCGAAACGCCGTCAGCTCCGTTTCGACGACGTCCAGGTCAGCAGTCGTGCCGTGCAGGAACAACAGCCGGTAGTACGCGACCTCGGCGAACAGCGTTGACTGTGTTTCCGAGCCGTACCAGATGCCGCGCTCCGTCCGCGCGCCGAATCGCGAGCCGTACCGCAGCGGAGCGTACCGGAACGGCGTCGACAGGAGGTAGTGCAGCCGCGTTCCGGCGTCCAGCACCGGCTTGACCGCTTCGATGAGATCCTCCAGCAGTTGCTGCTCCGCGTCCGAATCGACCAGCTTGCGCGTGGCGATCTGGTGCTGCGCCTCCACCGACCGCCATGCATCGACGGTCAGCAGCCGGATCTCAGAGTCGCCCGCGCATTGCGTCCAGATACTGGATGACATCAACCAGCCCCTCCACCCGACGGATCTGCTCAGCCGGGACGCCGCCGAGGTGGGCGTTCTCCGCGTGCAGCCAAGCGCGCGCCTGGGAGTCGTCGCCTCCAACCAGCGCGGCCAGGCTCCGGTATAGCCGCACGAAGAGTAGCGCGAGCTCCCCCTGCTTGCTCGCCGGATCGATTCTCCGGCCCGCCGAGAGGCGCGAAACGGACGCTTCGCTCGTACCAATCACCTCGGCCAATCGGTTGTTGCGGAGCCCGAGCCGATCGGCGGCGGACAAGACGGCCTGCGTAAGCACGGAGCCGGGATCGAGAGTGGGGAGCGCGAGAGGGGTTGTCATGCAGATGCAATATACAGCGTAGGATCTTGCAGGCGCAAGACAAGAACCGCGGCTGAAGCAGGTTCTACAGCGGCTGTCGCCGCTTCGTCGAGGACGGCCCGGTCGCCGGGGTCCAGAGCCTTGTTGGACGCGCCTGTGCCCGCCGTGATGACGGTGGCTTGATGCCTGAGGAACGTTTCGAGCTCGCCGATGGTCTCCCTCGGCAGCCCGATCTTTCGGCCGAGCACACGGCGTAGTTCCGTCAAACTGGCGACACTGCTACGTGAGCGGAGAAACAGTGTCAACTAGGGCAGCTTCCGGGCGAGCACTTCATCGCACAAGAGGCATCCGTGGATAAACCTCACGCCGTCGAGCGAAGCTGGGCCATCCTCTTCGCTCGCGCGATACTGGGATTCATCTTCTTCATGGCGGGTGAGTGGAAGGTTTTCGACCTTGGGCCGCTCGAGCATGCGCGTCGGCTATTTGTCATCCCCTATGCGGACACGTTCCTGCCCGTTTGGGCGCTCTGGGCCATCGGGATGACCATACCGCTCCTTGAGCTACTGGCCGGCGCTCTTGTCCTGATAGGTCTTTGCACCCGTGAGGCACTGATCGCTCTCGGCGGCGTGTTAGTGGTGGTGACGTTCGGGCATCTGTTGCTGGAGCCGCTCTACGAGTTCCACACGCACGTGATCCCGCGAGCCGTGCTGGTGCTCTTTCTCTTGGTGATGCCGCGAGCGGACGACCGCTTCTCCGTCGATGATTGGCTGACGCGCCGGATGAGCCATTCCCACAAGCAAGTACCACCTGCGCGCTCTGATCACTCTGGCCTGTGAGCGGCGACATGGCGCGGGCTTGCCCGGTGCCGGGACTACGACCTGAACGCGTGCCACAAGCGCATTCCGCTGCTCGCATCGCTCATCCCGATGACCAACTGCTCACGGGCGCCGCAAACCGACATCACGCGCGCGACCGCGAGCGATATACTTCTGGAACGCTACCGGGATGGATTGGGACGCATGGATGGAGGAGGTGTGGCTCGCGACGCGCGCGCAGATAATCTCTGAACCACAAAAAAGGAGCAGGCAATGGCACAGGCGACACTCAAGAACCAAGAGACGATCATCGCAAACCAAAAGAGTATCCTCCGGAACCAAGATCGGCTTACGCGGATACTCGACAATCAAGGCAAGATACTCCGAAACCAGCAGGCGATTCTGAGGAACCAGAAGAAGATCCTGGCGAATCAAGCCAAGATTCTCGCGAAGTAGCCTGCGGCCGGGAGGTCGGTACGGAGACGCCGGCCTGCGGGGATACTTCATGCTCGCATGTCAGGTGACACGCGTGGCGCCACGCGGCTACATCCCTGCGGCCCCTTCCGGCGCCATCTCGGTCCTGCGCAAATCACAACTGCCGCGACCCCGGCGCACGCGAGCAGAAGCACAAAGCCCCCGATGCCAAACGCGGACAGGACTATCGAGCCTCCGTGCTCCGCCGGCCGCTGCATGTCTTGCACCGCGGTGAACGCGATCGTATTAGCGACGATGCCCACCACCAGCACGGCCAGCGCCCAGACCGCGAAACCGGCGTCGCGGCTGCTGCTGCGCGGGCGCGCATACGTGGAATAGAGCACGCGCGCCACGTCGGCGGCCATTGGCCGCACGACGTCGTGCACGAACTCCTCGTGGAGATCGCCGAAAATCGCGTCCCGCATCGGGTCGCAGCGCACCACGAACCGCAAGACCGCCTGTGGCCATTGTGGCGGCTCGAACGATGGTTGTACAGCGTGCGTCATTTCGCGGGTCCCAGGATGCTTTCGAGCCCCTGCCAAAGTATCAATTGCCCCTCCCGGCAGGTCCTGAGCGCGCGCACACCGCGCGCAGTCACCTGATAAAACCGCCGTGCGTGCCCACCGCGCTCGGGCGTCGGCTCGTCGAGTCGCCAACGCAAGAACCCCTTCCGCTCCAGCTGATTCAGGCAAGAATAGAGCGCGCCTCGCGACACCGAGCGATCGATGCTCACCTCGAGATGGCGTGCAATACTCGGTGCGTAGGCGTGCTCGTCTAGCTGGAGGATTGCCAGCAACACTGTCTGCTCGAATTCGCCCAGGAAGCTCTTGTGGCCCACGAGTGGTCTGGAAAATAGACGCGTCAAGGTGATGGCAGACGCTTGCTTTGGCCAAGGGTTCGCCGCCGACCCACGGCCACTCGCCACCACAGAACCGCGACCAGGACGAACGGGAACGAATAGATCACGAGCCCGATCGGTCCGAGCGTGACGTCGGGCGTAGCTTCTACCTGCGACGTGAGCTCACCACCACCCGCGGGACCCTCGGTGATCACGCGCACGTGCCATTGCTCGCCGCGGTCGAAAGCCACTTCTGCCACGAAGCGTGCGCCGCGCCGGACGCGCTCGGGTCGGGCGTCGTACAGGACCTCCGCCAGGCGTCCCGAGACTGGCGCAACCCCGACCCGCACGGCTGCAGGCTCAGTGAACGCCATGCCATCGGCTGCCTCCAACACGACGTAGAACGTGCCGATCCCGATGTCGGGGTCGGTCCACACGGACGCGACATACGGACCGACGTGGCGGTCCACGATGATGGGAAAGGGCGGTCCCTCGTGTGCCAGTGTCGCGGAGGGCCACATGGCGGCGGTACAGGCCAGCGCGGCGAGGAGGAGAGCGCGTCGCGTCATCTCTCGATCATCCCATCAACATCATCATGCCGCGCATCTCCATCGGCTGCGCCATGAGCCAGATCGCCGCGCCGCCGAGCGCGAGGATCAGCGCGGCCCACGGCGCGAAGGCTCGACCAGCGCGCTTGCCGTAGTCACGCTCTGCGATCCGGTAGGCTACGAGCAACGACCCCACCGTCCCCAGCCCCATTAGGCCGTAGGCGAACGGCAGGACGATTCCGGGAGGTACGCCGCGCAGGTACCACGCGGGACTCCCGAGCCCAAGTGCCTCCTCGGCGACCGGGATGAACGTCAAAAGGCCTGACAATGTGTGGAACGCGTAATGCGCCGCCCACACCCCGAAGCCGACCGGCACGAGGGCGTACGCAAATCGACCGAGGAGCGGCAGAAGACGCTCCGTTGTGCCGGCTGCACGACGAGTCAACACGCTGGCCAGCCCCAGCAACGCCACGGGCTCAATCACCAGTCCGATGAAGAACAGCGTGCCGAGCACCGATCCTTCGCGCGATGTCCCCAACAGGTTTCCGAGCCAGGCGTGCACCGCCTGAATTGGACTCACCATGGCGAAGGCGTTGAGCAGCGCCCCGAAGGTGAACACGAGCGCGAGCACCGCGAGGTCGGGCCGCTCGGCCAGAAACCCCACGCCGGAGCGGCGGCCATTGTCCCACAGCTCGCTCGCGGGGAGTCTCGTCGTGAGAGCGATGTTGTCGTGCGGGCAGGCGTACACGCAGTCGAGGCACAGAGTGCAATCCATGTTGCCTCGTTTCTGCGGCTGGAACAGCGCCAGCTCGCAGCCGCGGCGCGTCAAGCGGAGCGGATTGGCCTGGTCGCGCGTGCCGTTGATGCAGTCGCGCGTCGCGCAGGCATTGCAGACTTCGGGATCCGCCACCTGGAGTGTGAGCGGCGACACCGTGGACGCCACGAAATTGAACTGGCCCAGCGGACACACGTACTTGCAGAACGGCGCGTTGGCGAACAGGGAGTCGAGCAGCAGCGCGACGCCGAAATAGCCGACGATCAACCACGCCGTCCACCACGGGGAATCCCAGAGATCGAAAAGCTCGTAGCTGAACAGCACCGCCACCAGCAAACCGATCGCGAGCCACTTGTTGCGCAACGCCGCGGGCCATTGGCGCACCGGCGCCACGAGCTTCCGCGCCACGTTGCGCGGCAGCATGAACGGACAGGCCATGCAGAAGAGATTGCCGGCCACGAGTAACCCGAGCATCAGTGCGCCGCGGTAGTGCACCCACGTGAGGACTGTCGAGAGGTTGCGCGGGGCGACCTGCGGGCCGGTGAGGCCGTGCCATACCATGAGGGCCGCCACCGCGAACAGGGGCAGTTGCATGACCGTGCGTGACCCCGGCCACTTGAGGAAGCGGCCGATGACGGGCCACCGGAGCACGTCTGTGCCCGCACGCACGCGAGGTCGGACGGCTGGCGAGGTAAGAGGCGACATCTAGATCGAAACGAGTTCCTGGCGCCGGGGAAAGCGCGGGGCGAATCGAACGCCCGGCCCGGGCATCAGGATCAGGCGGCGGCCAGTCGCGGCTGGACCGCGCAGGTACACCGCATCTGCGCTCGCTCGGGCTCTGACGGACTGACGTGCCGGTACATTGCGATGACCATCGGGATGAACACGATGGTGTTGTAGATCAGATGTAGCGCCAGCCTCGGAATCACCAGCTGCGCCATGCTCACTGGCACAGGCGAGTTGAACAGATTCTGCCCGATAATCGCCTGACCCTGGAGCAGAGCGTGTTCGATGTGGTGCCAGAACTGGATCCAGAAGGCGATCATCCACCACGTATACGAGCGCCCCACAAAACCAGAGCGGAAGATCCACAGGCCGGCGAGCATGATGATGGCGTATGCATAGTGCAGGGCTTCGGACCTTACGAGCCAGGGGAACCAAAGCCCCAGCACGCCCCGCGCGTTCGGGAGCGGCCAGTTCAGGACATAAACCTGGAATGCTTGCGCCAGGTGCTCGGCCCAGTGCGCGAGCACGATCGTCATGAAGATCTGGAGGGCCCGTTCGTGCCAGGGGCCGTTCAGGCGGTTGGTGAGTGACTGCCCTACCAATAGGGGGGTGCGGTCCAGCGTCACGGCTGAGGAGCGAGCGGCCATAAACGTGTCTCCTATTTCCGGGCCAAGGGCGGGGTGCCATGAGGGAGGAGTGGGCCCGTGTGTCTAGCAAACAGACAGTCTCCTTACAACGCAAGAGCCTTCTAGCTAGTTTGGGGCGCCTATAGTCTGGTAAACAGACTATCGCAGCCCTATGCACCCAAGGTCTCGTTCCGCTCATCCGCACGATC
>JALZIF010000151.1 GCA_030860435.1 Gemmatimonadota bacterium | reverse complement strand
CCTCCTCTGCGTGCGCAGCTGCGACAGCGGCGACATCGGCGGCGCGGCGGCGGCGCACCTTGTGGGCGGCAGTCGCGTCGGTGGCTGGCGCCGCGTCAGTTGCCTTGACAACGGGAGCCGGCGCGGCCGGGGCGGCGGTACCGCGCCGGCGACGTGACGAGCTCGCGGACGGTTGTGTCGCCCGGGCGCGCTTCTCACGCTCCCACCGTGCGCGAAGCCTCGATACCTGGTCGTCGGTCAACTCGCTCATATGACTGCGCACCGGCACGTCCATCTGACGGAGAAGGTTGATCACCTCGTCAGTGGAGACCGCGAACTCGCCCGCCAGATCATGCACACGAAGCTTGATCAAACGACCCTCCTATTGGGCTCCATTCGAGCCCGATTCCACGACCGCGCGAATCCCTTTCGCGAGGTTCCGGTCGACGACACCGACCGCCGCTGTCGTCACCCGCCCCACAACTGCGCCGAGCTCGGCGGCGGTCGGCCCTTCGATGTAGCGAATGCGCCGCGCCCGCAGGAGCGGCACGACCTTGGCGAGGCTATGGCGTGACGCGTCCGGGGCGACGACCGCGAGCAGCAACGTACCGCGTTTCGCCGCGTCTCGCACCTGTTCCACTCCGACCACAACCAGGCGGCCCCGACGCCCGAGGCCGAGCAAGCCTAGGAGCTTTGTCCACCCCGATGCGGCGCCGTCGCTGGATGCCACTACGCCGCCGTCCCCTCCGAGCGCTCGCCCTCCCTCGCTGCGTCAGACGAGCCCCCCTCCTCGGTGAGCTCGTCGAGCATGACCATTATTCGGTCAGCCTCCTCCGGCGCGATCCCGGGCATGCGGAGAAAGTCCTCGCGCTCGAGGTCGATGATGTCGTTGAGCGTCTTGTATCCCGCGTGCTCGAGCACGGCGACCGTCGCGGGTCCCAGTCCTTCGATCTCGCCAAGCGGCACGTCTGCGGCATCCGGCTCCTCCGGGAGCGGCGCGAAGAGCGGCGTCTCACCTCCGCGCTCGAGCCACTCGCGGCTGGAGTACAGGTCTATCTTCCACCCGGACAGCTCCGACGCGAGACGGACGTTCTGGCCGTTCTTGCCGATGGCGAGCGACAACTGATCTTCGTCGACCACCGCCTGAATCGTCTTCGAACCCGGATCGCTAAAGACGCGAGCAATCCGCGCCGGTGCGAGCGCCATCTTGGCGAATCTCTCCGGATCCGATGACCACGGCACGATGTCGATGCGCTCCCCCCCGAGCTCATTCACCACCGCTTGAACGCGCGACCCCTTGAGGCCAACGCAGGCACCAACCGGGTCGATCGAGTCATCTCGGGAGAAGACCGCTATTTTCGAGCGGAACCCGACCTCGCGCGCGACCTCCCGGATCTCGACGATTCCCTGCTGGATCTCCGGGACTTCCAGCTTGAACAGCGCCTTGACGAACAACCCGTCGGCGCGGCTCAAGATGAGGCGCGGGCCTTTCGGCGTCTCCTCGACGCGCTTGAGGACGGCGCGGATCGGTTCCCCTTGGTGGAAGTGCTCGCGGTGATTCTGCTCCCGGTACGGCATGATGGCTTCCGCCTCCCGGTACTTGTTGAGCATGACCACAAGCTTGCCGCGCTCGATCTGCTGGACCTCTCCGGACAGCAGGTCGCCGACACGGCCGGCGAACTCGTCGCGGATTCGGGTCCGCTCGCGCTCCCGCACCCTCTGCAGGATTCGCTGCTTCGCGGCCTGGGCCGCCATGCGGCCGAACTCGGTGAAGTCTACCGGCTCCTCGAGGACGTCACCGAGCTCGAACCCCTCATCGAAGAACTTCGCCTCCTCCACCGAGACCTCCCGGCTCGCATCGGTAACCTCCGCGACGACGTTCCGAAGCCGGACGATGCGAATGTCCCCCTTGCCCTCGTCGATGTCGATCTCGGCTTGCACGTTCGTGCCGTATCGTTTGGCGAGGGCCGCGAAGATGCCGTCCTGAAGCAGGCCGTGTAGTTCCGCGCGGTCGAGCTGCTTCGCGTTGGAGATCTCACGAATCGCGGTCAACATGTCAGCGGAACTGACCATTCCCGGACTCCTGTCTGATTACCAGTGAAACGCCAGCCGGGCCTCCTCGACCTCAGCCAGCGGGATACGCTGCTCGTCACCGCGCGCTGTACGGACGACGGCGACTTCCGCGCCCGCGCCACCCTCCAACCCAACGATCTCGACCTCGACCCGCCCACCGAGCGCCCGACTCAACACCTTGGCCCGTCGGCCGGCGAACCGCCGCCAGTCGTCCGGCCTCCGCAACACCCGTTCTACTCCTGGCGACGAGACCTCTAGAACGTAGCGTTCCGCCACCAGCTCGCCCCCATCGAGGCGCGCCTCTACCACTCGCGACGCCCGCGCACAGTCATCGACCGACACGGACCCGCCATCGCGGCGGTCGATTCGGACATCGAGTGTCGGACGCGCCCTCGATCCGCCCACACGCAACTCGACGAGATCGAAAGACAGCTCCTCCAGCGCCTGCGCGACGACCGTTTCGAGCTCGTCGTGCCTCACGACGTTGCCAACGTTTCCGAGGTCTCAAGAACAAAAAAATGTGGGGGGCCTCCCCACATTCCGGCGCGCGGCCACGTGACCCGCGCGTCCGATCATGAATCTAGACATGGAGTTAGAGTGAGTCAAGCGCCCCCAAGGGCGCCTTGACGCGCGGCGCGCTCTGGGCGCCGTGGGTCTCTCCCGGTTGCAACAGCAAGCGCCGTAACCTCCCCGTCACACCTCCGCGATCATAACGCCGAGCTGGCGGCCGGCGTCGCCGGCGCGGTGGGAGAAGAAGCGGGCGTTGTCGCAACGGGTGCAGAAGGGGCTGATGGTGATTCCGCGGACCCCCTGCGCGGCGGCGTGACCGGCGAGGATCGCCCGGAGGTCCACCGTCGCCGGGCGTTCTACGACACGCCCGGTGAGCTGCGCGTATACGTCTGGGCTCACCTCGTAACATCGGCCGCAGATCGCGGGACCGAGGTGAACGCGCAAGTCAGCCGGCGCGAAGGCGGACGTCCGGAAGGCGGCAATCCCGCATTCGATGATCCGCGCTACAGTTCCGCGCCAACCCGAGTGTAAGAGGGCGCAGGCGCCCGATTGATGGGCGACAAACACCGGGACGCAATCGGCGACGGTGACCGCCATTCCGGTGCCGCGACTGGCTGCGAAGTGTCCGTCGGCGCCGTCGACGCGACGCCAGCCGAGCCAGCCGTCGTCATGCCGCACGACGCTGTTGCCGTGAACCTGGCGCGCGGTGGTGAAGCGGGGGCCAAACGGGAGGAGCGCTTCCCGAACGACTTCCCATCGCCGGGCCACCGCGTCGGCAGGCTCGTTTGTGCCCGTGCCGAAGCTCCCTGCGGCACGCGTGGTCGTAAACGCGCGGACGCCCCAGGGAAGGAACTCGTCAATCGACTCCTGCCGTAGCATACTCTTGCCGCCGTTCCTCTACGCGAAGGATCGATGCGCCGAGATTGTTGAGGCGCTCGTCGATACGCTCGTAACCCCGCTCGATCTGGCCGACGTTATTGATCACGCTGGTACCGCGCGCGCAGCAGGCGGCAAGCAGCATTGCCATCCCTGCGCGGATGTCCGGCGACTCGACTCGCGCCGCGCGTAACGGCGCCGGCCCGGCAATGAGGGCACGGTGAGGATCGCAAAGCACGATGCGCGCGCCCATGGTGATAAGCTTATCGACGAAAAACAGGCGCGACTCGAACATCTTCTCGTGCATCAGCACGATCCCGTGACATTGAGTCGCGGTCACGATCGCGATCGACATGAGGTCAGCGGGGAACGCGGGCCACGGTTGGTCCTCGAGCTTCGGCACGTGTCCGCCGAGGTCCGCACGGATCACCTTCTGCTGCCCGGCAGGGATAACGAGGTCGGCTCCGTCCACACGGCAGTCGACGCCGAGCCGCTCGAAGCCCATGAGGACGGACCGGAGATATTCGACCCCCGCCTGCTCGATGCGCAGCTCGCTGTCGGTCACGGCGGCGAGCCCAATGAACGAGCCAACCTCGATGTGGTCGGGGCCGATCGCGTAACTTCCGCCAGAGATCGCGTGCCCACCCTGAATGATCAGAGTGTTGGTGCCGATTCCCTCGATCTCCGCGCCGATTCCGACGAGAAACCGAGCCAGATCCTGCACATGCGGCTCGCTAGCGGCGTTGCGCAGGATCGTCGTCCCCTCGGCGGCGACGGCGGCGACGAGCGCGTTCTCCGTCGCGGTGACGCTCGGCTCGTCGAGGAACACGTCAGCACCACGAAGCCGCGTAGCACGGAGGTGGAACGCGTCGTCGAGGTGCCACGTCGCGCCGAGTTGCTCCAAGGCGAGAAAGTGCGTGTCGACGCGCCGCCTTCCGATGACATCGCCGCCAGGTGGCGGGAGCCGCACCTCGCCGCACCGGGCGAGTAGTGGCCCCGCGAGCAGGATCGAGGCTCGGATGCGCGCGCACAGCACCGGATCGAGGGCGCTCGCCTGGAGCTCCTTGGCGTGGATCGCGAGCGAGTTACGCGCCGTCCACTCCGCTCGCGCGCCAAGAGTTTGCACCAGATCGACCAGCGTCTCGACGTCGCGGATTCGCGGAACGTTCTCGAGCGTGATCGGCTGGTCCGAAAGGAGCGCCGCCGCGACGATGGGAAGCGCGGCGTTCTTGTTCCCCGATGGACGGATGGAACCGGAGAGCCGGCGCCCCCCTTCGACGATGAATTGGACTGCGCTCATTGGCTCTGCACTTCCGGGAATCGCGAAGAATGCCCAACGCCGCGCGGGCTAGTCAAGTCTCGCCCCGCTTGACACGGTCACGTCGGGTCGGGTACGATGTTCGTTTTCCGCACCCCCATCACACGCATGCAGCTTCTGATCGCCGTCATCAATCACGAAGAGAAGCTGGACGACATCCTGGCCGGATTCGTCGAACTTGGGATTCGCGGCGCTACGATCGTCAGCAGTGAGGGGATGGGGCATGTGTTGAGCCACGACGTGCCGATCTTCGCCGGTTTGCGCTCTCTCACGGCACGATCGCGGCCGACGAACCAGACGGTGTTCAGCGTACTCGAGGATACGCAGGTGGACGCGGCGATCGCGCTCATCCAAGAGGTGCTCGGCGGCATCGACACACCCGGTGCTGGGATTGTCTTCACGCTTCCTGTGACCCGGGTGGTGGGGTTGGCGCCGGAGCTCGAGACCGACGGTTGATGTTCCGGCCCGGTCGGCTGGCCCCCGGTTTGCACTCCCACGGAGGGCGACTGCTGGTTGAGTCGTCGAATGGCGGATCGGTGCGATGGCAGGAGCCGCGGCCGCGCAGCGGTCCGGGACCGGTCTACGCCGGTCGCCCGCGCGGAACCAACCACCGGTGTAACCCATGACTGCTCTGTGGATGACGCAGGTTGGGGACATGATGGTGCTAGCCGCGCAGATAGCGGACACGCCGGTCGTGCGGATGGTGGAGGCGGATCGGAGTACGCTCGCGAAGTTGAGCGACGTCGCGCGCAGTCTCATGTCCGTCGCACTACTCGTACTGACCGTTTTTCTCGTCCCCGCGGCGTGGAACTTCCGGAAGAGCTACAAGAAGGTGAACGACTTGCTGGACCGCATCTACGGGGACATCAACCCGCTCGTGCGGCATATGAGCACGATCGCGGACAACGTGGACTATATTACGACGTCGATACGGGTGGACGTACAGCAGGTCAATCGAACGGTGGCGGAGGCGAACCAGCGGCTGAATCACGCGCTGGCGCTCTCGGAGCAGCGGCTGAACGAGTTTAACGCGCTGCTCCAAGTCGTGCAGCGAGAGGCGGAGGGCGCGTTCATCGGCACCGCCTCTACCCTGCGCGGTCTCCGCGCCGGCGCGACCACGTTCCAGCGCGAGGCGCTCACCGGCGACTCGTGGCATGAGGAGCTCGACGATCTCGACGGAGAGGAGGAAGTCGATGGAGACGACAACGACAGTTCGACCGCGTCCGGCGACCGGGCGCCCGGGCCGCGCATCCGCCCGCGCCCGCGCGGACGAGACCTCGCGTGACGAGTACGATCTGCTCACCGCCCTGTTGATGGGGGTTGCGGTCGGGACGATGGTGACGCTCCTGTTC
>JALZIF010000148.1 GCA_030860435.1 Gemmatimonadota bacterium | reverse complement strand
GGATCACCCCCTTCGAGACTACCGTCCCGATCACGGTGCCTTCCATCCCCGGCTCGAGCGTCGCGATCGACGAGACGGTGGTCGCGTCTTCGTAGCGGTGCGGCAGATGGTACAGAAGATCGCCAGCGGTGATGATCCCCAACCGCCGCAGTGCTTCCGCGCGCCGTTCGCCCACTCCCTTGAGGTAGGTGACGCGGGTGTCGAGGTAGACGCGGGGCATGACTCTTCGACTCACCCCTTCCCGACGAGATCGTTCGCGTACTCGCCCGCATCGAAGGGGACGAGATCGTCGATTCCTTCACCGATGCCGACAAACTTCACGGGAATGTCGAGCGCCTCGTGCACGGCGACGACGATACCTCCGCTAGCGGTTCCATCCACCTTCGTCATGACTATACCCGTGAGCGGGACCGCCTGAGCGAACGACTTCGCCTGCGAGACCGCGTTCTGGCCGATCGTCCCGTCGAGGACGATGAGCGTCTCGTGCGGCGCGCCGGGCAGTCGCTTCGTGATCACGCGCGCCATTTTTTTCAGCTCGGTCATCAGGTTGCTCTGCGTGTGCAGGCGACCGGCCGTGTCGACGATGACGACGTCCGAGCCGCGCGCCTCCGCAGCCTCCAGCGCGTCGTAGGCCACAGCCGCCGGATCGCTCCCGGCCTTCGCTCCGACAAACTGTGCCCCCACGCGCTCCGCCCAGACACGAAGCTGGTCGATAGCGCCGGCGCGGAACGTGTCGCCGGCCGCGACGAGCACTTGCTTCCCCGCGCGCTGGTAATGAAACGCAAGCTTGCCGATGAACGTCGTCTTCCCGGCGCCGTTTACGCCGACGACCAGGATTACCGTCGGCTTCGTGGCGCCCTCGGCCATGCACGGATCGCTGTTGCCGGCGCGGAGCGCCGCCTCGACACCGTCGCGAAGCGCGGCGAGGAACTCGTCCTGCGTCTTGACCAACCCCCGCGATGCTTTCTGCTCCACGTCACCGACGAGCTTGAGCGTGGCATTCACACCGAAGTCCGCCTCGAGCAGCAGTTCCTCCAGGCGCTCGAGCGAACCGGGTGTAACGCCGCCGCGCGCGAGCACGCCGACATCCAACATCGCGATATCCTTGATGCGCTCCCAGAGGGAGCGCTTCGGGACGTCGCCTTGCGTGCGGAGAAGTCGAGACATGTACCTCAAAGAACCAGGGATCAGCGAGCAAGCTCAGGGATCAGCGACCAGAAACGTGAGGGGCGCCGGCCGAGCGACCGGCTTCCGGCACGCAAGAACCAATTGACATTCAACGCAGCCCGATGCGCCTCCTCGCAAGCCATTCGCCACATAGCGCCACGAGGACGAGTACGAACGGCCAGGCGCGCTGGCGGAGCCTAGAGGGGTCGCCCGCAGCCGCGCGCCCGCCGGTGGCGCCGGACTTCACCGTCGGCTCACGCGGGAGGAGCTCGCGCGACGCATTGACCACGAGGAGCGCGGCTCCCCCTGGGACCAAGACGTCGTACACGCCGGCGGGAAGCGGATCGGTGTCCGCCACGCTGCCGTCGGCACCGAAGTGAAGCAGGATCGTATCCACGCGCGCCGAAGCATCACGCCGCCGAATCGCGGCAACGACCACCGAGTCACGGGCGATCGTTCCGCCCGCTGCTCGCACCCCCACCCTCACCGCGACCCCTGCGCCCGCGGTACCGCGACGCCAGCGAATCCTCTCCCCGGCTCGGAACTGTGCCTCAGCAGGGATCGCGCCGCGCCGGTCGATGCGTTCCGCGCTCAACCAGTCGAAGATACTGCCCCACAGCGTGGTGAAAGCGTCTGCGCTTGCGCCCCCGCGGAACTGCCAGCGCCATAGCCCCGCCGCTCCGATCGTGACGGTACGCCGCGGCCGCACGGTGCCGCTCAGTACCGGTCGCCGCTCGGTCTCCCGCGCGCGCGACGCGACGAGCCCTTCCCAATCGCCGCGCGGGAGTGTCTGAGCCAGCTCGAGCGGAGGGAGGCTATCCCAGGGGAGACCCGAAAGCGCAGCCGAGATCGGCGACGGAGGCGCGGCGACCGGGTACCATTCTCCCCCGCCCGTCGGGGGCGGGGCGAAGAGCGCGAGAGCGCCTGACGTCGCCCGTCGCGGCGCGCCGAAGATCGCCGTGTCGCCGTGCAGGATGGCGAGCGGCGCTTCCCGCAGCGAGCGGCGCACCTCACTCTCCCGCACGCGAGCGAGCGACCCGTCGGCCCGCCAGTTGTCCGGCGCCACGCGGTAGTAGGCGCGTGTCGGGAGCGAGACTGCGCCGCGGAGAACCGGTACGAGAAAACGGGCATCCAGGTCGGGCGAAGTCGAGACAAGCACCGCGCCAGCCGCGCGGACCACGTCCACCGCGACGGCAAGCGTGTCGTTACGCCGCTCCACGTCGCGCGCGACCGAGAGAGCCGCCGTCAGCGACGCCGGACCCTCGGGGCCGGTGAGCGGAACACGGAGGGCTATGCGGCGCTCCGCGCCCGCGGCGAGCCCGTCGACGGCCACCGTGGCGACCGCCCGCGCGCCGAGCGTGAGCGCGAGCGAACCGGCAGGGGTCGAGGCGGACCCGGCGCGCACAATTACCCCGATCTCGACAGTGTCCCCGCTCACCGCCGCGCGAGGGGCATCGAGCGCCGTCACCGCCGCGTCGATGCGATCACCAGCTGGGGCCACATCCAGGCGCGACCCGCCGGGC
>JALZIF010000144.1 GCA_030860435.1 Gemmatimonadota bacterium | reverse complement strand
CACCGCGTGAGCCGGTCATCGGTCCTCCACCGCGACGACGCCATCCTCGCGGAGCTCGACCGCGACCTCGCCCCCGGCGGCCAGCGATGTGAGCGCGGCACTCTCGAGGAACCAGTGCTGGTGCGGCGACTCCGCCCCGCGACAGGTGCAGACCATAGCCGCCAGGCATCCGCGCCCTTCGGCGCCATTCACGACCAGGCGAAACCCGTCAGGCACGCGCACCCGCAGCCGCTCGGCCGCACCCTCGGTGATCTCGAGCCTGCCGTCCTTCGGTGTCTTGTGGGAGACGGTGCGGCGTTCGAGGAGCATGGGGTCGATCTGCGCGGGCCGCTCGCGCCTCACTCCTCCGGAATGACGAGCCAGAGCACGAGATACACGATCGTCCCCGGAAACGCCGCGGAAAGAATGGAAACGATGACGTAGATCGCGCGCAGCAGGGTCGCGTCCCAGCCGAAATGCTCGGCGAGGCCGCCGATGACGCCGGCGATCATGCGATTGCCGCGGGAGCGGCGTAGAGACGTGCTGGAATAGGCCATGGGTGTCGTCCTGGTGGCGGGTACGGTCGACACTACGAGGCGGAGGCGCTCGAGGTGTCAGCTATGGCTTTCCGCCAGGCGGCTCCCGCGTAGCGAGGGAATCGACCTGGGCCTCGAGCTCGCCGGTGGCTCGAATGAACTCGTCGAGCGACACCGTGCGCGCCCAGCCTTTCGCGGGCTTGATCGCCGACGAGTACTCCAGCGACGTCGAGAACTCGGCACGGTCAGCGTACGCCCCGAGCGCAAAGACTCCAGCGGCGCCGCCGATGATGCTTGCCGCGACGCGCCAGCGCGCACGCCGCGACAGAGCCGAAGCGAACGCCAAGTGCCCGGCGAAGAGAGCTGCGGCGAGTGGGATCCCGAGCACAACCCAGAGGAGTCCGTCGAGCCCCGCGTCAGGATCGAGAAAGGCGGCCCATTCGCTCACCGCGCTCAGTGCGATGAACCCGACCGTCACGGCGCTCGCCACGACGAGGTGCGCCAGGAAGTGGAAGCGGTGGCGAACCACCCGGGTGGCCAGCGCCCACACGCCGGCCCACGTAGCCAACGCGGAGATCCACCCGACCGAATCGGCCGCGTGTTTCGCGAGCGAGGTTCGGTCGTAGCTCCCGAGCCATGCGTCGATTGTGAGCGCGCCGAACGCGACGGCGCAAACGAGAAGCGCGCCGACGGCCGAACCGGCGCCCCGGGTCTGCACCGCGCCGTCCGCGTTCACGAGCGTCGCGGCGACCGGGTGTTCCGGGTCCCAGAACCGAAGCGTCGTTCGCCCGACTCGGAGCTCCAAACCCGAGCGCAGCACGACGCGAGAGAGGCGATCGCCGTTTCCGCCTCCGCCTCCGCCTCCGCCCCCGTTCGCCGTGCCCACGCTAGCGACCGTGGTGCTGTTGACGCTTCCTACGTCCTCGATGACGAGCTGTCCCTGAGCATCCCGCTCGATGCGGAGATGGCGCGGACAAACGTAGGGATCGTCGAGGATGATGTCGTTGTTGTACGCGCGACCGATGGCCGCCGGAAAGCTGTCCAGCCGCGTCCGGACTTGCGCACCGCGTGGCATGGCTGACGACCATCCTCCCCCGGCGGCTGCGTCCGCGACGGGATGGCTCGTGTGATCTCGACGATCACTTGGTCTTCCACGCTATCCGCTCCAGGTACCGCCGCGCCACCTGCTGGACGTTCTCGAAACTCACGCCTGAGAGCTTGAGGATTGTGACCACGCCCGCATCGCTGGCGCCCAACACCGCTGCTCGGAGGACCGCGTCGTACAGGCCGGGCAGCTTCCGGTATCCCCGCACGCACAGCGCGGTCCGCAGCGTCGCAGCATCGGTGCGAACGTTTCGCGCCTCGCACTGAAAGTTCGTGACCTCTTCCTCGACTCCGTGAACGTCCTTGCCGTCAGCATCGAACTGCCACGTGTAGAGAGCGGAAAAGCGCAGCGCGTTGAGCGTCCGGCTCGAGATGAGCCGGTGCTCGATCTCCACGATACCTGACGATTGTTCGCCCGAGATGTAGAGCTGGTCGTCCGTCGAGCAGCGATGGGAGACGACTTCGTACGGCAGCTCCGTGTCGCGCGTCGCATCTCCCCAGCACTTGAAGTAGCGCGCTGGCTCTGTCGGCAGGGTATATCGGCCGATGGTCACCGTCGGAACGTCGCCGGCGAACAGCGTTGCCAGATACTCGTTCTGGTAGGCGCGGATCTGCTGGCCCACCGCAGACAGGAAGTCGCTAGGCGGACGGAAGCCGGGGGCTCGGACGGTTGCCCACAGCGAAATCGCACGGTCCACCGGAATGAGGAAGCTGACCTGGTTCCCCGCGCTCGCCACGTTGACGCCGACCACGCGACCCGCTTCGTCGATAGCCGGGCCGCCGCTCATCCCCGTGTTCAGGGATCCGGTGAAGTGGATCTTCGGGTAGAGCGTGTACTGCAACGGTCCGTTGTACGTCCCCTCCACGATGCTCAGCGAGAGATCTCCCGGGTGGCCGAGCGAGTAGAGACGGTCCCCGTGCGCGACCGCGGCTTGTCCCTGTTCGAGTGCGAAGTGCGTCGGCGACGGCGCCGCGCCGCGGGCGATGGCGAGGTCGTGGATGACGTCGATCGCTTGCAGCGTGACCGGGCGCGATGCCCCCGCGGCGTCCACCAGCTCGATGCGGTACCGCTCCGGTGCGTGGACCAGCTTCGAGATGACGTGGTAGTTCGTCACGATGTCCCCGGCGGCACCCGCGTAGAAGCCGGAGCCAATCACCGCTTTCGCGGCCGATTCGGTCTCGACGACCTGGATCTTCACGACCCGGTCCGAGAATCGGCGAAAGACGCTCGGCGTCACCTTCATCCCGGCGGGCGCTGCAGCCGGCGTGAACGGGATAGGCGCGGACGCCCGCCCTTTGCCCCCCGCCCCCCCCGGCTGAGCGGCGGCGGGTGCGACGACCAGTGTGGCAGCGGCGAGAGCGCGCGCGAGGAAGGGGGCGAGCCGCGGCGCGCGGGGTCTCGGGACGGGGAGACGCACGGGGAAGGGGGGGGACGATGCGGGAAGGGCGAGCGGATCAGCCCGCTCAACTTCCACGATGGCCTCTCGCGCGGTTCCGCGCAAACGGATTATCGCGTCAGGGCCCACCGGCGCACGGATCGTGCGCTCGCGGGCAGGGTCTTAGAGGGGTACACGATATCAGTGGAGGCTCGTCATGAGAATTCGGGGGACAATCCACGGCGTCGCGTTCGCGGCCGGAGCGGGCGTTGGGGTGGGCGCAGCGGCCGTCGTCATCGGGCGCGAGGCGGTTCACCCGGCGTGGGCGCAACAGGCGCAGCCGCAGCAAGGGCGGGGAACGGAGGAACAGAATGTGATCCGTGTCGCGCGGCAGGTGTCCCCCGCGGTCGTCAGCGTCAGTCGCTCTGGCGGCTCGGGCTCGGGGGTCATCATCCGGCGCGACGGGGTAGTGCTCACGAACGCGCACGTCGTCGGGAACGCCCGCACCGTGCAGGTCGGGCTCGCGGACGGCCGCCGGCTGAACGGGACCGTCGCCGGGCGCGATCAGACGCTCGACATCGCCGTCGTCCGCATCCCGATCACCGATGCGCCGGTCGCCCCGTTAGGCGACTCCGACCGACTCGAGGTTGGGCAGGCGGCCATCGCCATCGGCAATCCGCTCGGCCTCGAGCGAACGGTTACGACCGGCGTGGTCTCCGCGGTGAACCGCAGCCCGCGCGGAATCCAGCTTGATGGGTTGATTCAGACCGACGCCGCGATCAGCGTCGGCAACTCGGGCGGGCCGCTGCTGGACTCCAACGGGCGAGTCATCGGGATCAACACCGCCATCATCGGAGGGCCCGGTGTGGCGGGGCTCGGTTTCGCCGTTCCGATCAACCTCGCCGCCGACATCACCCAGCAGGTGCTCACCGATGGACGCATTCGCCGCGCGTTCATCGGCATTCAGTACGGCGACATCGAGCCGGAGCTCGCGCAGCAGTTCGGCCTTCCGGTGCGCGAGGGAATCATCGTGCTGCAGGTTTCGGCAGGGTCACCGGCCGGGCGGGCGGGAATCCGGCCACAGGACATCATCACTCGCATGAACGACGTGCCGATCGCGCGCGGCGGCGACCTGCGACGCCTGCTCCGCGACCTGAGCCCGGGCGACACCGTGACCTTCGCGGTCAGGCGGCCTGGCGGCCAGACTACGGTGCGGCTGACATTGGCGGAGGCGGACGAGTAGGGGCCGAAGGGAAGAGGGAAGGGGGAAGAGGGAAGAGGGAAGAGGACGCCGTAGCGCCGAGCCCGAGCAGATCCCGACACTCGCTCCCCCTGCGGGGGTCGCTCCTGCGGGATGACACGACGAGAACGACGCTCTTCCCCCTTCCCTCTTCCCTCTTCCCCTGCAGTCACGGCCGCTCCACGATGTCCTGCAGCACCTGCTTCACGCGCGGGTCCTCCGACTTGGAGAGGCGCGAGATCGTGCGGCGGCGGATCGTGCGGTCCTCTTCGCTCTTCGCGATCGCGAGGAGCTTGTCCGTCGCGACGCGCTCCCCGTTGCGAGCGTAGAGGGAGATGAGGGCGTCCTTCATCTCGGCCTCGCGCGCAGCGTCGTAGAGCGAGACGAGCTCGGCGATCGGGGCGCCGGCCTTTTCCGCTGACGACAGGGCGCGGCGACGGAGCTTCATCGGCTCCGCGGCGCGCCCGGCGACGCCGACGAGCCATCGCTGGTTCTCGGTCCCCCCCATCTCGCCAAGCGCGGCGAGGATGGCGTCCTTGCCACTCTCCGACGCGAGCCGCGGGTAGAGACCCCGCAGGAATTCGGCGTCCTGCGCTGTCGCGTACTCACGTCCGATCCCACGGATCGCACTCACGAGCACGTCGTCAGGCAGGTCGGTACGCTGGGCG
This sequence comes from Gemmatimonadota bacterium, assembly GCA_030860435.1. Classification (GTDB taxonomy): domain Bacteria; phylum Gemmatimonadota; class Gemmatimonadetes; order Gemmatimonadales; family Gemmatimonadaceae. The sequence goes on along the minus strand of JALZIF010000144.1, from coordinate 2,490 downwards.
GCCGTGCGGAGATACTCGCGGGCGCGCGGGTCGCCGGAGCGGGCGAGCGCGGACATCGCTTGCTTGCCGAGCCACGGGTCGCTCGCGGAGCGTGACAGCTCGATGAGCGCGGGAACTCCGTCGCCGCGGTCGAGGCGCGCGAGCACCGAAACCGCCTGCGAGCGTACCTGCTGGTTGTCGCTCCCGTCGCGCGCGATCCGCACCAGATCCTCCCCGACACGTCGCGCGGCGGCGGGGCCCTGGTCGTCGCTCACCCGGCCGAGCCAACTGATCGCGCTGCGGCGCGTCTCCCGTGGGCGGGACTGGTCGCCGGCGATGGCAAGCAGCGCGGGCGCGGTGTCCGTGCTGTCGGCCAGCATCGCCGGGAAGATCGCGTCCCTCCCGGGGCGCCCGTCGAGCGACCTGGCGAGGGAGAGCAGGTACTCGGACGCCTCGCGCGCGGAGACGGTCCCCAAGTCCGCCGCGCTCGGCGCCAGCGTGGCTGGGCCGACGTAGGCGTCGATCGCGATCGGCGCGCGGTCGGCGCGGTTGATGACGACTCGCACCGGCCCGGGCTCGCACGGCTCGCGGCGCGTTGCCTCATTGAAGGAGCCGTGCCAAGTGCCGGTGCCGGTCGAGATGAAGCTCCGGCCATCTCCGCAGACCCCAGCGCGTGCGGCGTAGGTGAACTGGACGAGGCCGTCGGGCGCGGCCTGAACGCGCGAGGCGAGCGATTGCGCGCTCACTGGCGTGACCATGAAAGCGAGGAGTGTCGCGAACGCGACGTGGCGAGTGGCGGAGCTGGTCATTGATCGATGATCTCCAATAGAAGCTTCTGCGTGCGCGGATCGTTCTTGCGGGTGAGGGCGGAGATCGCCAGGCGGCGGAGCCGCGGATCGGCATCGCCGCGAGCAATCTCGAGCAACTTGTCGGTTGCCTCCGGCTCTTTGCGGCGCGAGTAGACGGAGACGAGGCGCTCGCGCAGCTCGCGGTCCGGCAGCGCGTTGTACAGGCCCACCAGCTCGGCGATCGGGGTGCTCGAGCGCGACGTGAGACGGGAGAGCGCGGCGGTACGCATCTCGACGGGCTCGGTCGCGTTGCGAGCGAGTGTGAGGAGCCACGCATCGTTCTCGGCGCCGCCGAGGCGCCCGATGGCGCTGATCACCCGCTCCTTGAGGCGCGGGCTCTCGAGCCGCGGGTACAGGGCGCGGAGGTACGCAGCGTCGTCGTCCGAAGCCCGGTCCTTGTCGAAGCTTCCGATCGCATCGGAGCGCAGCTTCTCGGGCACGTCCGCCCGTTCGATCAAAGCGCGGACCGCCTGACGAGCGCGCGCGCCAGGGTGAGCCGCGAGAGCCCGGACGGCGGCGCGCTGGATCTGCTCGTCGTCTGTGGTACGCAGTATCTCCTCGAGCGTGCCGACCGCCCCGTCGCCGGGCATGCGCGAGAGCCAGAGAATGGCGTCGCTGCGCACGTCGCGGTCGGGCTCGCTGCGCGCGACTTCGGCGAGCGTCAGGGCGGCGGTCTCATCCCCGCGGCGGCCGAGGAGGAACACGGCGCGCTTGCGCAGCGCCTCGGAGCAGGCGTCCCGGCGACCGACGACGCGGCTCAGGATCGGCGCCGCGGCCTCCGGGTCCATCTGGCCGAGCGCGTTCAGCGCTTCGATGCGGACCGCCAGATCTTCCTTGTCGCACGATGTGCCGTTCCCGCCCGCCGTTCGCTCGACGGACGCGGCGGCGCGCGCGTCCCCGCGTGAGGCGAGGGCGCCCCGGATGCGCGTAGCGAGCGTCGCCGCGTCGGTCTGCGTCGAGGCGCGTGGATAACGCGACCGCTGCGCATCGAGGGCGGCGAGGGCGGCGCGAAGCTCGTCGGTGGCGCCGATGCGGTAGAGCGCGAACGCCTGCCAATAGAGGGCATCGGCAGCGTACTCGGAGCGGGGATAGCGCGCCGGAATCTGGCCGAACAGATCGGCCGCCCGCCGATAGTCTCCGCGGTTGAGAAGCTCGCGCGCCTCACGGTAAAGCGAGTCCGCTTGATCCTTCGGAGCCCAGGGTGCCGGAGCGACGGTCCGGAACGATGCCTCACGACCGAACCGTGAGCCGGGAGCGAGCATGGCGCCCGCGGCGGGCATGTCGTGGAACATCTCGAAAGCGCGCGTGAGACCGGGCTTGATCGCCTCGGTGACGAGCGGCTCGATATCCTGCAGTCGCCACTCCAGCTCGCCCATCTCGAGCTCCAGATCCCCAAGGTGGTCCATGCGATCCATGAGCTCCATCTCGAGATTGCCCAGATTGAAGTCGAGGATGTCAGAGGCGACATGGAGGTCCATCAGCTCCGGCAGCGACTCCATTGCGAGCTCGAGGGACGGCATTGCCATCTCGATTTCGTGGCGTGCGTTCTCGAGCAGGTGCTCGACATCGATGTTCATCAGCCCCGGCGCATGGAGCTCGTCGGGGGGGGGGAGCAGGTGCCAGTCGCGAGGTGCGGGTGCGGGTGCGGCTGGCGGCGCGGGAG
>JALZIF010000140.1 GCA_030860435.1 Gemmatimonadota bacterium | reverse complement strand
GGCGGTCGGGTGACGCCGTTGACGCTTTCGGGTCCTGGTGTGCGGGCGCGGGCCCGCGAGGAGACGCTGCGTGGGGAGTTGCGCGCGCTGCTCGTCGAGGGGGGAGGGGCGCCGGCGCGTGAGATGCTCTCCCTGGAACCGCTGCTGGAGGACTTTGACGGAGCGGAGATCGCCGCGGCAGCGCTGTTGCTGCTCGAGCGCGCGCGGCAGCGCCCAGTGGCGAAGGCCGGCGCTGCGCAGGCGGAGCGCGCGGAACGGCCGGACTCGCCTTGGGTGCGCCTCTTTCTGGCCGTCGGGTCTCGGGACGGGGCGACGTCACGGGACATCGTCGGCGGGATCGCCAACGAGGCCGAGATCGCGAGCGACAAGATCGGAAAGATCGAGATGCGAGACACGCACACAATCGTGGAGATCGCGCGCGAGTCGGCGGATCACGTGGTGAAGGCATTGAAGGGGACCATGATTCGAGGCCGTCTAATCGCCGCGCGCCTCGAGCGCGAGGCGGCCCCGCGCGAGCGGGGGGAGGGCACGCAGCAACGCGAGCGGGGCGGGCGGCCACCCATCGACCGGCCCCGTGGCGACCGGCCCCGCGGCGACCGTCCTCGAGGCGACCGGGAGCGTTTCGATCGTCCACGCGGGGAGCGACCCCGTCCCGGCTCTGCCGGTGCGCCGCCAGGCGGCCCTCGCGGCCGTCCGCGCGGCGCCGGCTGACCCTTCCCCAGGTTCCTAGAGCGAGCGGCCCGCGGTGTACCCGAGCGCCCGGAACGGCTGGATCGAGGTCATCACCGGCGTGATGTTCAGCGGCAAGAGCGAGGAGCTGATCCGGCGCGTCCGCCGCTCAATAATTGCCAGGAAGAAGGTGCAGGTGTTCAAGTCGCACCTCGACGACCGCTACGGGAGCACGTACACCATCTCCAGCCACGACGGACGTTCGGTGGAGGCGGTGCCAGTCGACTCAGCCGCGCAGATCGGGCGCCACGTCACCCCGCTCGCCGATGTGGTCGCGATCGACGAAGCGCAGTTCCTCGATCACGGGGTCGTGCCGCTAGCCGCATCGCTCGCGGACGCAGGGGTGCGCGTGGTGATCGCGGGAACCGACACGGATTTTCGGGGCGAGCCTTTCGGGCCGATGCCGCAGCTCATGGCCGTCGCGGAGACGATCGACAAGCTCCACGCGATCTGCGTGATCTGCGGGAACCCGGCGAGCCGCAATCAGCGCCTCATCGAGGGGAGGCCGGCTCGCTACGACTCGCCGACCATCATGGTCGGTGGACGCGACACGTACGAGGCGCGCTGCCGCCACTGCCACAGGGTGCCTAGCCGCGACGAGGATCAAGTGTCGCTGCTCTGAAGCGGGTACCAGGACCAGGAGACGACACCAGCAGGGACCAGAAGTCACCGTGGTCCCAGTCCTTGGTACGCGGGCCCTATTTGTTTCATTGACTTCCCCTTTCCCATTCCCCTACCTTGGGCGCTATTCCTGCGCTGCCGGAGACGTAATGCGCCTCGTTGGACTCACGGGCAACATCGCCAGCGGCAAGACCACTGTCGCAGGGATTCTTGCGACACGCGGAGCGACGGTCATCGATTCCGACTCGCTCGCTCGCCAGGTCGTCCGCCGAGGGTCACCGGGCTATCGCGCCATCGTCGAGCGCTGGGGCGACGACGTCACGACGCCTGACGGTGCGCTCGACCGAGCCGCGCTCCGCGAGCGCGTCTTCTCGGACACTCAGGCCCTCGAAGAGCTGAACGAGATCGTTCACCCCGAAGTCGCGCGGCTTCGGGAGACACTCGTCGCGGAGGCGCGGGAACGCGGGGACACGCTGGTAGTTTGCGACATCCCTCTGCTCTTCGAGAGGTATCTCACCGAGGAGTTCGATGTCATCGTCCTCGTCGACGCACCACGTGAAGTGCGCCTGGAGCGGCTCGTTCACGACCGCGGTCTGCACGAGACGGATGCGATGAACATGATCGCCGCGCAGATGCCCGCGGAGCTCAAGCGCGCGCGCGCCGACATCGTCATCGACAACGCCGGCTCGATGGACGACCTGAAGCGGCACGTGGACGAGGTGTGGAGCGTTCTCCGCAGCGAGACGGCGCAACGCGACGACGGGGCGCGCCCCGCGTTCCTTGACACCCCCCGGAGGGGCCCGTAGACTAGGCGCCGTTCTGAAACATGGCCGCGCGGGGCGCGGCCGGCCCACCACTCCGGAGCAGCACGTGGCCCAACTTCCGCAAGAGCTTCTCTACACGGAGGAGCACGAGTACGTCAAGCGCACCGATGATGCGGGCGTCGTCATAGTGGGGATCACGGACTACGCTCAGGGCGAGCTTGGCGATGTCGTGTACGTCGAGCTCCCGAAGTCCGGCGCGAGCTTCGATCGCATGGACGTATTCGGCACGATCGAGGCGGTGAAGGCGGTCTCAGAGCTCTTCTGCCCGCTCGGCGGCGAGATTGTCGAAGTGAACGGCCGCCTCGACAAGGAGCCCGTGCTCGTGAACAGTGATCCCTACGGCGAAGGATGGATGGTGAAGCTGCGAGTGCGCGACGAGGCGGAGATGCAACGGCTTCTGAGCGCCGAGAAGTACGGGGAGCACATCGGGCAGTAACACCGCCGCGCTACACGCCCCGTCCCTCCGCCGCAACCACCGCGTCCGCGTAGGTCTCCATCGGCAGACACGCGCACACCAGGTTGCGGTCACCGTACGCGCTCTCGATGCGCGCCACCGCCGGCCAGAATTTCCGGTCACGGGTCCACGGCGCCGGGAAGGCAGCCTCCTCGCGCGAATAGTTGTGCGTCCAGTCGCTCGCGAGCACGCGAAGGAGCGGGTGAGGCGCGTGCTTGAGCGGGTTGTCGGCCCGATCGGCGATCCCGAGCTCGATATCGCGAATCTCCTGGCGGATCGAAATGAGCGCGTCGCAGAAGCGGTCGAGCTCCGCCTTCGACTCGCTTTCCGTCGGCTCGATCATCAGCGTGCCCGCGACGGGGAATGAGACCGTCGGCGCGTGGAAGCCGTAGTCCATCAGCCGCTTCGCGATGTCCTCCACCTCCACTCCGGTGGCGGCCTTGAGCGGGCGGGGGTCGATGATGCACTCGTGCGCAACCGTCCCCTGCTTCCCCGTATAGAGCACGGGGAAATGCTCGCTCAACCGCTTCGCGACGTAGTTGGCGTTGAGGATCGCTATCTTCGTCGCGCGGGTGAGCCCTTCGCCTCCCATCATCACGATATACATGTACGAGATGGGGAGGATACTCGCGCTTCCCCACGGGGCCGCGGACACTGCCCCCGTTGCCTGTGGGTGCCCTAGCTCGACCACCGGGTGCCCGGGCAGGAAGGGCGCGAGATGCGCCGCGACGCCGATCGGCCCCATCCCCGGCCCGCCCCCGCCGTGCGGGATGCAGAAGGTCTTGTGCAGGTTGAGGTGGCAGACGTCGGCGCCGATGTCGCCGGGACGCGCCAGGCCGACCATCGCGTTCATGTTCGCGCCGTCCATGTACACCTGCCCGCCGTTCGCGTGTACGATCTCGCAGACGTCGCGGATTTCCCCCTCGAAGACCCCGTGCGTGGACGGGTACGTAACCATGAGCGCGGCGAGCCGGTCACGGTGCTGCGCCGCCTTCGCCTCGAGGTCCTGGAGGTCCATGTGGCCGTCGTCGTCGGTCTTCACGACTACCACTGTGAGACCCGCCATCACCGCGCTCGCCGGGTTCGTTCCATGCGCGCTCTGTGGGATGAGGCACACGGTCCGGTGCCCTTCGCCGCGCGCCGCGTGGTACTGCCGAATCACGAGGAGTCCCGCGTACTCCCCTTGGGAGCCGGCGTTGGGCTGCAGAGAGACCGCCGCGAACCCGGTTATCTCGGCGAGCGCCCGCTCCAGCCGCTCGAACACGATCCGGTACCCCTCTGTCTGCTCCGCCGGGGCGAACGGGTGCAGTTTCCCGAGTTCTGGCCACGTGATGGGGAACATCTCCGCCGTCGCGTTCAACTTCATAGTGCAGGAGCCGAGCGGGATCATCGAGTGCGTGAGCGAGAGGTCGCGCGACTCGAGCGTCCGCATGTAACGGAGCATCTCCGTCTCGGAGTGATACCGGCTGAAAACCGGGTGCAGGAGGTACGGTGAGGTGCGGGCGAACGGCGCCGATATCGTGGCGTCTACCTGATGGTCGAAGACCGCGTCCGCGTCTCCATTGGCGAAGACGGCGACAAGCTGGCGCAAGTCGTCAGGCGTGACCGTCTCGTCGATCGCGATGCCGAGGCTCCCGTCATCGAAGCGGCGAAGGTTGATCCCTCGCTCGCGCGCACGCGCCAACAGATCGTCTCCGCTCCGATCGCCGCCGCTGACGCGAATGGTGTCGAAGAACGCCTCGTGCATTAGCCGATAGCCGCACTGCTCGAGTGCTCGCGCCAGCATCGCCGCCAGCCGATGAATCCGCGCGGCGATGCGCCTGATGCCCTCGGGCCCGTGCCACACGGCGTACATTCCGGCGATCACGGCGAGGAGCACCTGAGCGGTGCACACGTTGCTCGTCGCCTTTTCGCGGCGTATGTGCTGCTCCCGCGTCTGTAGCGCCATGCGAAGCGCGGGCTTGCCGTCGGCGTCGCGCGACACGCCGATTATCCGACCCGGTATCTGCCGCTTCAGCTCGTCGCGCGTCGCGAAGTATGCGGCGTGCGGTCCACCGAACCCGAGCGGGACGCCGAAGCGCTGCGTGTTCCCGACCACCGCATCGGCCCCCCACTCCCCAGGAGGCGCTAGGAGGGCCAGGCTCAGGAGATCCGCCGCCACGATGACGAGGGCGCCGGCGGCGTGCGCCTGCTCCACGAGCTGGCGGTAGTCATGGATCGCGCCGTCGGTCGCGGGATACTGCACCAGCGCGCCGAACACTTCGCGTCCGAACGTCCACGTGCGGTGATCGCTGGCGATCACGCGATAGCCGCGCGCCTCGGCACGCGTGCGCACCACGTCCACGGTCTGCGGATGACAGTCTTGCGACACGAGGAAAACATCCTTTCCGGCGGAGCCCTTGGCGGCGTGGGCCATCGCCATCGCCTCGGCCGCAGCCGTCCCCTCGTCGAGCAGCGAGGCATTGGCGATCGGCAACCCCGTTAGGTCGATGACCATCGTCTGGAAGTTGAGCAGCGCCTCGAGCCGCCCCTGAGCGATCTCGGCCTGGTACGGAGTGTAGGCCGTATACCAGCCCGGGTTTTCGAGAATGTTGCGCTGGATCACCGGCGGCGTGATGCAATCGTGGTATCCCATCCCGATGTACGACCGGAACACCGCGTTCTTTGCCGCGAGCTGGCGTAGACCGCGCAGCGCCTCGTACTCACTCGTCTCGCCGGTAAGGGCGAGCGGCCGCCGCAGACGAATCGCCTCGGGCACGACCGTGTCGATGAACTCGTCGAGAGTGTCGTAGCCGAGCGTTTCGAGCATCTCGCGGATCTCGTCGTCGCCGGGACCGATGTGCCGGGAGATGAAGCTGTCGACCGTGGAGAGAGAGAGCGAGGCGGCGGTGGTCGTCGTCATGCAGACCTCGGGTGCGTGCTTCAGGCCCTCGGCGGGCGCGTGATGTCAGCGAACGAGCGATACGAGGCCGTTCGTGTGGCGCTTCCAGCACGGCAATTTAACCTCGGGCCAGTCGCCACGCCCCTCGGGTCTGGGGCGCGGTCGCCAAGTGGCCC
>JALZIF010000131.1 GCA_030860435.1 Gemmatimonadota bacterium | reverse complement strand
CGCCGCGCGCGGGCGGTGGAGCCGCCGACGGAGGCGGACGGATGACGCGCTCCCGGGTTACGGTGCGCGCCGTCCCGTCCGATCTCAACGATCTCGCCTTTCTACCCGTCTCCGAGCTGTCGGAGTTGCTGCGCACGCGGGCGGTCACGTCGGCCGCCCTGACACGGATGTACCTCGAGCGGCTGAAGCGGTACGACCCGCGGCTCAAGTGCGTCATCACGCTCACGGAGGAGCGCGCGCTGCGTCAGGCGCGCGCCGCCGACGAAGAGATCGCGCGGGGTCGTTACCGTGGCCCGCTGCACGGAATCCCGTGGGGGGCCAAGGACCTGCTGGCGACGAAGGGATACCCGACGACTTGGGGCGCCGGTCCGTACCGCGACCAGGTGATTGACGAGGACGCGACCGTCGTCAGGCGCCTGGACGATGCGGGCGCGGTGCTCGTCGCCAAGCTCACGCTCGGCGAGTTGGCGCAGGGGGACGTGTGGTTTGGCCGCGGCCCTACCGACGCCGGGCCCGAAGAGACTACGCGCAAGGGCCAACGCACGCGCAATCCGTGGAAGCTCGACCAGGGCTCGAGCGGCTCCTCCGCCGGGCCGGCATCGGCGACCGCCGCGGGGCTCGTCGGCTTCAGCATCGGGAGCGAAACGCTCGGCTCGATATCATCGCCGGCGACCCGGTGCGGCGCCACCGGGCTCCGGCCGACATTCGGCCGCGTGGCGCGCACGGGCGCGATGGCGCTCTCGTGGACGATGGACAAGCTCGGGCCGCTGTGCCGGAGCGCGGAGGACTGCGCCCTCGTTCTCGACGCCATCCACGGGAGCGATGGACTCGACCCCACCGCCCGCGACGTTCCCTTCACCTGGGATGCGACGGTCCAACCCTCGGCGCTTCGCGTGGGCTACGTGAAGAGCGCCTTCGACCTCCCCGAGAAAGATCCAAAGGATGAGAAGCGCACGCTGCACGCGACAAAGGCGTTCGACGACGCGGCACTCGGTGTGCTCCGGAGGCTAGGGGTCGAGCTCCTTCCGGTCGAGCTGCCGGACGTGCCATACGACGCGATGCGCATCATCCTGGTCGCCGAAGCGGCGGCGGCGTTCGACGAGCTCACGCGGTCGAATCGCGACGAGGAGCTCGTGCAGCAGGGGCGCTCCGACTGGGCAAACACGTTCCGAACCGCACGGTTGATCCCGGCGGTGGACTACATCAACGCGAACCGTCTCCGCTCGCTGACCATCGCCAAGTGGGACGAGTTGATGCGAACCGTCGACGTCATCGTCACGCCGACCGGCGCGGCGGGGCTGGCGCAACTCGTCGCGACCAACCTGACGGGGCACCCGGCGGTGATCCTCCCGAACGGTTTCCGCGAGGATGGCACGCCGGTGTCGCTCACGTTCCTGGGCGGACTCTACGAGGAAGCGAAGCTGCTCGCCGTCGCGCACGCGTACCAGACGGCGACAAGGTTTCATCTGCGACGGCCGGCGCTGGGGTAGAGAGTTGGGGGTTGTTGCGGGTTGCGGGTTGCGGGTTGCCGTTACGGGGTTGCGGGTTGCCGGGTTGCCGGTTGGGGCGTCCCGGTTACGGGCTGCGAACGCCGCGGCCGAAGACAACCCGCAACCCGCAGCCCGCAACCTCTTCTCCCAACCCGCACCCGCCTTAACGCGCCCTCGCCGGCCCCGTCCAACCGGACGGAACTGGACGCACCACGGCAACTCTCACCCCCAGCAGCGAGACCAACCCATGACCCGCCACATTCTAACCCGCGCAATCGGCGCCGCCGCCTTGATGGCCGCCCTCGTCGCCTGCGGCGACGAATCCACCAGCCCGAGCGATAGCGACCTCGAGGCGCTGGAAAGCGTCGACGTGGCGGCAGTTACCGCCGACGCCTTCGCTGAAGATGTCTCGCTGATGAACACGCAGGAGGGGGCGCTCGGACAGCCAACGGTGGACGCCGGGCGCACCGGCGCTTGGGAGAACAACTGCACCTACAACGCGACCACCGGCCGCTTCGACTGCCCGGGCATCTCCCGCAATGGCCTCACGATCGCCCGCAGCTTCCAGCTCCTCGACGCGAACGGCCAACCGCAGTCCGCGTACGACGCGATCACCACCGCATCCGCGAGCTTCCTGACGACGGTTGCCGGCGCCGTCGCGCGTAACGGCTTCAACGCGACGTTCAGCCGCCAGCGCAACATCAACGTGACGGGGCTCGCCGGGCAGGAGACCACGCACACCTTCAACGGCAGCGGCTCCAACGCGTCGACGCAGAGCCAGCACATCGGCGGCGGTATTTCGCGCAGCTACTCGATGACGATCGCGACCACAATTACGAACGTGGTGATCCCGGTCCCGCGTGTTGAGGGCTCGTGGCCGCTGTCTGGAACGATCACTCGTCAGGTCGCCTTCTCCCGGGACGGCGCCCGCGGCCAGGGCCGCTCCGGATCGCGCACGGTGACGATCACGTTCAATGGCACACAGTTCGTCCCGATGACGGTCGGCGAGCACACCTTCACGCTCGATCTGGCGACGGGGGAAGTGACTGTCGTGGAGTAAGGGGGCTGTTAGCGGTTGGCGGTTGCCCATTGCGCCTTCATGCACCAACCGCCCGCCGCAACGCACCCTCGAGCTCCGGATATTGAAACGCGAATCCTGCACCCTCGAGCTTGCGCGGGACCACGCGCTGGCTGGTGAGCAGCGTTTCGTCCGCCATGTCGCCGTACATAAGGCGCAACGCGAAGGCGGGGACCGCGATGACGGTGGGGCGACCGAGGACGCGGCCGAGAGCGGCGGTAAAGTCGGCGTTCGTCACAGGGTGCGGCGCCACCACGTTCACGGTGCCGTCGAGCGAGTCGCTCGCGACGGCAAACTCGATCGCGGCGATCACATCGTCGAGCGCGACCCAACTCATCCACTGCTTTCCATCGCCGAGGCGCCCCCCACCGCCAAGGCGGAAGATGGGGACGAGCTTTTCCAGCGCGCCGCCGCCGGCGCCGAGCACGATTCCAAACCGAAGATTGACCACGCGCGTCCCGCCCGCCCGGGCCGGCGTGGCCGCGCTCTCCCATTCGCGCGCCAGGTCCGCCAGGAAGCCACGGCCCGGCGTGCTTGTCTCATCGAGCACTTCATCGCCACGGTCGCCGTAGAAGCCGACGGCGGAGGCAGTGGCCAGCACGCGCGGCGGGCGCTCCAGCCGGGCGACTGTCTCGGCAAGCATGCGCGTGGAGTCCACCCGGCTCCGCCGGATGCGCGCCTTCGCGTCCGCCGTCCATCGCCTCGCGATTGGCTCGCCGGCAAGATGGATGATCGCGTCGAGTCCCTCGAGCTGCGTCGCGTCGGGCGCGGCGCGCTCGGGATCCCAGATGACGTCGTCGCCGCGGGCGCGCTCCGGTGAGCGCAACACGCGCGTCACTCGAGCCCCGCGCGACGCGAACGCCGCGACGAGCGCCGTCCCGATCATCCCGGTCGCGCCTGTTACGGCGACATGCCAGACGTCTCCCCTGTCAAGCTCGCCCGAGATCGCCATGATCACCTCGTGTCACCTACCGCTAGATGCACCGCGCCCGCAAGACGAAGGCCCGGCTGCGCCGTAGCGTGCCATGCCGCAATGCCCGGGGCGCCCGAGAGCCGGACTGGGTATATTCGCGACGCGTCGCGGCGTGCCGCGATTGTCGCAAGGTAAACGCTTCACGACGGGAGGAACGCGAATGCCGCGGATAAGAGCTGAGAGCCTGCTCTTCATCGGGATTCAGGGTCACGCTCTGGCGGTCGACCGGGCAACCGGGACGGAGGTGTGGCGGCGGAAGCTGAAAGGATCCGACGTCGTCCTCATCCATCGCGATGCGGAGCGGTTGTACGCGACGACCAAGGGCGAAGCGTGGTGCCTCGACCCGTTGAGCGGCGCGGTGCTCTGGAACAACCAGCTCAAGGGGCTCGGGCTCGGTCTGGTCTGCGTCGCGACCGATGTCGGAAACGAGCGAGCGGCGACCCCGTACACGACGACCGCGGAGCAACAGAGGAGGCGAGAAGCGCAGTCGGCATCGGCGGCGGCTGCTGCCGGATGACGGCTAGGTCGGTGTCAAGTTCGTCAGGATTCTGTCAACATCGCCCGCGGATGCAACTTTTTCGGGGAAAGTGCTGTCGTATGTGATAAGCGGCGCTCTTCAGGAGAGATCGAGTCGAGCGCCGCGATCGCACGAGTCTCTCACGCTGTCCAGGTCACGATGATGGAAACGGCACGTCGCAGCCCAGCGTTCGATACCCCGGTTACGCTCACCAGCAGCGGATCCTTCGCAGTCCCGCTTGCGGACCGTGCTGGCGCGCCGCTCACGGCGGGCGTCGGCCGGGTCGCGCGCCTCGCCGGAAACGTCGGTTACCTCGCCCTGAGCGACTTTCACGACAGCGCGCGCTTCGCGGTGATCGTCGACGAGGTAATGGACGGTCTGTCGGACGCGGACGCCCTGATCATCGACCTCCGGGGGCATCGCGGCGGCTCGCGTTCCGCTGCGGCGCTGCTGGCGAGCTGCCTATTCCACACCGAGCCGCTACACGTCGACGCGGTCTATTGGGGGCCCGACTCGAGCGCCCGTCCGCTCCGGATCGTGCCTCGCGGCATGTGCGCCCGGTACGCGGAGAAGCGGGTGATAGTCCTGACGGGCGCGGCGACCTCGGCCGTCGCCGCCGAGCTCGCCCGGTCGCTCCAGGCACTCGGCCGCGCGACTGTGATCGGTGAGGCGCCGGTGCGCGGCGGCGCTGGTGATGCGGCCGGCGCACCGCCCCTCGTCCCTGACCTGACAGCGCCGGCCGCGCAGGCGCTACGCGTGGCGCACCTACTCGCGCTGCGAGAGTTGCTGGCCAAGTGAGGCGGGTAGTAGGCAGTAGCTGGTAGCGCGAGGGGGGGCTCGCCTGCTGCCTACTGTCTACTACCTTCCCTCACGGCGCGACGTGGTGTACGCCGACCGTCGCTGCCGAGGAGGAGCCCGCCGTAACTGCCTATCGCGGTGCCCTTGCCGCTAATAGTGCGAGAAGGGGGCGCATTCTAAGAGGCCTCACCGCCGGGCGACGAGAAGACGTCCACCAACGGGCAGGTGAAGCCCGGCAGCACGTTCTCGCCCTCGAGCGAGTCGTGCGCCCGGAGCACCGAGAGGCTTCCGTCCTCACGGTAGACGCGGACCTCCGACCGCTCGGGATCGACGAGCCACACGAGCTTCGTACCGGCCGCCAGCCAGTCGGCGACTTTGGCGAGGACTTCGGCGGGCGCGTCGTCAGGCGACAGAACCTCGCCGACGAGATCCGGCGCCAGCCCGGCGTATCCGCGGCGCGGAATCCGAGCGGCCTGCTCCCGGCTGACGAACGCAACGTCTGGTGCGCGAACCGTGTCAGGGTTGACGGTGATCTTGAACCCGGTGTCCTGTGCGCAGACGACACCCAGTCCACGTCGACGCACGAAGTCGCTCAGGTAATATCCGAGGCTCGCGGCGATCACACCGTGACGCGTACCTGGCGGCTCCCGCACGACGAGCCGCCCCCGGACGAGCTCGACCTGTTTTCCCGGGAGCGACATACACTCGACGTCTGCGGCGGTCAGCATAGGAGAGGACTCCACACCAGGCAACGTATCACTTCACTCCGATCATCGGCAGGGCACACTAGGTCCGTCCGTCAGCGCCTCGTCAACGCCGCGAGCGTCGCGCGCGACAGGGACAAAACACAACCCGGCCCCTTGACGTAGTTCGACCTGCCACACCATCCTCGCCGCGCACCAGAGAACCCCGAACGACCAAGAGAGCTGTGACTGTGCACGCCGACCTCGACCTTGGCTTCGACGCTCTCACTCCGACAGACCGGTTCGACTCGCTGCCCGCGATCGCGGACGGCGTCGAGCACTCGTTGGATCCGCGCGCGGTCGCGCTCCAGCGAATAGCTGGCTGGATCGTCACCGGCTCGGTCTCGATCGGCTTGCTCCTCGTGCTCGCCATCATCCTCACGGTTTCTCGCCCTCCCGCCGTCGCGACGGGCTCACTCGCCCTGCTGTGGGCCGCCGCCACGCTGGCCCTCGCGTGGTGGTCGAATCGATGGCCGGAGATCGCGTACCGCCACGCCGCCTACACGGTCGACGGCCGGGGTATCGAAGTTCGGAGGGGAGTAGTCTGGCGAAACGTTGTCAACGTGCCCCGTTCCCGCGTGCAGCACATCGATGTCGCACAGGGACCGCTCGAGCGGCGATACGGGCTTGGCACCCTCGTCGTATACACGGCTGGCACCGACCACGCAAAGGTGGATCTGCGCGGCCTCGACCATGCCACGGCGCTCCGCATCCGCGATCATCTCCTGCCCGGAGACGGGCGCGATGCCATCTGAGCACCGTCTTCACCCGCTCTCGATCCTCTTCGGCTTCGGCGGGCTGCTACGCGACCTCGCCGTCCCGGCGCTGCTCGTCCTCATCACGGCCGGCCCCGCCGGCCTGGATTGGCAGATGTGGGCGATGGTCCTCGTCGTCCCGTTCGCGCTGCTACACGTCGGACGGTACGTCTCGTTCCGTTACCGCTACGACGCGAACGAGATGGTGATCCGCTCGGGAGTGTTCTTCCGGAAGGAGCGGCACATCCCGTATGCGCGGATCCAGAACCTCGACTCGACTCAGAACGTCGTCCATCGCCTGACGGGCGTGGTGCAAGTGCGCGTCGACACGGGGGGCGGACAGGAGCCCGAGGCGACGATGAGCGTGCTGTCGGTCGGCGCCGCTGATGAGATGCGACGGCGTGTCTTCGAGGAGCGGAATGAGGTTGGAGCGCTCGCTGATCTTCCTTCACCGCCTCCGGGTCGAATCCTCCTTGGTCTGCCCCCGCGAGAGCTAATACTCCTGGGGCTGATCCAGAACCGTGGCGTGGTGGTCATCGCCGCGGCCTTCGGCCTACTCTGGGAGCTCGGACTTCTGGACCGCCTCGCGGAGGCAGCGTTCGGCGAGCAGGTATCGGGACGCGGTGTTGTCCGCGACGCGGTCGGCGCGTTGCTGGGGGACGGGGGCGTGCCCGCGAACCGGATCGTGCTGGCCGTCGCGGCGCTAGCGGGACTTCTATTATTCGTCCGGCTGATCTCGATGGGCTGGACACTCGTGCGTCTGCACGGTTTCAAGCTCACACGTGATGGGAACGACCTCAGGACCGAGCACGGCCTCCTCACGCGCCTCGTCGCGACCATCCCCGTCCGCCGGATCCAGACACTGACTATCCAGGAGGGGCCGCTGCACCGGCTCTTCGGGCGAGTGTCTGTGAGGGTCGAGACGGCACGCGCCGACGCCGGCCAGGGGGGAGCAGGGAGCGGGAACGCGACGCAGCGGGAGTGGCTCGCCCCGATCATCCGCCGCGCCGAGCTGCTGAACCTCCTTCGCGAGATCATCCCGGAGCTGGACCTCTCCGCGGTGGGATGGCGCACCACCCACCCGCGCGCGTTCGGTCGGGCGCTCAAGGGGTCACTGCTCGTCCCCGTCGCGGTCGCCATCCCGTTGGTGATACTGCTCGAGTGGTGGGCTCTGGCGCCGGTAGCGCTACTCGCCGGCTGGGCCTTCGTTTACGCACGCTACTCCGTCGCGCGTCTCGGATGGGCCGTGACGGATGGCGCGGTCCTCTTCCGCAGCGGCTGGGTCACGAGTCAGGTGACCGTCGCGCGCTTCACCAAAATTCAGGCGGTCACTCTCCTCGAATCCCCCTTCGATCGCCGCACGGCAATGGCGCGGGTGCGTGTGGACACGGCGGGCGGCGGGGCCGAGTCCCATCGCGTTGACATCCCGTATCTCTCTCGTGACGCGGCGCGCGAGCTGTACCGGCTCCTCGCGACCGAGGTCGATCGAACCGCCCTCCAGTGGTAAGGGGAGGGTGTACTCGTGACGTGAGCCAACCTGCAAAGTCTTACTCCAGAGGTTATATTTCATTCCACTACATGCCGAATAGCTCGATACTCCGATCAGACGCGCCCGCAACCCAGCCGCGCCGTCACCGCCGTCCGCGCCGCCGCATCCCTGGCTCCACCGCCTCCGCGCCGCGCCACACCTCGCTCCCGACCAGCCGCACGGCCTACACCGAGACGCGCCTGTGGCTGATCAACTGCCACGGACCGGTCTGCGCGTATTGTGAGCGCCGAACCGACCCGAGCACGATCACTCTCGACCACGTCACGCCGCGCCGCGGCCAGACGGCCTACGACCGGCGCGACAACCTCGTCCTCGCCTGCTTCGGCTGCAACGCCCAGAAGGCCGACCAGCCGATTCTAGCTTTTCTCCTCGCGCGCCGCGCGCGCGCGGCGAGCCTGCTGCGCTACGGCCAGCATCTGACCCCGATGCTGCGGAACCTCGCGCATGAGATCGCCGGTCCGGAGGCAGCCGCCCGCGCCGCCCGTCTGGCGGACCCGGACTATCCGTATCGGGACTGACCGGCCGACGCCGCGGCCGCTCGCGCGCTTGCGCAAGCTGTGCCTTGCGCTGCCCGAGGCTCACGAGGTCGAGGCGTGGGGCGAGCCCACGTTTCGGGTGCGCAACAAGCTGTTCGCGATGTACGCCGGCGCCGACAACCACCACGGCAAGGGGCGGGCGGCCGTCTGGTGCAAGGCGGCACCCGGCAACCAGGCGCTCATGGTCCAGTCGGCGCCGGACCGGTTCTTCGTGCCTCCGTACGTTGGCCCAAGCGGGTGGGTGGGCGTGTGGCTCGACGGCAACGCCGACTGGGAGGAGCTACCGGCGCTGCTGCGGGATTCCTACCGTCTCATCGCCCCGAAGCGGCTCGCCGCGCTGCTGGATCAGGAGTAACGGGCCGCCCTTTGACCTGAGCCGTACCGGCGACAATCTTTAGGCCCTCGGTTAACGCTCCTCCCCCCTCCGTTCGGGATACTCCCAAGATGGTCGACCTACTCTCGCGCCTCAGTCTCGCGGCCGCGCTGATCGCGATCGCGGCAACCACTGCTTGCAGGCCGGCGCCGCCACGTACGGCACCCGCCCCAGCGGCGACACCGGACGTGACGCGCTCGACCACCGACACCGCCGGGCGACCCCCAGGGCCAGGCGGTCCCGCGGGACCCGCTGGAGCTCCCGACCCGTCGCCCCGGCCGTACGCGCGTGTTATCACCAAGGACGCCAAGACGCGCGAGGGGATGTTCAAGACGCACCGTGCGGGAAGCAAGCTGCTCTTCGAGATACCGGCGAAAGAGCTGGGGAAAGACCTGCTTCTCGTCACCCAGATCGCCAAGACGACGCTAGGCGTCGGCTATGGCGGCGAGCAGATCGGCTCCCGAGTCCTTCGTTGGGAGCGGCGGGAGAACCGCGTCTTTCTGAGGAACGTCAACTACAATGTGGTCGCCGACACCGCGCTCCCGATCGCTCAGGCCGTCGCAGCAGCGAACTACCACCCGATCATCGCGGCCTTCAACGTCGAGGCATACGGGCCCGATAGCGCCGCCGTCATCGACGTCACGCGCATGTACACGGGTGGAGCGCCAGAGCTGGGGGTCGGCACGCGGATCCGCGGGACGATCGACGTGTCGCGCTCCTTCGTAGAGCGGGTGGCTGGTTTCCCGGACAACGTCGAGGTGGAGGCGACGCACACTTACAACCCGCCACCGCCGCCCCCCCCGCCGCAAAACTTGCCTTTCCAGCTCAACTTCCCCCCGGGGCAGTCACAGAGCATGCTGATGCACTGGAGCATGGTGCGACTCCCCGAGCAGCCAATGATGCCGCGGCTCGCGGACAAGCGCGTCGGCTACTTCACTGTCAACCAGCTCGACTTCGGCACGAGCGAGCAGCGCGTCGCCCGCCGGAGCTACATCAACCGCTACCGGCTCGAGTGCTCGGAGCAGCGCGACGGTGAGCTGTGCATTCCGAAGAAGCCAATCACCTATTACGTGGACCCGGCGACGCCGCGTTGGCTAGTACCCTTCATCAAGAGCGGGATCGAGGCGTGGCAGCCGGCGTTCGAGGAGGCGGGCTTCAAGAACGCGATCCTCGCCAAGGATGCACCCTCGCCCGTCGAAGACCCGGACTGGAGCGCCGAGGACGCGCGCTACTCGGTGATCCGTTGGGTGCCGAGCACGATCGAAAACGCCATAGGGCCCAACGTCGTGGATCCGCGCACCGGTGAGATCATCGAGGCCGATGTCCGGATGTTCCACAACATCATGAATCTCCAGCGC
The DNA here is from genome assembly GCA_030860435.1 of Gemmatimonadota bacterium. Classification (GTDB taxonomy): domain Bacteria; phylum Gemmatimonadota; class Gemmatimonadetes; order Gemmatimonadales; family Gemmatimonadaceae. The sequence continues at coordinate 6,578 of JALZIF010000131.1, read as the reverse complement.
TCGTGGTACTTCACTCAGGTGGCACCGCTCGACCCGCGCGCGCAGACGCTCCCCTTCCCTGACTCGCTGATGGGGCGCTTGGTGGAGTATGTCGTCGCCCACGAGATCGGACACACGCTCGGATTCCCGCACAACATGAAGGCGAGCTCGACGTACCCGGTAGACTCGGTGCGCGCCCGCTCCTTCGTCGAGCGCATGGGTCACACGCCGACGCTGATGGACTACTCGCGCTTCAACTACGTGGCACAGCCCGAGGACTCTATCCCGCCGGCGCTGCTCATCCCCGGAGTCGGGCCGTACGACCGGTTCGCGACGATGTGGGGGTACAAGCCAATTCCGGGGGCGCGGACGCCGGATGAGGAGAAGCCGACGCTCGACCGCTGGGCGCGAGCGCAGGACTCCCTTCCCTACCTGCGCTTCTCGACCTCGGGCGCGCTCGGTGCCGATCCCGGCGACCAGACGGAGGCGGTGGGAGACGCCGATGCCGTGCGCGCGACGATGCTCGGCCTCAAGAACATCAAGCGGGTGGTGCCTATGCTCGAGCGCGCGGCCACGCGCGAGGGAGAGGATTACGCCGACCTATCCGAGCTGTACACGCGGCTCACGCAGCAGTGGGCGACGGAGCTGCGGCACGTGGCGACGCTCGTGGGAGGGGCCGAGTCGCAGGAGAAGTACGTTGGGCAAAACGGGGTGCGGTTCACGCCGGTACCGCGAGCGCGGCAGCGTGAGGCAGTCCGCTTTCTCAACGAGCAGGCGTTCCGTACACCGGACTTCTTCCTAGACCCCAGGCTGCTCCGCAAGATCGAGGTCGAGGGCGCGATCGACCGCATCGGGAACGCGCAGCGTAACGTGCTCAACATCCTGCTGGACAACAATCGCCTGGCGCGCCTGATCGAGTTCGAGGCGCTCGCCGCGCGTCCGGCGGATGTGTACAAGCTCGGCGACATGCTGGCCGATCTGCGGCGCGGCGTATGGAGCGAGCTGTCGGCCCCGAGTCCCACGGTAGACGCGTTCCGCCGACGCCTGCAGCGTAACTACGTCGAGATCATCGGCGCGAAGATCAACCCGCCGCAAACGCCGCCGCAGGTGATCCAGATTCCCGGTGGAGGGACGCTAACGATCGGCGCCGCTCGGCAGGTGCCTGACGCGCGGGCGCTGCTCCGCGGCGAGCTGCGCGACCTCGACACGGCGCTCCGTACAGCTGTCGGCCGCACGAGCGACCGGACAACGCGATTGCACCTCGAGGACGCGCGGAACGAGATCGACAAAATTCTGAATCCACAGCGGGGGCGGTAGCACTTCTCGCCCAGCCTCAGCCGACGGGGACGGGGACGCGCTCCCGAGCCCAGGCTAGCGCCTCGAGGTAGAGCTCCTTTACCCTATCCTCGCCGATGCCGGCCGCGGCCGCAAGCACGGTCGCGCGGTCCCACCGCCCCGCCGTACACGCCGCGGCGAGTTCCAGAGCCGGCGCGTACGGACCTCCGCGCCCGAGCGCCCCGTCGTGGACCGCGAGGGTGAGCCCGATCCGGTCAAGCGCCTCGCCGAGCGGCATCCCGGTGAGCACGCCGAGGCCGGAAAGGAGCCCGGCGAGGAATAATGGACCGCTCTCAGACTCCGGGGAGGCCACCTCGCCGATCCGCTCCCCCAACCGTGCCCGGAGGAGTACCGACTCCGCGCTCTCCGACTCTGGGTCGGCGCGCGCCACTAGCGACGACACGAAGAGCAGCGAGAGCCAGCGGAGGAGCAGCTCACACCCGAGGAGACGGATCGCGTGCGTCACCGACTCGGTCGCCCGGTGGCCCGGAAGGGCGGAGCTGACGATGCGCAGCAGCTGATAGGTCAGGAGCGGACTGGCCCGGAACGCGTCTTCCAGATCGGCGTCGTCCGGGCCCGGGTTGCGAAGCGCGTTGAGCGCCCGCATGATCGCGACCCCGTCAACCGGGATGTCGCGGTCCGACAGGATCTCTGGACGCCCGAAATGGTATCCCTGAAACAGCTCAAAACCGAGCGCCTTGCACTGAGCGTGGACTTCCGCCGTCTCCACTCGCTTCGCCAACATCCGCACTCCATAGCGCCGGAGTCGTGCGGCGATCGTCGCCACCTCTCCGGCGGAGCGGCCGAGCACGTCCACCTTGACGATCTCCGCTACCCGCAGAATGGGGTCGAAGCTTGGCTGCCCGGCGTAGTCGCCAAGGGCAAGACGGTACCCCTTGGCGGCGAGGCGGTCGCACGCGCGCGCGACGTACTCGTCGGCCGTTATTCGCTCTAGCAGCTCGATCACCACCGACCGCGGGTCGAGCAGCTCGAACAAGTCAGTCACCAGCATGTCGCTGGTGAAGTTGATGAACGCCGTCTTCCCGCCCGTGATCCGCTCCAGCCCGATGCCGAGCACGGAGTGAATGATGACGTCTGACGACATTTGCTGCTCATCGGCGCCAAATGCCCAGTTCTCCTCGGCACTTGTCCGGTAGAGCAGCTCGAACCCGATCGTGCGGTCATCGAGGTCGAAAATCGGCTGGCGAGCAACGAAGGTGGTCATGGTTCGCGAGATTAGGCGGACGGCGAGGGAGAATCTGGCACCATCAAGACGATCGAGTTGGTGTCGCGTCTCGCCGTGCGCTCCGTGCGTCGACCCCGCCAGCCGGGAGCCGTCAGGCGGATGACGGGCGCGCGGCCGGGCCTTCGGGGGAGGGGTCATCCGCAGGCTCGCGGATCGTAGTCCGCCGCTCGCTCTCATCGCGTTGGCCGAGGAACTCCCCGAACGGCGCAAGCGACTCGATGTGGTCACAGAAGATCTTGAGCGCCGCGAGCAGGGGTACGGCAATGAAGGCGCCGGCAATCCCCCATATCCACCACCAGAAGGCGAGCCCCACGAACACAGCGACCGGGTTGAGCGTCAGCTTGCGGCCGAGGAAGAGCGGAATGACGAAGTTAGCGTGCACGAGGTTGATGATGAAGAACGTCGCCGGCACGAGCAGCGCATGTCCCACGGTGTCGAAGGTCGTCAGCGCCGCGAGCGACAGCACGCCGATCGTCACAATCGCGCCGAGGTACGGAATGAACTCGAGCACCACCACGAGCGCGCCCCAGAGGGCGGGGTTCGGCATGCCGAGTAAGTACATCGCCACCGCGACGACGATGCCTTCGCCGATGTTCACCGCGGTCGCCGTCAGCAGGTACGTCGAGATCGATGACTCGGTCTTCCGCGCGATCTGCACCGCAGTCCGCTTGTCCTCGAAGTGTGGAAGGACCTTGATGAGCTTCTGGAGGAACAGGTCGCCGGCGGCGAGCAGAAAGTAGAGCAGCACGATCACCTGCAGGATTCCGCCGAACAGGCGCTGCGTCGTCCCGAACACGCGCGACGCGAAGCTCGGCCCCTGCACCACTACCTGCTCTATCTCGGGCTTCCCACGTCCCGTGGCGCGCTGCACCTCCTCCGCCGTCCTGCTCACCCGTTCCAGCGGCGTGAGCAAAGTCCGAAGCTTCACCTGCGCGGTCTCAACCGTCGCCGGCGCCTTCGCGATCCACTTCTGCATGGGGCCCGTGAGCTCGTAGGCGGCGAACGCCGTCGCGCCAATCAGCGCCAGCACCACCAGCCCCGCGCCGATCGGCGGCCGAATTCGCCAGCGAGCGAGCGCGCGCACCACGGGGCTGAAGAGAAAGTCGAGCAGGAGGGCGAACACGATCGGCAGCAGGAAGGCTCGCGCGAAGTACAGCGTGTAGAGCACCGCGAGGACGGCCAGGACCGTGACCGCCATGGAGCGGCCACCGACGCTGCGAATAGCGCGGCCGGTGCTGCCGAGATCAGGCTCCGGCGCATCCGGGGCGATCGGTGCTGCCTGGGCGCTCTCGTTCACATCCGGCGTTAGCACCGAAGCGTCGTCGGCGCCCTGCGGCCCCTTCACCGTGAGTCCTCGCTGGTAGTGGTGCGCGTATGCCGGGGGCAACAGTCGTGCCGAGTTCCCCTGCCACGCGTTGCGGATGGCGGGCGAGCCGACGCATCCTTCCTCGGTGATCGACGTCCACGACCTGACGAAGCTTTACGGTGACTTGGCCGCCGTGCAGTCGCTCTCCTTTCGCGTCGCCCCCGGCGAGGTGCTCGGTCTCGTCGGCCCCAACGGCGCCGGCAAGACGACGACGCTACGCGCGCTCGCGGGGATCATCGCGCCGACAAGCGGCACCATCCACATCGCGGGCCACGACATGGCGCGGGCGCCGCGAGCGGCGAAGCGCGAGCTGGCGTGGATTCCTGACGAGCCGCAGCTCTTCGAGTACCTGACCGTAGTCGAGCACCTCCGTTTCGTCGCGCGGCTGTACGGCGTGGCGGACCTGGACGGGCAGCTCGATTCGCTGCTCCGCGAGATGGAGCTCGGCGAGAAGCGTGACGCACTCCCAGGCGAGCTCTCGCGCGGGATGCGGCAGAAGCTCGCGATCGCGTGCGGGCTTCTCCACCGCCCGAAGGCGCTCCTCCTGGACGAGCCGCTCACCGGGCTCGACCCCGTCGGGATCCGGCGGATGAAGCGCACGATCGCGGCACGCGCCGGGGCCGGCGCGGCTGTGCTCCTCAGCTCGCACCTCCTTCACCTGGTCGAGGAGCTGTGCACGGCGATCCTCATCCTCCACCAGGGGCGGCTGGTGGCACTGGGAACGATCGACCAGATCATCACCGACCGGCCACAACTCGCCGGGCGAGGGTTGGAGGAGATCTTCCTTGTGCTCACAGGAGTCGAGTGACCGCGTCCGCGCTCTGGTTTCTCTTCTCTCGCTCGCTCTACAACCGGCTCGCCCGTCAGGCACTGCGCCTTCGGCGCCCCCGCTACGCGCTCGGCTTCTTGCTCGGCGCGGCCTATCTGTGGGCGGTCTTCGCGCGCCCGTCCGATGTCGGAGTCTCCCACCCGCAGCCGCTCGGTGGCGCGGCGGGAGCGTGGGCGGGGGAGATCGCGGCCCTCGGACTCGCGCTCCTCGCCGCGCGGTGGTGGCTGTTCGGTGGTGAGCGCACTGCGCTCGCGTTCTCGCCGGCGGAGGTGGATTTTCTTTTCCCCGCCCCTCTCTCGCGGCGACAGCTCATAGCGTTCAAGCTGCTCCGCGCGCAACTCGCGATCGTTGCCGGCGCGGCGCTGTGGACAGTCCTCCTCGCTCGGAGCGGCACGCTCAACTGGACACTTCGCGCGGCCGCGGTGTGGGCGCTCTTCTCCACCTTACACATGCATCAGCTCGGGGCGTCACTCGTACGCGCCAGCGCCGCCGAACAGGGGGCGGCCGGTGCGAGGCGCCACGCACTGTCGATCGCCGTGTTCGCCGCGGCAGCGGTGGCGCTCGCGTGGAGCGTCGCCGCCTCCGTCCCCGCACTGCGCGATGCCGTCAGTCGCATGGAGGTCGTCGGCATCCTCGCCGAAGCTCTCCGCCGCCCAGCTGCGCATGTCGCACTCCTGCCCTTCCACTGGATTCTCGCGCCCAGCCTCGCGCCTGACGCCGCCGCGTGGGGGCGCGCCATGCCGGTCGCGCTAGCGCTGTTGCTCGCTCACGCCGCCTGGGTGCTGCTGAGCGACGCCGCGTTCGAGGAGGCGGCCGTGGAGGCGTCCGCTCGACGCGCGCGGAGGCTGGCGACACGTGGCTCAACCAGCTTTTCCTCAGGGGGAGCACGACGCGTCTGGCTCCCGCTCCGCCCCACGGGACCGCCGGAGTGGGCGATCACCTGGAAGAACCTCGTCGCTCAATCCCGGTTGGTTGGCGCCGCGACCGTGCTTCGCCTACTCGCCGGAATCGCGATCGGTTTCGCCATTGCCGCGCTAAATACGCAGACGAACCTGGTCGAGCTGCTCGCGATCTTCGCCGCGTCGTGGGCGGCGCTCCTGCTCGTCGCTGGACCGCTGTGGGTGCGGAACGACCTCCGGCAGGATTGGCCGAAACTCGCGCTGCTGCGGACGTTCCCCCTCGGCGGCGCGGCGATCGTTGGCGCCGAAATCGCCGCGTCCACGATCACGCTGACTCTCGTGCAGCTCGCCGCGCTCGCTGTGGCGTTGGCGCTCATCGCCGTCGGCGGCGCGCTGGAGCACGCCACGCCGCTCTATCTCGCGCTCGCGTGCGGCTCGGTCATCGCCCTGCCTGCCGTCAACGCGATGAGCCTCTGCATTCAGAACGGGCTCGCGCTTCTCTATCCAGATTGGGGCCGCCGCGGCCATGGCGCGCCCGCCGGCATCGAGACGCTCGGCTTGAACCTGCTCGCCGCGCTCGGCAACCTGCTTCTGCTTCTCGTCGCGCTGATTGTGCCCGGCGCGCTCGCTATCGGAACGGCGATCCTACTCTACCCCGGCCTCGATGCGCCCGGGATTCTCATTGCCGCCGCCGTCGCGGCGGCCGCGCTCGTCGCCGAGATCGCGCTGTGCGTGCGTTGGCTCGGCGGCGTGTTCGAGCAGACGGAGCCGGGCGCTGCCTAGCGCGGGGTCGGGCCCCGCGCCTACTGCCTACCCGCTCCCCCCGCCCCAAGCCCCTCCGTCTGCCACCGCTCCAACATGGCCTCATGGATCTCACGCAAGATCGCCGGGACGTCGTACTCCTGTTTCCACCCAGGGTAGTGC